>JANINR010000031.1 GCA_024508915.1 Lysobacteraceae bacterium | reverse complement strand
GCCGTGCAGCCGCGGCCTCCGGTCCGCTCGCTGCCGCGCCCGGCGGCGCTGCCCCTGGCGCAGGTCCGGCTGCGCGTCGGCATCGCGTTGCACCTGTTCCATGGCGACCTCCTCGCGGAGTTCCGCGAGGCCCTGGCCCGCATGCCGGTGCCATTCGACCTGCTGGTCTCCGTCCCCGACGACGCGGCGCGCGCGCGGGCGCAGGAGGGCTTCGCGGCGCTGCCGGGCCTGCGGGCCCTGCATGTGCGCGTGGTCGCCAACCGCGGGCGCGACTGGGCGCCGCTGCTGGTCGACTTCCGCGACGAGGTCCAGGCACTGGATGTCGTCTGCCACGTGCATTCGAAGAAGTCGCTCTACACCGGCAGGCGCCGCGACGACTGGCGCGGCGCGCTGCTGGCATCGCTGCTCGGTTCCCCCGCGCGGATCGGGTGGATCCTGGGCATGTTCGAGGCCGATCCGCGACTCGGCCTGGTCTTCCCGGACACGCATCCCACGATCCCGCACTGGGCCCACGGCTGGCTCCGGAACGCGGAGCAGGGCGCCGAGCTCGCGCGCCGCCTCGGGTTCGACATCGATCCGGACGCGTCGTTCGACTATCCCGTCGGCGCCATGTTCTGGGCGCGCGTGGATGCCCTCGCGCCGCTGCTGCAACTCGGCCTGCGCAGCGCCGACTTCCCCCCCGAAACCGGGCAGACCGACGGGACGCTGCAGCACGCGCTGGAGCGGCTGGTCGCGCCTGCCGCGCTGCACGCCGGCTACCGCCTCGGCATCCTGCCCGCCGACGGCAGCGAAGCGATGGCGGACCAGGGCCGTCGCAACTGGTGGCAGGCGCTGGACGCCGACGTCGCCACGCGCTTCCGCAACGCCGTGATCGATGCCGATGCGGTGTCGGTGGACATCTTCGATACGCTGGTGTTGCGGCCGTTCCTGTCGCCCGACGGATTCCGCGACCATATCGGGCACATCGCCGCGACGCGGGGTTGGGCGGACTACGCCGCGTCGCGGCGGCAGGCGGAGCAGGCCGCGCGCCTGGCCGATGGGCGCGACCCCGGCCTCGACGACATCCGGCGCGCGCTCGAACGCCTGCGCCCCGAGTTGCCCGCGGCGGAACTGCTGCGGCTCGAACGCGAAGCGGACGCCGCCGGCCTGCGCGTCCGGCCCGCGCTCGCCGCCGCGCTGGCGCACGCCGGTTCGCGTCCGGTCGTGGCCGTGTCGGATACGTACTACCGCGCCGCGGAATTGCGCGCGATGCTGCCCGCGGAGATCGGGCAACGGCTCGGGGAGATCCGCGCGTCCTGCGAGACCGGGGAGCGCAAGGACTCGGGCGCGGCGTGGCGCGCCATCGCCGCCGCGCCGGGCGTCGACCGCTCGCGCTGGCTGCACGTCGGCGACCATCCGGGCAGCGACGTGCAGCGCCCGCTGGACCTGGGCTTCCATCCGCCGCTGCACGTGCCTGGCCCCGCCGCGCTGCTCCAGCTGGTGCCGGCGCTGCGGCCGCTGCATCCGGGACCCGCGGCGCAGGTCGCCTGGCAGGACTCGCTCTGGCTGGGCCTCGTCGCCAACCGCCTGTCGTGCATCGCCGACGCCGATCCGGCCTGCTTCCGCGATGACGACAGCTTCGTCGTGCCCGATGCGGAGACGCTCGGCTACGTGGTGCTGGGACCGCTGCTCCACGACTTCGTCGCCTGGACGGCGCGCGAGGCGCTGCGCACCGGCACGCGCGAGCTGTGGTTCCTCGCTCGCGAGGGCTGGCTGTTCGAACAATGCTTCCAGCGCCTGGCGGCATCGTCGCCGCGCCTGCAGGGCGTGCGCGGCTGGTATTTCCTCGCCTCCCGCCGCGCCACCGGCCTGGCCGGCGTGCGCGAAGCGGGCGATCTCGCCCGCCTGTTCGCCGGCAGCTTCACCGGCACGTTCGCGGCGCTCCTCGAGGCCAGGCTCGGCACCGAAGCGGCGGAGGCGGCGCGCGCGCATGGCATCGACGGCACCATGGTTTTCCTTCCCGAGATGCAGGACGAGGTCGCGCGGCGGCTGGCGCCGGCATGGCCCGCGCTCCGCGAGGCGGCCGAAGCCGGGCGCGAGGCCTGGCGCGTCCACGTCGCCTCGCTCCTGGAAGGCGAAGGAGCGGGCACGCCCGCGCCGATGGTGGTCGACATCGGCTATTCGGGAACGATCCAGGACAACCTCCGTCACGTCCTGGAGCGCCCGCTGCTCGGCGCGTACATGGCGCTGCGCCGCACCGCCCCCGCGGGCGAAGCGATGCGCGCGCGCTACTTCGACGGCCGCGACGGCGGCGACGCGTCGTCCTCGCCGATCCTGCGCAACGACCTCCTGCTCGAAGCCCTGCTCACCGCGCCGGCGCCGCAGTTGTCGCACTTCGCGCGCGAGCATGGCCGGGTCGTGCCGCGCTACGTCGAAGGCACGGCACCCGCGGACCTGGCGCTCGTGGGCGCCGTGCATGCCGGGGCGCTCGGCTTCGTCGACGACCTGCATCGCGTGGCCGGCGCGGATGCGCTCGACATGGCGTTCGACCGGGACCTGGCGCAGGCGGCGCTGGCGTGCATCGCGGACGGAACGTGGCGGCTCGGCGCGTGGGCCGACGGACTCGCGGTCGACGACCACCACAGCGGCCGCGGCGTCGTGAAGCCGTCGGCGTGATGCGCTTGGGCGGCCGCGCGATGCGCGGCGCGCCACCGGATCAGCGGCGGGACGCAGTCCCCGCCGCGGCGCCGGACTGCAGCGTCCAGCCGGCGATGTCGTGGGCGATGGCCTGCAGCGCCTGGCCGAAGGCCTGCGAGACCTGCGCGACGTCGGTGCCCGCCGCCGGCACCGCCTGCGTGAACGTCCGGCTCGCGATCACGCCGCGGCCGTCGCGGTTGTCCAGCAGCATCGCGCCGACTTCGATGGTCGCGGCCGGCACCGGATTGCCGGCGTAGTCCGCGTCGAAGCGGCGCAGGTCGAGCTCGACGCGGTGGTCCGCGGCCATGCCGCTGCCCTGGCGGGCGACCGCATGCAGCTTGCCGGAGGCTTCCAGTTCGCGCAGCAACGCGTCCTGCAACTGTTCGTCCGGCGCCTTCGCCCACAGCGCGCCCTTGTAGACCTGCAATTCGCCCGGCTCGGGGCGCACGGCCATGCGCGTGGTGCCGACGATGCGGGAGGCCTCGGGGCGCGAGATCGACAGTTGCCAGTCGAGCGCCGGCCAGGCCGGATCGGGCGAGGGCGAGACCAGCGGCGCGTAGATCGTCGCCGGGTCGCGGCTCCCGCCCAGCAGCGAGCAGCCGCCGAGGACCATCGCGGCCGCGAGGGCCGCCGCGGGGATGAGGCGTGCAGGCTTCATTTCGGCTCGAACTCCTTCGGCGCATCGCGCCCCAGCAGGTAACGCGCCGGGCTGCCTTCCAGCCGGTCGCTGATGCGGCGCAGGTCGCGGACCAGCGCGCGCAGTTCGGTCAGGGTCGGGCCGAGCTGGGCGAGGCCGTCGTTGGCGAAGCTGTGGATCGCGGCGCGGTTCTCGTCGATCACCGCGTTGGCGCCGCCGGCGGCCGCGTCGAGCCGGGTCAGGGTGCTGTCGAGCTTCGAGACCAGGCCCGGGAGCTTGTCCACGAGTTCGCGGTCGACGTCCTCGACGGCGCGGTTGGTCGTCTTCAGCGTCGCCGACAGTTGCTCGCTCGCCGCGCGTGCGTTGACCACCAGCGCGCGCAGGTCCTCGCGCTGCGCGGCCACGGCGCCGGTCATCGACTCCACGTTCGCGAGCGTGTTCGCGATGCGCTTGACGTTCTCCTCGCTCAGCACTTCGTCCATGCGCGCGACGAGGCGGTTGGCGGTGTCGGCGATGTTCTGCAGCGCGGAGGCCTCGGTGCGGATGACCGGCAGCTCGTCGCCGTTGCGCGCGACCAGCTCGGGCGCGGCCGGGCTGCCGCCGGTGAGCTGGATGAACGGCACGCCGGTCAACCCGGTGATGGAGAGCTTGGCGCGCGTGTCCACCTTCACCGGCGTCTCCGCCTTCACCTTCAGGCGCGCGATCACGCGGCGCGGGTCCCTGGCATCGAGGTCCAGGGTCTCGACGGTGCCGATGGCGATGCCGTTGTACTGCACCGAGCTGCCCTCGGTGAGGCCGGTGACCGGCTCGGTGAAGATCACGAGGTACTCGCGCCAGTCGCGCTCGGACGAGAACTTCGCCGCCCAGAGCCCGAACAGCAGCAGGAACGCCGAGATGACGAGGGTGAAGGCGCCGATCAGGACGTAGTTGGCCTTGGTTTCCATGTCAGTCCGGGTTTTCCTTCGCGGATTGCGCGGCGCGGCCGCGCGGGCCGTTGAAGTACTCCTGCACCCAGGGGTGCTCCAGCCGTTCCAGTTCGGCGATGGGGCCCACCGCCAGGATCCTGCGGTCGGCGAGCACCGCCACGCGGTCGCAGATAGCGTACAGGGTGTCGAGATCGTGGGTGATGAGGAACACGGTCAGGCCCAGGGCCTGCTGCAGGGTGCGGATCAGGCGGTCGAAGGCGTCGGCGCCGATCGGGTCCAGGCCGGCCGTGGGCTCGTCGAGGAACAGCAGCGGCGGGTCCAGCGCGAGCGCGCGGGCCAGGCCGGCGCGCTTGCGCATGCCGCCGGACAGCTGCGACGGCAGCTTGTCGATCGCGTCCGCCGGCAGGCCGGCGAGCTTCACCTTCAGCAGGGCGAGCTCGTAGCGCAGCGTATCGGGCAGTTCCGGATGGTGTTCCTTGAGCGGCACCTGCACGTTCTCGCCCACGGTCAGCGAGGAGAACAGGGCGCCGTCCTGGAACAGCACGCCGGTGTCGCGCTCGATGCGCGCGCGGTCGGCGGGATCGTCGGAGAGCGCGTCGGTGCCCAGCACTTCGATGGCGCCGGCCTGCGGCTTGCGCAGGCCGATGATCGAGCGCATCAGCACGGACTTGCCGCTGCCGGAACCGCCGACGACGCCGAGGATCTCGCCGCGGCGCACGTCCAGGTCGAGCCCGTCGTGCACGACCTGTTCGCCGAAGCGGTTGACCACGCCGCGCACGCGGATGATGGGTTCCTCGCCGGCCATCGTCACCAGTCCATCTGCATGAACCAGATCGCCGCGAACGCGTCGAGCACGATCACCAGCGAGATCGTCTGCACCACGCTCGAGGTCGTGCGCTCGCCGACGGATTGCGCGGTGCCCTTCACCTGCAGGCCCTCGAGGCAGCCGATCAGCCCGATCACCATCGCGAACACCGGCGCCTTGGACAACCCGACCAGGAAGTGCCGCAGCTTGATGGTGTCCTCCATCCGCGCGAAATAGGCCTGCGGCGGGATGTCGAGGGCGTAGGCGCCGACGGTCATGCCGCCGAGCAGGCCGGCGATGTCGGCGACGAACGCGAGCAGCGGCAGCATCACGAGCAGGGCGAGCAGGCGCGGGATGACCAGCACGTCCACGGGATCCAGGCCGAGCACGCGCATCGCGTCGACCTCCTCGCGGCTGACCATGGCGCCGATCTGCGCGGTGAACGCGCTCGCGGTGCGGCCGGCGAGCACGATCGAGGTCAGCAGCACGCCGAATTCGCGCAGGAACGCGATGTTGACCAGCTCGACCACGTAGATCGTTGCGCCGAAGTCGGCAAGGATGTTCGAGCCCAGGAAGGCGATCACCGCGCCGACCAGGAACGAGAGCAGCGCCACCAGCGGCACCGCATCGAGGCCGACCTGCTCCATGTGCGCCACGGTCGCGGTGGCGCGGAAACGCCGCGGCTCCTTCGCCATCCGCGCCATCTTGGCGAGGTTCTCGCCGAGGAAGCTGACGAGGGCGACGATTTCCTTCCAGTTGTCGGCGACGGCGAAGCCGAGGCGGCCGAGGGCCGCGGCGAAGCCGTATTCGCGCCTGCCGCGCGGGCGCTCGTCGACCACGTCCTCGATCGCGGCCACCAGGGCGTGGTGCTCGGGGCGGAACTCGAACGCCTCGAAGTCCATGCCGTTCCGGCGCGCATGCCGGAGCAACTGCAGCACGCCGAGCGAGTCCAGGCGCGCGACGCCGGTGGCGTCCGCGGCGCGCGCGTCCCCGGGGGCGCCGCGCAGCGCCGCCGCGATTTCGGTCGCCTGGTCGATGGTCCAGCAGCCGCGCAGGCGCAGGCGTTCGCCTTCGGCCACCAGGCCCGGGGGAAGCGTGCTCGAGACCGTCATGGTGGCGGAGGATACAGGGTGGGGGCGTGCATGCCATGCTTGCGCCATGGCCCGCACAGAAGCCGATTACGCCGCCCGCATCGCCTTCGTGGTCGAACTGGCCGGGCACCTGCACGCCTACGGCACCACCGCGCAACGCCTGGAGGGCGCGGTGATGGCGGTCGCGACCGAGCTCGGGCTGGATTGCGAGCCGATGTCGAACCCCACCGGCATGACCCTCAGCTTCAGCGATCCGCGGCGGCCTCCCGGCGAGACCGACACGACCCGCGTGATCCGCATGCCCCCGGGCGACACGGACCTGGCCAAGCTGTGCGAGGCCGACCGCATCGCCGAGGAGGTCATGGCCGGCCGGCTCGGCATCGCCGAAGGGCACGCGGCGCTGCGCGCGCTGGAGAAGCCG
This sequence comes from Lysobacteraceae bacterium, assembly GCA_024508915.1. Classification (GTDB taxonomy): domain Bacteria; phylum Pseudomonadota; class Gammaproteobacteria; order Xanthomonadales; family Xanthomonadaceae; genus Cognatiluteimonas. Next base: position 4,135 of record JANINR010000031.1, on the reverse strand, counting down.
CCGACCCGGCGCGGGAACGTCGCCATGGTGCTCGGCTTCGGGCTGGCGGCCGGCGCGATCGGCGGCCTGCTGCGGCTGCCGTGGCTGGACATCGCCACCGCCGCCTCCTCGGGGCTCCTGATCGGGCTGCTGGAACTGGCGTCGCGCGGCCGCCCGCAGATGCGGGAGGCGGGCGAAGCACTGGCGGCGCTCGCGGCGGGCTTCGTCGCGATCCTGGTCGCGGGCTACGTCGGCCCGCTCAACCTCAACACCGTGATCATCGCGTCGCTGATCGTGTTCGTGCCCGGCATGACCCTGACCAACGCGGTGAACGAACTCACCAGCCAGCACCTGGTGTCCGGCACCGCGCGCTTCGCCGGCGCGCTGGCCACGCTGATGAAGCTCACCGTGGGCTCGGCGCTGGCGCTCGCGCTCGCGCAGCTGGCCGGGATCGAACCGCAGGTGCGTGCATCGCGGCCGCAGCCGGACGTGGTGGAGTGGGCGGCGCTGGTGCTCGCGGCGTTCTCGTTCGCGGTGCTGTTCCGCGCGCGCGGCCGCGACTACCCGGTGGTGATGCTGGCCGCGATCGGCGGCTACCTGGTCTCGCGCATCGGCGGCGAACTCTGGGGCAGCCCGGCGGGCATCTTCCTGTCTGCCCTGCTGGTCACCGCGGCAGGCAACGCCTACGCGCGCTGGTGGAAGCGGCCGGGCGCCGTCGTGCGCGTGCCCGGCATCCTGATGCTGGTGCCGGGCAGCGCGAGCCTGCGCGGGGTGATGACGGTCGTGCAGCAGCAGGATGCGGCGGTCGGCCAGAGCGCGGCGCTGGGCGTGCTCAACATCCTGCTGGCGCTGGTGGCGGGCCTGCTGTTCGGAAACCTGCTGCTGCCGACGCGCCGCAACCTCTAGGCGCCGAGGCGGGCGAGCAGGGCGGCGCGGTCGAGGTTCTCCGACTCCGCGGCGGTGCGCGCGCGGTACTCGAACGTGCCCGCCTCGAGCCCGCGGCCTGACACCACCACGCGGTGCGGAATGCCGAGCAGCTCGATGTCGGCGAGCATCTGCCCCGTGCGCAGGCCGCGGTCGTCGAGCACGGCGTCGATCCCGGCCGCGCGCAGGTCGCGGTACAGCGCTTCGGCGGCCTCGGCCACGGCCGGGTCGTCCTTCGGGTTGATGATGCACACCGCGGCCTGCCAGGGCGCCATCGCCTCCGGCCAGACGATGCCGGCGGCGTCGTGGTTCTGCTCGATCGCCGCGGCGACGATGCGCGAGATGCCGATGCCGTAGCAGCCCATCAGCGGGTGCACGGGCTTGCCGGCGGCGTCGAGCACGGTGCAGCCCATCGCCTTCGAATACCGGTCGCCCAGCGCGAACACGTGGCCGACCTCGATGCCGCGCGCGAGCGCCAGCGTGCCCTTGCCGTCGGGCGAGGGATCGCCGGCGACGACGCTGCGGATGTCGGCGACGACGTCCGGCTCGGGCAGGTCGCGGCCCCAGTTGACGCCGGCGAGGTGGTAGCCGGGCTCGTTGGCGCCGACGACGAAGTCGGCCATCGCGGCGACGCTGCGGTCGGCGACGACGTGGACCGGCTTGCGCGGGGCCCCCGCGGCGGGCACGGGGCCCAGGAACCCGGGTTCGCTGCCCAGGTGCGCGAGGATCTCCGCCTCGGTCGCCATGCGGTACTCGCCGAGGCCCTCGAGCTTGGCGAGCTTGATCTCGTTGACCGCGTGGTCGCCGCGCACCAGCGCGAGCACGAAGCGGTCGCTGCCTTCCGCGTCGCGGCCCATCACCGCGACCGACTTCACGGTGCGCTGCAGCGGGATGCCGAGCAGCGCGGCGACGTCCTCGCAGGTCTTCTGCACCGGCGTCTCGACCTTGCGCATCGCTTCGGCGGCCGCGGCGCGCGGGCCGGGCGCGACCGCTTCGGCCAGTTCGATGTTGGCGGCATAGTCGGACCCGTCCGAGAAGGCGATCGCGTCCTCGCCCGAGTCGGCCAGCACCTGGAACTCGTGCGACGCGCTGCCGCCGATCGCGCCGGTGTCGGCGAACACCGCGCGGAAGCGCAGCCCGAGCCGCGCGAAGATGCGGCCGTAGGTGTCGTACATGTTGCGGTATTCGGCCTGCAGCGACGCGTCGTCGAGGTGGAACGAATACGCGTCCTTCATCAGGAACTCGCGCGCGCGCATCACCCCGAAGCGCGGCCGGATCTCGTCGCGGAACTTGGTCTGGATCTGGTACAGGTTGACCGGCAGCTGCCTGTAGCTCGCGAATTCCTGGCGCGCGAAATCGGTGACGACTTCCTCGGCGGTCGGCGAGTAGCAGTATTCCTGCTCCTTGCGGTCCTTGATCCTCAGCAGCTGCGGGCCGAACTTCTCCCAGCGCCCGGTCTCCTCCCACAGCTCGCGCGGCTGGATGGTCGGCATCAGCAGCTCGATCGCGCCGCTGCGGTCCATCTCCTCGCGCACCACGGTCTCCACCTTGCGCAGCACGCGCAACCCCAGCGGCGACCAGGTGTAGAGCCCGGCGGCGAGCCTGCGCAGCATGCCGGCCTTGAGCATCAGCTGGTGGCTGGCGATCTCGGCGTCGGCGGGCGTTTCCTTGACGGTACGGAGGTGGAACTGCGACAGGCGCATCGGTGGCTCGGGCGGGGGTTGCGGGACAGAACCCCCATTCTGCCACGCGGCCTAGCGTTCTTCGGGCTCCGGCGGCTGCGCGGCGGCGGCGCCGCGGCACTTCGCGTCGAGGATGGCGCGCGCCAGGTTGCGCTGGCGGGCACGGTCGGCATCCGAGAGGGGCTTGTCGGGCTTGCCGTCGCCGTCGCTGTCGACCGTGACCTGCTGGTCGCCGTCGAGGAGCGCCAGGTTGCCGCGCGCGGTCGCGCAGGCGGGATCTTCGCCGGACCGCGCCTTGGGGGCCGGGGCGTCGTCGCCCGCGTCGGCGGGCGGCGCGACCGCCTGGTGGTGGTCCACTTCGCGCGCCTCGAAGGCGGCGCCCTTCGGCGGCGGTTCGGCGGTGAAGTGGGTGACGCCCTGCGCGTCCTTCCACTTGTAGACCTGCTGCGCCGCGAGCGGGGCCGACAGGAGCAGCGCCGGCAGGCACGCTGCGGAGAGGAGGCGGACAAGGCGCATGGCGGCGGCTCCGGGGGTGTTCGCCCGATTGCAGCACCGCGCCCCGCCCGGCGCAAGCGAACGCCGCCGCAAAACCATAAACTCGCGGCATGGAAACGTCCCCCGCGCCCGACGGGCACCGCCCGGCCGAACGCGACCCCGTCCAGGGTCGCCGCCCCCGCGGGCGCGGCATCTACCTGCTGCCGAACCTGTTCACGAGCGGCGGCCTGTTCGCCGGCTTCTTCGCGATCATCGCCGCCTCGCAGGGGCGGTTCGAGGCGGCCTGCGTGGCGATCTTCATCGCCGCGATCCTGGACGGCGTGGACGGCCGCGTGGCGCGCCTGACCAACACGCAGAGCGAGTTCGGCGTCCAGTACGACTCGCTCGCCGACCTCGTCAGCTTCGGCATGGCGCCCGCGCTCGTCATGTACTACTGGGCGCTGTCGGCGTACCGCCTCGACGGCGTGACCGCGGGCAAGATCGGCTGGCTCGCCGCGTTCCTGTACGCGGCCTGCGCCGCACTGCGGCTGGCGCGCTTCAATTCGCAGGTCGGGCAGGTCGACAAGCGCTGGTTCATCGGCCTGGCCAGCCCCGCGGCCGCGGGGCTCATGGCGAGCTTCGTGTGGACGTGCCACGACCTGCACCTGCCCGGCGCCGGCCTGCGCCACTACGCGCTCGGCCTCACGGTGGCGGCGGCGCTGCTGATGGTCAGCCGGATCCGCTACACGAGCTTCAAGGGCAGCGGCCAGGGACCGCGGGGCGAACGCGTCCCGTTCTTCGCGATCGTGCTCGCGATCGCGGTGCTGATCGCGCTCGTGCTGGATCCGCCGCGCGTGCTGCTGGCCGCCGCCGCGCTGTACGCGCTGTCGGGGCCCGCGCAGTGGCTGTGGCGGCGCCGGGGCGCCCGCGGGTGAGCCCGGGCTGGGATCCGCTGCAGCGCGCGGTCCTCGCGGAACTCGGCTTGCCCGCGCTCGCGGCCGCGCTTCCGGAACATCCGATGGGCGATGCGCTGCTGCGCGCGGCCGGCCGCGACCGGGCATCGGCGGATGCCGCGG
>JANINR010000030.1 GCA_024508915.1 Lysobacteraceae bacterium | reverse complement strand
CGGGCGCGCGCGCCGCCATGCCCGCGCCCGCCGTCACGGCGCGTTCCCGGCCGGCGCCTTCCCGCCCTGCTTCTCGGCGCCCGCGATCGCGGCGGCGACGGAGCCGGTGGTGATCGGGTGGTAGCCCGGCTTCGCGCGCTCGAACACGTCCTTCGCGAACGCCAGGCCTTCCGGCGTCTTCACCAGCGCGTTGTAGATCGGCATGATCAGCTTGCGGCGGCCGACGCGCGCCATGAACGCGGCCATTTCGCCGTCGGCGGCGTGGTACCCGCTGCGCACCGCGAGCGGATACCAGCGCTGCGCGAGCTCGCCGTTGGCGGTGCCGGTGAAGTGGTACGCGGCGTCGAGCGCCGCCATCTGCTCCGGCGTCAGCGTTTCCGGCATGCCTTCGAGGAAGCGGACCCACTCCTGCGTGCTCCACGCCGCGGTCAGCTGCGGCACCGGCAGCTTGCCGGTGCCGGTCCACGCGATGCGCGCGGCGTCGACCACCGCGAAGCGCTGCGACTTCACCTGCGGCGCGGTTGCCGGCACCCCCGGCTCGTGCAGCCACGCGTCGAACTCGGCCTGGGTCACCTTGCCGGGATGCTTCTCCAGCAGGTTGGCGACGGCGTACTCGCGGAACTGCGCGGTGGTGATGCTCTGGAACGCGAAGTGGTCGAAGTAGCCGCGCAGGAACGCGTCGAAGTCGGCGCGGCCGAAGCGCTCCTCCAGGAACTGCATGAACCACGCGCCCTTGGTGTAGACGGTGCCGGTGAGGTTGTTGTCCGGGTCGTCGAGGTCGCCGGGCTTCACCACCAGCGGCTGCAGGGCCTTGTTGGCGTCGGTGAACTCGTCCTTCAGCTCGCCGCGGGCGATCGCGCTCTCCATGTCCGCCTGGTCCTTGCCGTACAGGGCCTCGACGATGCGGTTCTCGACGTAGCTGGTGATGCCCTCGTTGAGCCACGCGTCGCGCGAGGTGGCGAAGGTGACGAGGTTGCCCGACCAGCTGTGCGCGAGCTCGTGCGCGACCAGCGAGACCAGCGACTTGTCGCCGACGATGACGGTGGGCGTGGCGAAGGTCAGGCGCGGGTTCTCCATGCCGCCGTAGGGGAACGAGGGCGGCAGCACGAGGATGTCGTAGCGGCCCCAGCGGTACGGGCCGTAGAGCCCTTCCGCGGTCCGGATCATCTTCTCGGTGTCCTCGAACTCCTTCTGCGCCTTGTCGGCCATGGCCGGCTCGGCCCACACGCCGGAGCGGTCGGAGATCGGGCGGAACACCAGGTCGCCGGCGGCGATCGCCATCAGGTACGACGGGATCTTCTGCGGCATGGTGAAGCTGTAGTCGCCGTCGCGCGCGGCTTTCGGATCGTTGTCGGCGCTCATCAGCACCATCGTGTCCTTCGGCGCGGTCACGTGGGCCTTGTAGGTGAAGCGCACCTGCGTCGTGTCCTGCAACGGCACCCACGAGCGCGCGTGGATCTGCTGCGACTGGCTGAACATGAAGGGCTGCCGCTTGCCCTCGGTCATCGACGGCGCGAGCCACTGCAGCCCCGACGCGTCCGGGGACGTGCGATACGCGACGCGCACCGTGGTGTTGCGCTCGGGCACGTCGATCGTGAGCTTGCTGCCGAGCAGCGGGTCGGCGGCGGCCAGCGCGAAGTGCAGCGGCTCGTACTGGCCGTCGGCGCCGACCGCCTCGGCCTTCGAGATCGCCAGGTCGCGGGTATCGAGCACCAGCTGGTTCGCCTTCGGATCGACCCAGTCGAGGGTGTAGGTCGCCGTGCCCGCGATTTCCTTCTTCGCGAAGTCGATGGCGAGGTCGAGCGCCAGGTCGGTGGTCTTCACCTTGCCCGGTTCGGCATAGGAGAACTCGTCCTGGGCGGGATCGGCGGCGGGCATGGCGGCCTCCGGCTTGGCGGCGGGCGTGGCGGCGGCGGGCGCGTCGCCGCGCGAACAGGCGCCCGCGGTGGCGAGCGCGGCGGCGGCGGACAGGAGCAGCAAGGTCTGGCGCATGGGGGATCGGACCGGTGGCGACGGAACCCCGGAGTCTAGCGCCACGCGCGTCGCCCCGACGCAAGCGCGCGGGTGGCGCCAGTCAACCCGACTTGCGGCACTCCTGCCGGGACGCACGACTGCGCATTGTGCGCGGCAGCCGCCGCGCCGCGCCCGGCCCTGCCATTGGTCATGCCAACGCCCGGGCCCCGTCGCGCATCCCTGACCAGACTCCCCCACGGAATCCCCCATGAAGCCGCACGCCCCGATCGCCGCGCTCACCGCCGCCCTCCTGCTCTGCGCGCCGTTCGCGCAGGCGCAGGCCCGGGGCAACGCCCAGGACGCCGGCGCGGCGGCCACGCCCGGGTACATCCCGGGCGGCCGCATCCCGCAGTTGCCCGACGGCATCGTGATCGACGGCAAGCTCGACGACGCGGCGTGGCAGGGCGCCCTCGTGCAGGAGGTCGCCTACGAGATCCAGCCGGGCGACAACACGCCCGCGCCGGTGAAGACCACCGTCCGCATCGGCTACACGGCGGACGCGCTGTACGTCTCGTTCCACGCGGCCGATCCGGATCCGTCGCAGATCCGCGCCCACCTGCGCGACCGCGACGCCATGTTCAACGACGACTGGGTCGGCGTCTTCCTCGACACGTTCAACGACAACCGCCGCGGCTACGAGCTGGTGTCGAACCCGCTCGGCGTGCAGGGCGACATCATCCGCGACGAAAGCAACAGCAACAACCAGGAGGACTCGAGCTGGGACGGGCTGTGGGAAAGCGCCGGCCGCCTCACCGCGGACGGCTACGACGTGGAATTCCGCATTCCATTCTCCACCCTGCGCTTCCCGACCGGCGGCGGCGAGCAGCGCTGGGGCATCGCGCTGTTCCGGAACTGGCCGCGCGACAAGCGCCACCAGCTGTCCAGCGGCCGGGTGCCGCGCGATTCCAACTGCTTCGAGTGCGAATGGGGCGAATACGACGGCTTCGCCGGCGCGCACCAGGGCCGCAACCTCGAGATCGTGCCGACGCTGACGATGGGCAAGGTCCAGACCCGCGACGCGGCCGGCGAGCCGTGGCACAGCGGCGAGAACTCGATCGAGCCCGGACTGGACGTGAGCTGGGCGCCGTCGCCGGCGATGACCCTCAACGCCACGATCAACCCCGACTTCTCGCAGGTCGAGACCGACCAGCTGCAGCTCAACTTCAACGACAGCTTCGCCCTCTTCTACCAGGAGAAGCGGCCGTTCTTCCTCGAGGGCGCGGACTACTTCACCAGCCAGTTCGACGTGCTCTATACCCGCCAGATCGCCGATCCCGACTACGGCCTGCGCGTGACCGGCCGCACCGGCAGCGGCGCCTACGGCGCGATCGTGGCGCGGGACGCCACCACCCTCGTGCTGGTGCCCGGCGTGCTCGGCTCGGGCTTCGAGCAACTCGACCAGAAGGCGGACGTCGCCGTCGGCCGCTACCGCTACGACTTCAACACGCACTTCAGCGTCGGCGCGATCGGCACCTTCCGCCAGGGCGACGACTATGCCAACAACGTCGCCGGCTTCGACGCACGCTGGCAGCAGGGCGCGCACACCGCGACCGCCCAGGTGCTGCACAGCCAATCCGAATACCCGGCCACGATCGTGGATGCCTACAAGGACGAGCTCGGCGACGACCCGCGGCCGTCGGGCAACGCGTGGCGCGCGGAATACGCCTTCAGCAACCGCAACTGGAACTTCGACACCTGGCACGAGGACATCGACCCGGGCTTCCGCGCGGACCTGGGCTTCATGGGCCAGGTCGGCTACGACAAGTCGCTGGTCGGCGGCGGCCACAGCTGGTACCGCGACGACAAGGCGTTCAACCGCATCAACGTGTACGGCGACTTCGACATCACCCACCGCTTCGACGGCCAGCTGCTCGAGCGCGAATGGGAAGGCCAGGTCAGCGTGCAGGGCCCGAAGCAGAGCAACCTCAGCCTGCACGGCATGACCCGCGTCCGCTTCTGGGAAGGCATCCTGTTCGACGAGCACTACGTCGACGTCAACGGCAACTTCCGCCCCACCGGCAACCTGCAGCTGGGTGCGTACGCGCAGGTCGGCCGGATGATCGACCTGGCCGCGGTCGAGACCGGGCGCCGCACGCAGCTGGAGTTCTGGGGCAACGCCAACGTCGGCCGGGGCATCGCCCTGGACTGGGACGTGCTGCGGCAGGAGATGCGCCGCGACGGCGGCACCGCGTTCGAGGCGACCGTGCTGAACGCAGGCGGCAGCTGGCAGTTCGACCCGCGCCAGCGCCTGCGCCTCACCCTGCAGGGCAGCCACGTCAAGCGCGACGTGTCGCTGTACGCCGACCCGGTCGAGGCGCGTTCGCGCGACTGGGCGGCGCAGGCCGTGTACTCGTACAAGATCAACCCGCGCACCGCGATGTACGCCGGCGCATCCTACGGCGCGTTCATGAACGACGACAACCTCGACCTGTTCGGCAACACCCGCAGCGTCTTCGTCAAGCTGAGCTACGGCTTCCAGCCGTAGCTTCGGCGATGCTTCAGACGCGATAGCCGGTGTGGATGGCGACGATGCCGGCGCTGAGGTTGCGGTAGCTCGTGCGCGCGAAGCCGGCGGCGTCCATCATGGCCTTCAGCTGGTCCTGCGGCGGATGCTTGCGGATCGACTCGGCGAGGTACCGGTAGCTGACGGCGTCGTGCGCGAACAGGCGGCCCAGGCGCGGGAGCACCTGGAACGAATGGAAGTCGTAGATGGGCTTGAACCAGTCCGGCTTCACTTCCGAGAATTCCAGCACGCGCGCCTGGCCGCCGACCTTCAGCACGCGGTGCATCTCGCGCAGCGCGGCGTCCTTGTCGGTGACGTTGCGCAGGCCGAAGGCGATGGTGACGAGGTCGAAGCTGCGGTCGGGGAACGGCAGCGCCTCGGCGTTGCACTGCACGTACTCGAGGCCGCGGACGTGGCCGCGGTCGACCATGCGGTCGCGGCCGACGCGCAGCATCGCCGCATTGATGTCGCCCAGGACGATCTCACCCTCGTCGCCGACGCGCGGGCGCAGCAGGGCGGCGATGTCGCCGGTGCCGCCGGCGAGGTCGAGCACGCGGTCGCCGCGGCCGACCTGCGCGGTCGCCACGAAGAAGCGCTTCCACAGGCGGTGGATGCCGAGCGACATCGCGTCGTTCATCAGGTCGTACTTGCCGGCGACCGAGGAGAACACCTCGCCGACGAGCTTCTGCTTCTCGGCGACGGGGACGTCGCGGAAGCCGAAGTGGGTGGTGCCGGCGTCGCCGGGGCCGCGTGCTGGGTCGCTCATGGCCGCGATTATCGCCTATCGTTGCCGCGGCGCCCGCGAAGCCGCGGGGTGCCGCCCGCCCGCCCGGAGCCCCGCATGATCGCCACCCCCGACTACCGCGCCCTGCTCGACACCGCCATCGCCGAGGCCCGGCAGGGCCTGGCCGAGGGCGGCATCCCGATCGGCGCAGCGCTGTACCACCAGGACGGGCGCCTCCTGGGCTGCGGCCACAACCGCCGCGTGCAGGAAGGCGACCCGTCCGTGCACGGCGAGACCGACGCCTTCCGCAAGGCCGGCCGCCAGCGCCGCTACCGGGACACGATCATGGTCACCACGCTGGCGCCGTGCTGGTACTGCAGCGGCCTGGTGCGCCAGTTCGACATCGGCACCGTCGTCGTCGGCGAGTCGGTGACGTTCCGGGGCGGCATCGACTGGCTGCGCGAGAACGGCGTCGAGGTGGTCGACCTTCACAGCCAGGAATGCATCGACCTGCTGGGCGGCTACATCGCCGCGCATCCGGACGTGTGGAACGAGGATATCGGCGAAGGTTGATGGCCGCGGCCGGTTACGGCTGGCGCTCAACGGTAGTCGTCTTCCCGCTGGTGGCGGACGACCAGCACGGTCAGCACCTCGCCATCCTCGATTTCGTACAGCGCGACGAAGCCGGCGTTGCCGAAGCCGATCACCAGTTCGCGCAACGACGCGTCGTCGGCGGCTTTTCGGCCCGCGAAAGGCGTGGTCGACAGCAATGACATGCCGGACTCGACGGCATCGAGGATGCGTCCGGCAAGTGGCCAGTCGTCGCCGGCAGCGTCGAGTGCGAACGCGTACAGGCGCTTGAGGTCCTCGCGCGCTTCCTCCGTGAAGCGGATTCGGCGACTCATGCCGTCCTGCGGCGCCCGGACTTCGCCTTGGCCTTGGCTTCGCCGAGCATCTGCCGCAACTCGCCCACGACTTCGACGGCATCGTGATAGCGGCCCGTCCGGCGTGCATCCTCCCGCGACATGATGCCGCGGGCGATGAAGGCTTCGCGCTGGCGGCGCAGGGCCACCTGCTCGCGCACGGCGGTTTCGACGAAGCTGGAGAGCGTTTCGCCTTCCTGCAGCACGGACTCGGCGTCGTCGCGCAGCGCAGGCTCGACGCGCAGCGAGGGAAGCGTGGCGGTTTTCATGTCGCGGCTCCGGTGCATCGCAATTGCGATGCAATGATGCGCCGACTGGAAAATCGATGCAAGCGGTGACCGGGAGCCGACCGTGGTCGGCTCTACGGCGCGAAATCACGCGCTACAGGATGTAGCGGGAGAGGTCCGGATCCTGCACCAGCTCGCCCAGGTGCGCGTCGACGTAGGCGCGGTCGATCGCGACGGTTTCGCCGCCGCGGTCCGGCGCCTCGTAGCTGAGGGTGTCGAGCAGGCGCTCCAGCACGGTGTGCAGGCGGCGCGCGCCGATGTTCTCCTGGCGCTCGTTGACCTGCGCGGCGATGTCCGCGAGGCGCTCGACCGCGTCCGGCGCGAACGACAGCGTCAATCCCTCGGTGCGCATCAACTCGACGTACTGCGTCGTCAGCGCGGCCTTCGGCTCGGTGAGGATGCGCACGAAGTCGTCCTTGCTGAGCGCGCCCAGCTCGACGCGGATCGGGAACCGGCCCTGCATCTCCGGGATCAGGTCCGACGGCTTGGCCAGGTGGAACGCGCCCGACGCGATGAACAGGACGTGGTCGGTCTTCACCGGACCGTACTTGGTGCTGACGGTCGAGCCCTCGACCAGGGGCAGCAGGTCGCGCTGGACGCCTTCGCGGCTGACGTCGGCGCCCATGCCCTCGCTGCGCTTGGCGACCTTGTCGATCTCGTCGATGAAGACGATGCCGTGCTGCTCGCAGGCCTCGATCGCGGCCTCGCGCACCTCGTCCTCGTTGACCAGCTTCGCGGCCTCCTCCTCGACCAGCAGCGGGCGCGCCGCGGAGATGGCGAGGCTGCGCTTGCTGGTCTTGCCGCTGCCGATCTGCGAGAACATCTGGCGCAACTGCTGTCCCATCTCTTCCATGCCGGGCGGCGCCATGATGTCGACGGATCCGAGTCCAACTGCGGTCTCGATCTCGATCTCGCGCGCGTCCAGCGCACCGCTGCGCAGCTGCCTGCGCAGCTTGGCGCGGGTCTCGTTCTCGGCGTTGCGTTCGGCGGAGGGCTCGTCCTCCGCCTCGGGGGTCTTGAAGCCGAACACGGTCGGCGGCTCCCGCCGCGGCAGCAGGGCGTCGAGGATGCGGTCCTCGGCACGCTCCTCGGCCTGGGTGCGAACGCGCTGCTTCGCCTGTTCGCGGTACAGCTTGACCGCGGTATCGGCCAGGTCGCGGATGATCTGCTCGACGTCCTTGCCGACGTAGCCGACTTCGGTGAAGCGCGTCGCCTCGACCTTCACGAACGGCGCGTTGGCCAGCGTCGCGAGCCGGCGCGCGATCTCGGTCTTGCCGACGCCGGTCGGGCCGATCATCAGGATGTTCTTCGGCATCACCTCGTCGCGCAACCCCGGATCGAGCTGCATGCGGCGCCAGCGGTTGCGCAGCGCGATGGCGACGGCGCGCTTGGCCGATTGCTGGCCGACGATGTGCTTGTCGAGTTCCTGCACGATCTCGCGCGGGGTCATGGTGGCCGAGCTGTGTTCGGTGGTCGTGCGCATCGCTCAGAGCTCCTCGACCACGATGTTGCGGTTGGTGTAGATGCAGATGTCGCCGGCGATCTCCAGCGCCTGCACGGCGATGGCGCGGGCGTCGAGCGTGGTGTGCTTCGCCAGGGCGCGCGCCGCGGACAGCGCGTACGGCCCGCCGGAACCGATCGCGACCAGTCCGTCCTCGGGCTCGATGACGTCGCCCGTGCCGGACACGACCAGCGAGGTTTCCGCGTCGGCGACCACGAGCAGCGCCTCGAGCTTCCCGAAGCGGCGTTCGGTGCGCCAGTCCTTCGCCAGTTCGACGGCGGCGCGGGTGAGCTGGCCGTGCTTCTCCAGCTTCGCCTCGAACAGCTCGAACAGCGTGAAGGCGTCGGCCGCGGCGCCCGCGAAGCCGGCCAGCACCTGGCCGTCGCGACCGAGGCGCCGCACCTTGCGGGCATTGGATTTCATCACCGTGTTGCCGAGCGTCACCTGGCCGTCGCCGGCGACGACCACGCGGCCGTTGCGGCGCACCGACACGATCGTGGTGGCGTGGAACACGTTGGGGTTCTGGCTGGGGTCCATGGGCGCTCCCGGGGTCCGAACCCCCGATCTGGGGCCGGCGCGCGGGGGCCTCAAGCCCCTTCGTCCCCTTTTTTGCGCCTGGCGCGCGGGTGGGCGGCGTCGTACACGCGGGCGAGGTGCTGGTAGTCGAGGTGGGTGTAGATCTGGGTGGTGGAGATGTCGGCGTGGCCGAGCAGCTCCTGCACGCCGCGCAGGTCGCCGGAGGATTCCAGCACGTGGCTGGCGAAGCTGTGCCGCAGCAGGTGCGGATGCACGCGCTTGAACAGGCCCTGGCGCTGCGCGAGCTGGCGCAGGCGCAGCTGCACCGCGCGCGGCGTGATCGGGCCGTTGCGACCGGGGAAGACGGGCGCTTCCTGCGTCGCGCCGGTATCGGCGCGCCACGCCTCCAGCGCGTTGCGCGCGTGCGAGCCGACGGGCACGGTGCGCTGCTTGCTGCCCTTGCCGAGCACCGTCACCAGGCCTTCGGCGAGGTCCAGGTCGCGCCAGCGCAACGCGCACAGCTCGGACAGCCGCAGCCCCGACGAGTAGAACAGCTCGAGCAGCGCGCGGTCGCGCAGGCCGAGCGGCACGTCCGTGGGCACTTCCACCAGCACCTGGGCCTCGTCGGGATCCAGTACCTGCGGCAGCTTGCGCGGCGCCTTCGGCGCGCGGATCCCGGCGGCGGGACTGGCGGCGATCCGGGCGTGCTTCAGCAGCCAGCCATAGAAGCTGCGCACCGCCGACAGGCGGCGCTGCAGGCTCTTCGGCGAGAGCCCGCGGCGGTGCTCGGCGGCGACGAACGCGCGGACGTCTTCGGGAACCAGCCGCAACGCATCGCGCGCCTGCCCTTCGCACCACGCGGCGAGCGCCTCGAGGTCGCGGCGATAGCCGTCGAGCGTGTGCGGCGAGACGTTGCGCTCGACGCGCAGGTGTTCCAGGTAGCGGCCGATGTCGCCGCCCGCGGTCCCGTCCGCGGGCTTGGCCGGCGCGGCGGTGCGGGCAGGCACGCGCGCGCTCCTACGGCTCCGCGTCGAAGCGCAGCAGGGCGACGGCGAGCGCTTCGCCCATCATGCGCAGGAACAGCGTGCCCATGCCGGGATAGAACCGGTTGGGATCGCGGCTGCCCACCGCGACCATGCCCACGACGGCGGGCGACGCCGCGCCGCCCGTCGCGACGAGCGGCAACAGCGCGCTCGACTGCACTTCGTCCACGCGCCCGCCGTACAGCAGTGCGTTCTTCTCCGGCTGCAGGCGGCCGCACAGCGGCTCGCCGTCGGCCAGGCAATCCCTGAACGGCGCGAGCCGCGCATCGCCGCGCGGCACCACCTGCAGCCAGTCCACGTCGTCCAGGCCGGGCACGCCGTCGAACAGCAGCACCTGCACCAGGTCGCCCTGGAAATCCTCGCGCAGCGACGCGACCATCGCGCGCAGCGTGCCGGCGGCGTCGTCCTGGCGCAGCAGCGCCAGCGTCAGCTGGTGCGTGCGCACGGCCAGCCGCTCGTTCTCCTGCGCGTTGGCGAAGAGCTCGTGCAGGCGGCGGGTGAGTTCGCGGTTCTTGTCGCGCAGCACCTCGAGCTGGTAGCTGGCGAGCGATGCCGCCGGACCCTCCTCGCGCGGCACGACCATGCTCACCGCGAGGTCGGGGAACTGCTGCAGGAACTTCGGGTGGCGGCGCAGGAAGGCGGCGACTTCGTGCGCGCCCAGCTTTTCGGTCATGCCACGTTCCCCAGGTCGAATTCGCCCTCGAACACGAACGCCGCGGGCCCCGCCATTGTGATCGGCGAGGCGTCGTCGCGCCAGCCGATGCGCAGCGTGCCGCCCGGCAGCGCCACGTCGACCTCGCGATCGACCAGGCCGCGGCGCATCAGCACCGCGGCGGCAGCGCACGCGCCGCTGCCGCAGGCCAATGTCTCGCCGGCGCCGCGCTCGTACACGCGCAGGCGGATGCGGCCGCGCGATTCGACCTGGGCGAAGCCGACGTTCACCGATTCCGGGAACGCGCCGCTGCGCTGCAACGCCGGCCCGACCGCGCCGACGGGCGCCGTCGCGACGTCTTCGACCACGACGACCGCATGCGGATTGCCGACTGCGACGGCGCCGAACCGTACTTCGCGGCCGTCGATGTCGACGCGGTATTCGTCCTGCGCCGCCGCGTAGCCGGCCAGCGGCACCTGCGCCGGCGCGAACCGCGGCACGCCCATCGCGATGCGGTAGCGGCCGTCGCCGAGCGCGTCGACGCCGTGCGTGCCGGACGGGCTGTCGACGACGAAGTGGCCGCCGCGCGCGGCGCCGTCGCGCACCAGCCACGCGGCGACGGCGCGTGCGC
>JANINR010000029.1 GCA_024508915.1 Lysobacteraceae bacterium | reverse complement strand
TCCGCGTCCCGCAGCCGCGCCGCCAGCGCGCGTTCGCCGGCGTCGGGCGACGCTTCCTTGGCCGCCGCGCTGGTCGAGCCGAACGCGACCACGCACGGCGCGGCGATCGCCGCCGTCGCGTGCCAGCGCGCGAAGTGGTCGAGCGGGCCGCAACTGAAGAGCACGTCCACCGCCGCCGGCAGGCCGTCGCAGCGGGCCAGGTCGCCGCGCAGCCAGCGCACGCCGGGACGGTCCGCCTGCGGATCGCGCGACACCGCCACCACATCCCAGGCGTCGCGCGGCATGCGCGCCAGCAAGGCCGCGCCGATCGGCCCGCTGCCGCCGAATACCAGCGCGGTGCGCATCAGCGCGTCGCGTCGCGCCGCGGGAGCACCGCGCGCAACCAGAGCATGCCGAGGATGGCGGCGCAGACGGACGCGGCGAGCACGCCGAGCACCGCTTCCTCGTAGCGCACGTCGGTGTAGGCGAGCGAGGCGATGAACAGGCTCATCGTGAAGCCGATGCCGCAGAGCATGCCCAGGCCGAGCATCGCGCGCCCGTCCATGCCGTCCGGCCAGCGCACGCCGCCGATGCGGCGCAAGGCCCATGCCGCGCCGACGATGCCGACCGGCTTGCCGAGCACCAGGCCCGCGACGATGCCGAGCGGCAGCGCCGCGAGCGCATCGGAAGCCTGCAGGCCGCCGAGCGCGAGCCCGGCGTTGGCGAAGGCGAACAGCGGCAGGATCGCGTACGCGACCCATGGATGCAGCGCGTGCTCCAGCGTCTCCAGCGGCGAATGCTCGACTTCGTCCGGGATGGCGTTGCGCCGGTCCACGTGCGGGATCATCAACCCGGTCGCGACGCCGGCAAGCGTGGCGTGCACGCCCGACTTCAGCAGCGCGGTCCAGAGCACGACGCCGAGCAGGAGGTACGGGGTGAGCGCCGTGATGCCGCGGCGGTTGAGCAACAGCATCGTGGCGAGCGCGGCGCCCGCCCACGCCAATGCGACGGGCGAGAGGCCGTGCGAGTAGAACAACGCGATGATGAGGATCGCGACCAGGTCGTCCACCACCGCGATGGTCGACAGCAGCAGCTTCATGCCCGACGGGACCCGCGAGCCGAGCAGCGACAGCACGCCGAGCGCGAACGCGATGTCGGTCGCCGTCGGCACCGCCCAGCCGCGCATCGCCGCGGCATCGCCGCGGTTGAACGCGGTGAACAGCAGCGCCGGCACGGCGACGCCGGCGCACGCGCAGGCCATGGGCAGCAGCAGGCGGTCGCGCCCCGCGAGCTGCCCGGTGAGCGATTCGCGCTTGATCTCGAGCGAGACGAGCAGGAAGAACACCGCCATCAGCCCGTCGTTGATCCAGAGCAGCAACGGCTTGGCGATGCGCAGGTCGCCGAACACGACCGCGACCGGCAGCTCGCGGAAGCCGTCGTAGAACTCCTCGAGCGGCGAATTCGCGCACAGCAGCGCGAGCGCCGCCGCCGCGATCAGGACGATGCCGCCCGCGGCTTCCAGGCGCAGGAAGTCGGCCAGGGCATTGAGGGCGCGGGTGGCGAGGGAGTCCGGGGCCATCGCGCCAGTCTAGCAACGCCGGCCGGGAACACCGCCCTCGGGAACACCTCCCTCAGGAGCAACCCTCGATCCAGTCGACCTGCGGCGCGAGGCCCGCATGCCATTCCGAGACCTTGCCGGCGGCATCCGTCTCGAACACGAGGACGCCGTCGCCGCCGTCGTCGGCCTTGACCCGCAGGTATTTCCCGCCGTCGACGTACTTGTGCGGCGACTTCGCCACCCGACCGGGATACGCCGCATCGATCTGCGCCTCGGTCATGCCGCGGCGTCCGCCGCCGGGCGCGACCTCCTCGTCGTTGCCGACGTCGTAGCGCACGAACTTGCCGCCGTCGATCATGAAGGCGAAGTACGAGGGCGCCTTCTCCCACGCGGGATTGAGGTAGTGGCAGCCTTCCCCGGGCTCGCCCTGCAGCTTGCCGCCCCAGGCGGCGCGCGCTTCCGCCTCGGTCATGCCGAAGCGCATGTCGCCGTAACCGTCGAAGTGCGCGAGGCCGCTGCCCGGCGGCGGGACGGTGGTGTCCGGTGCGGGCGCAGGCGCAGGCGCCTTCACCGGGGGCGTCGGATTCGCGGCACTGTCGCCGCCGGCGGGGGCTTGCGAAGCGGCGGGCACGGCGGAGTCCGCCGGGCGGTCCGCGTTGCACGCCGAAAGGATCGCCACCGTCAAAGCCAGCGCGGCCGGGAGAACGGATTTCATGCGTGCACCTGCGTCATGGGTTCGGCAGCAGCCTAGCGGCGGCGCGTGAACGCATCGCGAAGCACGCGGATCCGCGATCCGCGGGGGCGTTATTTCGGCGGATCGAAATTCCGGCGCAGGCCCGCCCAGCAGGCCTGGTAGTCGCGCTGGCGATGCCCCGCCTCCATCGCCTGGCGCGTCGGCCGGATGACCGCGCGCGCCTCGAACATGAAGGCCATCGTGTCGGCGATGACGTCGGGCTTCGACAGGTCCGCGCGGCTCGCCTTCTCGAACGTCGCCGCGTCCGGGCCGTGGCCGGTCATGCAGTTGTGCAGCGACGCGCCGCCGGGCGCGAAGCCCTCGGCCTTCGCGTCGTACGCGCCATGCACCAGGCCCATGAACTCGCTGGCGACGTTGCGGTGGAACCACGGCGGGCGGAACGTGTCCTGCGCCACCAGCCAGCGCGGCGGGAAGATCGCGAAATCGAGGTTGCCGACGCCGGGCGTGTCCGACGGCGAGGTGAGCACCAGGAAGATCGACGGGTCCGGGTGGTCGTAGCTGATCGACCCGATCGTGTTGAAGCGGCGGAGGTCGTACTTGCACGGCGCGTAGTTGCCGTGCCAGCCGACGACGTCCAGCGGCGAATGCCCGATGCCGGCGCGCCACAGGTGGCCCTGGAACTTCGCGACGAGCTCGAATTCCCCTTCGTCCTCCTCGTACGCCGCCACCGGGAACAGGAAGTCCCGCGCGTTCGCCAGCCCGTTGCTGCCGATGGGGCCGAGGTCCGGCAACCGCAGGTGCGCGCCGAAGTTCTCGCACACGTATCCGCGCGCCGCGCCGTCGGGAAGCTCGACCCGGAAGCGCACGCCGCGCGGCACCAGTGCGATTTCCTGCGGTTCGACCTCGATCACGCCCAACTCGGTCGCGATCCGCAGCCGGCCCTGCTGCGGCACGATCAGCAACTCGCCGTCGGCGTCGTAGAAGAAGCGGCCGCGCATGTCGCGGTTGGCCGCATACATGTGCACGCCGAGCCCGCACAGCGCCGCGGGTCCGCCGTTGCCGGCCATGGTGTACAGGCCTTCGACGAAATCCACCGGCGACGCCGCGCCCGGCATCGGCAGCGGGTTCCAGCGCAGCTGGTCCGGCGTCACCGGTCCGTCGCCGAAGTCGTTGTGGAATCCCGGCGCGCCGCCGAACGGCGAGAACGGCCCGTGCATCGCCGCCGGGCGGATGCGGTACAGCCAGCTGCGGCGGTTCTCGCTGCGCGGCGCCGTGAACGCCGTGCCGCTCAGCTGCTCCGCGTACAACCCGTGCGCCACCCGCTGCGGCGAATTGCGCCCGACCGGCAGCGCGCCGGCGACGGCCTCCGTCTCGAACGAATTCCCGAACCCCGACATGTAGTCCATGGCCGCCCCGGCAGGAAGGGTCACAGCACGCCGCGACGCATCTGGTCGCGCTCGATCGACTCGAACAGGGCCTGGAAGTTGCCCTCGCCGAAGCCCTCGTTGCCCTTGCGCTGGATGATCTCGAAGAAGATCGGGCCGAACGCGTTCTGGGTGAAGATCTGCAGCAGCTTGCGCGACTTCGTCTCCATGTCGGCGTCGATCAGGATCTTGTTCCTGGCCAGCCGCGGCACGTCCTCGCCGTGGTTCGGCACGCGCTGGTCGATGACGTCGAAATAGGTGTCCGGCGTGTCCAGGAACTCGACGCCCGCCTCGCGCATCGCCTCGACCGTCGCGTAGATGTCGTCGGTGAACAGGGCGATGTGCTGGATGCCCTCGCCCTTGTACTCGCGCAGGTATTCGTTGATCTGCGACTTCTCGTCGCTCGACTCGTTGAGGGGGATGCGGACCATGCCGTCCGGCGCCGTCATCGCCTTCGACAGCAGGCCGGTCTTCGAGCCCTTGATGTCGAAGTAGCGGATCTCGCGGAAGTTGAACAGCTTCTCGTAGTACTCCGACCACTTCTGCATGTTCCCGAGGAACACGTTGTGGGTGAGGTGGTCGAGGAAGGTCAGGCCGTGGCCACGCGGGTTCTGGTCCACGCCCTGCAGCGGCAGGAAGTCGGCGTACAGGTCCTTGCGGCCGTCGTCGACGAGATAGAGCATGCAGTCGCCGATGCCCTTGATCACGGGCGTCGCGACCGCGGCGGTCTCCGGCTTGCGGTCGACCTGCTCGCCGCCGTTGGCGAGCACGTGCGCCAGCACTTCCCCAGTCGGCCTGGTGAAGCGGATCGCGAAGCCGCAAGCGGAAGGACCGTGCTCGCGCGCGAAATCCGCGGCGAACGAGTCCGGGTCCTCGTTGAGCAGGAAGTTGATCGTGCCCTGGCGGTACAGCGTGATGTTGCGCGTCTTGTGCTGCGCCACCGCGGTGAAACCGAGGTTCTGCAGGTAGGTCCGCATCATGTCCGCGCGGTCGGCCGGCGCGGCGAACTCGACGAACTCGAAGCCGTTGATCCCCATCGGGTTCTCGAAGGTGGTGACGGTCATGCCGAGGTTGGGCTGCGCGCTCATGGGGGGCTCCGGACGGTGGGGCTGGATGGCTTCGATGATGCGCCGCCGCTTGCGCGGGGCGGGTCGTCGTTATAGTTTCATATGAAACCATTTGCAAGCCGCAGCGCCGCATGCCCGCCCCCGCCCCCGCCCCCGCCACAGCCCCCGTCACGTCGCCCGGCACCGTCCCGCTCGAGCTGGAACGTTTCCTCCCTTATCGGCTGAGCGTGCTGTCCAACCGCATCAGCGACGCCATCGCCCGCGAGTACTCGCGGCGCTTCGCGCTCGGCGTGACCGAGTGGCGGGTGATGGCGGTGCTCGGCCGCTGGCCCGGGCTGACCGCGAGCCAGGTCGCGCAGCGCACGGCCATGGACAAGGTGGCGGTGAGCCGCGCCGTCGCACGGCTGCTCGAGGCCGGACGGCTCTCGCGCGCGGCCGATGCGGGCGATCGCCGGCGAGCGCTGCTGCACCTTTCGCAAGAAGGCCAGGGGATCCACGACCAGGTCGTGCCGCAGGCGCGCGCCTTCGAAGCGCGGGTCCTGGCGGGCATCGCGCCGGCGGAACGCGACGCGCTGTTCCGCCTGCTCGATCGCCTCGACGAACTGGAACTTCGCGCGGAAGCGTCGTCCCGGGCCTGCGGATAGCGGAAAGGAAAAACGGCGGCCGAAGCCGCCGTTTTCCGGTCAGCCGACCATGGGTCGGGCGTTACTTGACGCCGTGCATCAGGCGCTGGATCAGCGGCGCGACCAGGAACAGCGCGACGCCGCCGATGAGCAGGATCCAGAAGCCCTGCGTGTAGCCCGCGTGCGCCGACGCGACGGTCATGCCGGTCTCGCCGCTGACGTGGCTGGCGAAGATGCCCGACAGGTTGTTGCCGATGCCCGTCGACAGGAACCAGCCGCCCATCGCGAAGCCGACCAGGCGCACCGGCGCCAGCTTCGTCGTCATGGACAGGCCGATCGGCGACAGGCACAGCTCGCCCACCGACTGGATCACGTAGACCATGAACAGCGTCCAGAACGGGATCAGGCCGGCGCTGTTGACCAGGCTCGACAGCGCGAACATCAGCAGCAGGAACGCAAGGCCGTTGAAGATCAGGCCCAAGCCGAACTTGCGCGGGATCGAGGGATTGTTGCGGCCCATCCGCAGCCACAGCCACGCCAGCAGCGGGGCGATGGTGATGATCGCCAGCGAATTCACCGACTGGAACCAGCCCACGGGGAAGATCCAGCCGCCGAAGTTGCGGTCGACGATCTTGTCGGCGAGGAAGTTGAACGAGCTGCCCGCCTGCTCGAAGAAGCACCAGAACAGCACGTTGAACACGAAGATGATGAGCATCGCGATCGCGCGGTCGCGGGCGACCGGGCCCTCCCGGAAGCCCTCGACCAGGATCATCACGCAGAGCACGATGAACATCGCGCTCAGCACCCACTGCAGCATCGCCGCGTCGATCGAGAGCAGGAAGTAGTACACCGGCACCGACGCGAGCACGAACGCGAGCACGCCCAGCACCCGCGTCTTGTTCTCCCCGCCTTCCAGCGGGCGGCCGATGACGCCCAGCTGGCGCCGACCGAACCAGAACCAGACCAGGCTGATGAGCATGCCGATGCCCGAGGCGATGAACACCACCTTGTACGCCGGGATCGCGTCGGTGCCGAACACCTTGTCCGACAGCCAGCCGGTGATGAGCGGCGCGATGAACGCGCCCGCGTTGATGCCCATGTAGAACAGCGTGAAGCCGGAATCGCGGCGCTCGTCGGTCGGCGCGTAGAGCTTGCCGACCATCGCCGAGATGTTGGGCTTGAACAGGCCGTTGCCCGCGATCACCGTCGCCAGGCCGATGTGGAACACCGTCTGGTCGGGGTACGCGATCATGAAGAGGCCGGCGGACATCACCACCGCCCCGAGCAGGATGGAGCGCTGGTAGCCGATGACGCGGTCGGCGATGTAGCCGCCGACGATGGCCGCGGCGTACACCAGCGCCAGGTACGCGCCATAGACGCGGCTCGCGGGCGCTTCGCCCTCGCCGGAGCCGGCGTAGAAGGCCTGCACGATATAGAGCGTGAGCGCCCAGCGGATGCCGTAGAACGCGAAGCGTTCCCAGAATTCCGTCATGAACAGCATCCACAGCGGGCGCGGATGCCCCATCTTCTGCGGGAAGTCCGGGATACCGTCGGCCGCCGCGGGGCGGTTCATCGGCGGACCCATGGGCTCCGCGGCATTGGGCGCGTTCGTATTCATCTATCCCCCGAGGATGCGCGAAAAGGCGCGAACCGCCGGAGGATCGCCCAGCGGGCGCGGGATCGTCAACGCGCGCGATGCTTGCTGCAACGCAGCAACGCGCTCAGTCGCCGTAGGTCGGCGCCTTGCCCCCGCCCGGCCCGATCGATGTGCGCACCTCGAACAGCTCCGGGAAGAACGTGAGCTCCAGCGCCTGCTTCAGGAAACCCACGCCGGACGAACCCCCGGTGCCGCGGCGGAATCCGATGATGCGCATCACCGTGCGCATGTGGCGGAAGCGCCACAGCTGGAACTGCGTCTCGAGGTCGACGAGGTCCTCGCACAGGTGGTAGGCCTCCCAGAACTGCTGGGTGTCCTCGTAGATGCGCTCGAAGACCGGCAGCAGCGCCGGATCGGACACGTGCGGCAACGACCAGTCGCGCTCCACGTGCGCGGCGGGCACCGGATGGCCCTTGCGCGCGAGGTGGCGCAGCACTTCGTCGTACAGGCTCGGCGACTCCAGCGCCGAGCGCAGCGCGGCCTGGCCGGGGGCGTCGTGCGCGAACACCTTCAGCATCGCCGCGTTCTTGTTGCCGAGCAGGAACTCGACGGTGCGGTACTGCAGCGACTGGAAGCCCGACGACGGCCCGAGGATCTCGCGGAATTCCATGTATTCGGCGGGCGTCAGCGTCTCCAGCACCGACCACATGTCGGTGAGTTGGCGCAGCACGACCTTGCAGCGCGCGAAGATCTTCTGGCACGGGCCGAGCTCGTCGCGCTGCAGGTGCGCGATCGCGGCCGACAGCTCGTGGATCAGCAGCTTCAGCCACAACTCGGAGACCTGGTGCTGGACGATGAACAGCAGTTCGTCGTGGTGCGGCGGCTGCGACAGCGGTTCCTGCGCGGAGAGCAGCCGGTCCAGGCGCAGGTAGCCGCCGTAGGTCGTGCGCCCGGACAGGTCCGTATGGATGCCGGCCTCGAGCGGCCGTTCGTTGCGATCGATGCCCATCGCCGCAGTTTCGCACGGCCGGACCCGCGCCGCGCTTGACTCCGGTCAAGCGTCCCCGGCGGCCGCAGGGCGTCCGGCGCCCCCGCCAGGGGCGGCCGCCGGGGCCGATTCGCTACAATTCGCGTTCTGCCGCAACCGGGCCCGATTCCATGACCGTCGCCGCGAAATTCGAGATCGAATACCTCCAGTACCTGGACCCGGACGGCAAGCCGGTCGCCGAACTGCCCAAGGCGTTCAAGGACCCGAAGGCGCTGGTCCCCCTGTTCAAGCAGATGCTGTTCGTGCGCACCTTCGACGACAAGGCGATCCGCCTGCAGCGCACCGGCAAGCTCGGTACCTACGCCGCCTGCCTCGGCCACGAGGCCACCCACGTCGGCATCGGCGCGTCGATGCGCCCCGAGGACGTGTTCGCGCCGAGCTACCGCGAGTACGGCGCGCAGTTCATGCGCGGGGTGAAGCCGCGCGACGTGCTGATGTACTGGGGCGGCGACGAGCGCGGCAACGATTTCGAGGTGCCGCGCAACGATTATCCGTGGTGCGTGCCGATCTCCACGCAGTGCCTGATGGCGTCCGGCGCGGCGCTGTCGTTCAAGCTGCGCAGGCAGGATCGCGTCGCGGTCGCCTGCTGCGGCGACGGCGGTTCGTCGAAGACCGACTTCTACGCCGCGCTGAATTCCGCCGGCGCCTACCAGCTGCCGCTGGTGCTGTGCGTGATCAACAACGGCTGGGCGATCTCGGTCCCGCGCAAGGCGCAGACCGGCGCGCAGACGCTGGCGCAGAAGGGCCTGGCCGGCGGCCTCCACTGCCTGCAGGTGGACGGCAACGACCTCATCGCCGTGCTGGAAGCGATGCGCCGCGCCACCGAACGCGCGCGCAAGGGCGAAGGCGGCAGCGTGATCGAGTTCATGACCTACCGCCTGCACGACCACACCACCGCCGACGACGCGCGCCGCTACCGCGGCGAGGACGAGGTCAAGGCGGCCTGGACCCGCGAGCCGTTCATCCGCCTGCGCAACTACCTGGTGAAGGCCAAGGCGTGGGACGAGGCGCAGGAAAAGGCCTGGCTCGAGGAGTGCGCGGTCAAGGTGGACGAGGAAATCAACGCCTACCTCAACACGCCGGTGCAGCCGGTGGAAGCGATGTTCGATTACCTGTACGGCGATCCGCCGGCGGAGCTGCTGCAGCAGCGCGACGCCGCGATCGCGCTGGAGAAGCGCAATGGCTGAGTCCACCAACGCACCTGCCATCACCCTCATCGAGGCGATCACCCAGGCGCTCGCCTACGAGATGCGCAACGACGACGCCGTCGTCGTGCTCGGCGAGGACGTGGGCGTCAACGGCGGCGTGTTCCGCGCCACCGCCGGCCTGCAGCAGTCGTTCGGCGACCAGCGCGTGCTCGACACGCCGCTCGACGAGACGACGATCGCCGGCCTCACCGTCGGCATGGCCTCGCAGGGCATGAAGCCCGTCGCCGAGGCGCAGTTCGACGGCTTCATGTACCCGATGGTGGACTTCATCGTCTGCCACGCCGCGCGCATGCGCTACCGCACCCGCGGCCGCCTGACCTGCCCGATGGTGTTGCGCGTGCCGTGGGGCGGCGGCATCCGCGCGCCGGAGCACCACAGCGAGGCGAACGAGTCGATCTTCACCAACGTGCCCGGCCTGCGCGTGGTCATGCCGTCCTCGCCCGCGCGCGCCTACGGCCTGCTGCTCGCCGCGATCCGCGACCCGGACCCGGTGATCTTCATGGAGCCCAAGCGCATCTACCGCCAGTACAAGGAAGTCGTCCCGGACGACGGCGAGGCGCTGCCGCTGGACGTGTGCTACGTGCTGCGCGACGGCACCGACGTGACCCTGGTGACCTGGGGCGCGCAGGTGAAGGAGACGCTGGAAGCCGCCGACGCGCTGGCGAAGGACGGCATCAGCGCCGAGGTCATCGACGTCGCCACGCTCAAGCCGCTCGACTTCGCGACCATCGCCGAGTCGGTGTCGCGCACCAACCGCTGCGTGATCGTGCACGAGGCCGCGAAGACCGCCGGCTTCGGCGCCGAGGTCGCCGCGCGCCTGGCCGAGGAATGCATGTACGACCTGGTCGCGCCGGTCGAGCGCGTCACCGGCTACGACACCCACATCCCGCTGTTCCGCCTGGAGATGAAGTACCTCCCGAGCGTGGACCGCATCGTCGCCGCCGCGAAGCGCGCGGTCGCCCATTCGTAAGGAACACGGAACATGAGCAAGAAATTCCTGCTTCCCGACCTCGGCGAAGGCCTGCCGGACGCGACCATCGTCGAGTGGTACGTCAAGGAAGGCGACGTCATCCGCCTCGACGAGAACCTGGTTTCGATGGAGACGGCCAAGGCCGTGGTCGACGTGCCCTCGCCGGTCAGCGGCAAGGTGCTGAAGCTCGCCGGCGGCCCCGGCGACATCGTCGTCACCGGCACGATGCTCGCCGAATTCGAGGTCGATCCGTCGATGCCGCAGCGCGCCGAGGGTCAGGACACCGGGCACCACCACGGCGCGGCGGCCGCGCACGGCGTGGGCTCCGAGGATCCGGCGCCGGACCACCGCGTGGTGGCGTCCGACGAGGGCGGTGCGATTCCCGCGAACGGCGCCCCCGCGCCGAAGGGCCACGTGGATGCGGCCGCCGCGGCGAAGCGCGACGACGCGGGCACCGTGGTCGGCGCGATGCAGTCTTCCGATGCGGTGCGCAGCGAAGCCGCGGTCGCGGTCGGCGGCGTCAAGGCGATGCCGGCGGTGCGCGCGATGGCGCGCAAGCTCGGCGTGGACATCGCGCGCGTGCGCGCCAGCGGCGCGGACGGCACGGTGACGATGGCCGACGTGAAGCAGGCCGCCGCCGACGGTTCCGCGAAGGCCGGTGCCGCGCC
>JANINR010000028.1 GCA_024508915.1 Lysobacteraceae bacterium | reverse complement strand
CCGTACGGCGACCGGCCGCGTGCTCCCCGCCCTGGCGGCGGCAATCGGGCTGGCGGCAATGCGCGGCCGGGCGGCAACGCGCGCCCCGGTGGCAACCGTCCGGGCGGCAACCGTCCGGGCGGCCCGCGCCCCGGTGGCCCGCGCGGCCCGGGGCGGCCCGGCGGCGGCAACCGGGGTCCGCAAGGCCGCTGATCACGCGGCGTGATGGCGCGGGGGGGCAGACTCCCCGCGCATGCCGGCACTCAACGTCCTCACGCTGAACGCCCACATGGGCTTCAGCCTCACGCGGCGCCGCTTCGTGTTGCCGGCGCTGCGGGAGGCGATCCGTTCCGTCTCCGCGGACCTCGTCTTCCTCCAGGAAGTGCTCGGCGCGCATGCCGGCCATGCGCGTCGCCACGCCGGCTGGCCCCAGGAACCGCAGTACGAGTTCCTCGCCGACACCACCTGGACGCAGCACGCCTACGGCCGCAACGCCGCCTACCCGCACGGGCACCACGGCAACGCACTGCTGTCGAAGTTCCCGATCCTGCGCCAGCGCAACCATGACGTGTCGATCCGCGGCCACGAGGAGCGCGGGCTGCTGCACTGCGTGATCGAGGTTCCCGCCGGCGGCGGCGAGCTGCATGCGGTCTGCGTGCACCTCGGCCTGCGCGAGGCGCACCGGCAACGCCAGTTGCGCCTGCTGTGCGAGCTCCTGCACGAGGCGATGCCGGCCGACGCGCCGGTGGTCGTCGCGGGCGACTTCAACGACTGGCTGTGCCGCGGGCATGCGATCGCCGCCGGCTGCGGCCTTCGCGAGGCGTTCGTGGACGCGCACGGGCGCTTCGCGCGCTCCTTCCCTTCGCGCCTGCCGATGCTGCCCGTGGACCGGATCTACGTGCGCGGCGCATCCGCGCGCGAACCGCGGGTGCTCGGCGGCATGCCCTGGTCGCGGCTCTCCGACCACGCGCCGCTGCTCGCGCGGATCGAGTGGTAGGCGCGCCCATGAGCCGGCGCCCTTGGGGCCAGCGCGTGCTGCGGGCGATGTCCGTGCTGTTCCTGCTGCTCGTCGCGGTGCTGCTGGTGCGCTATGCGCGCGCGATCGACTGGCGCGCCGTCGCGTCGGCGCTCGTCGCGCTGCCGGCGTCGACGTTGGTCGCGGTCGCGGCGCTCACGGCGGCCAGCTATCTCACCTGCGGCGGCTACGACCTCGTCGCGCGACGCTACACCGGCCACCACCTGCCTGCGCGGCGCGTGCTGGCGATCTCGCTCGCCAGCTACGCCTTCGCGATGAACCTCGGCGCGGTGCTCGGCGGCGCGGGGCTGCGCTATCGCATGTACGCGCGCTCGGGCCTGCGCAACGGCACGATCGCGCGCATCGTCGCGTTCGTCGTCGCGACGAACTGGGTCGGTTACGTCGTGCTCGGCGGCGTGCTGTTCGCGGCCGGCACGCTCACGGCGCCGGCGGGGCTGCGCGTGTCGCCGGCGCTGCTGCGCGCATTGGGCGTCGGCATGCTGCTGGTCGCCGCGGCCTACCTGGGCGCCTGCGCCGCGTGGCACGGTCGCACCTTCCATGTCCGCGGCCACCATTTCCGCTGGCCGTCGCCGCGGCTGGCGTTGCTGCAGGCGGTCCTCGCCTCCGTCGACTGGGCGCTGATGGGGGCCTTGCTCTGGGTGCTGCTCGGCGACGGCTATCCCTGGACGCTGGTGACCGCGACGCTGCTGTTGTCCGCCGTGGCCACGGCGTTGCTGCACGTCCCCGCCGGGCTCGGCGTCGCCGAAGCGGTGTTCATCGGCGTGCTCGCCGGCGGCAAGCCGGAGCCGCACATCCTCGCCGCGCTGCTGGCATGGCGCGCGGCGTATTACCTGATCCCGCTGGTGGCGGCCGTGGCGTACTACGTGCACATCGAAGCCCGCGCGCCCCCCGGCCCGGAACCACCCGCCCCGGGCTAGGTCGGCCGGCCTCAGTCCAGGCGGAAACGGTCCGCATCGAGCATCGCCGGGAACCGCTCGCGGTGCGCGGCGAGCCGCTCGGCGCGCAGCGTGGCGGTCACCACCACTTCCGCGTCGGCGCACTCGCTCAACGGCTCGCCGAGGAAGTCGATGACCGCGCTCTCGCCGGCGTAGTGGTGGCCGTTCCCGTCGGTGCCCACCCGGTTGAGTCCCGCGACGTAGCACAGATTCTCGATGGCACGGGCGCGCAGCAGGGTCCGCCAGGCGTATGCGCGCGGCGACGGCCAGTTGGCCACGTAGAGCAGCAGGTCGTAGTCGGGCGCGCCCGGGCGCTCGACGTCGTAGCGGTTGCGCGAGAACACCGGGAAGCGCAGGTCGTAGCAGACCAGCGGGCAGATGCGCCAGCCGCGCCAATCGAGCACCAGGCGCGCGTCGCCCGGCGCGTAGCGTTCGTGTTCGCCCGCATAGCGGAACAGGTGGCGCTTGTCGTAGTGCTGCAGCGTGCCGTCGGGCATGGCGAACAGCAGGCGGTTGTACACCCCGGGCCGGACGCCCTCGCCTTCGCCCATCCGCAGTTGCACGCTGCCGCAGACCGCGGCGTCGAGCTTGCGCGCCTGCTCGACGATCCAGTCCACCGTCGGCCCGTCCATGCCTTCGGCCTGGTGGATCGCCTCGTTGCTGAAGCCGCTGGTGAAGGTTTCCGGCAACAGCACGAGGTCGCTCGCGCCGTGCAGCGGCGCGACCAGGCGGCCGTAGTACTCGCGGTTGCCCGCCGGGTCGTGCCAGCGCGTGTCCCCCTGCACGAGGCTGACGCGCAGGTCGTGCGCGGGGCCGTTCACAGCGCCTGCAGCCGCTCGATGGCGGCGTCGAGCGTCGCCTCGCTCTTGGCGAAGCACAGCCGCGCCAGGCGCTGCCCCGGCGGCGGATCGCGGTAGAAGGGCGAGAGCGGGATCGTCGCCACGCCGTGCTCGACGGTGAGCCAGCGGCAGAACGCCAGGTCGTCGAGGTCGCTCACCTCCGAATAGTCCACCAGCTGGAAATAGCCGCCCGCCACCGGCAGCGGGCGCAGCTTCGTGCCCAGCAGCCGTGCGCGGAAGCGGTCGCGCTTCTCCTCGTAGAACGCGCCCAGCGATTCGTAGTGCCCCGGATCCGCGCGGATCACGTCGGCGAACGCGTACTGCGCCGGGGTGAAGGTGCAGAAGGTGTTGTACTGGTGCACCTTGCGGAATTCCGCGGACAGCGCCGGCGGAGCGATGCAGTAGCCGACCTTCCAGCCGGTGCAGTGGTAGGTCTTGCCGAAGCTCGAGACGACGACGGAGCGCCCGCGCAGGCGCGGATCGCGCAGCACCGACTCGTGGCGCCGGCCGTCGAAGACGATGTGTTCGTACACCTCGTCGGACAGCAGCACGATGTCGTTGCCTTCGAGCAAGGCGGCGATCTCGTCGAGGTCGGATGGCTCGAACATCGCGCCCGACGGATTGTGCGGGCTGTTGACCATCAGCATGCGCGTGCGCGGGGTGATGGCGGCGCGCACCGCGGCCCAGTCGGGACGGAAGGTGGCCGGGTCGAGCGGGACGTGCACCGCCGTCGCGCCCGCGAGCTCGATCGCCGGCTCGTAGCAGTCGTAGCACGGGTCGAGGACGACGACTTCCTCGCCGGCGCGCACCAGCGCATGCACGGCGTCGAAGATCGCCTCCGACGCGCCGGACGTCACGGTGACTTCCGCATCCGGGTCCGGGCGCCAGCCGTGGCAGCGCGCCGTCTTGTCCGCGATCGCCTGCCGCAGCGGCGCGACGCCGGTCATCGGCGAGTACTGGTTGTGGCCGGCGCGCATGGCGGCGTCGAGCGCGTCCACCAGCCCGGACGGCACCGGGAAATCGGGAAAGCCCTGGCCGAGGTTCACCGCGCCGTGCTCGGCCGCGAGCTGCGACATCACGGTGAAAATGGTGGTTCCGACCCTGGGGAGCTTCGTCTGCGGCATCCGTGTGTCCGGCGCGGTTACAATGCGGCTTTGTAGCATGACCCCAGCCGTTTTCCGTGACCAGCCCAGTCCCTGCGACACCCGACATCGCCACCCTGCTCCGGGCCTACCACGCAGCCGACTACCGCTGGGAATCCAGCGGCCGCTGGCATCCGATTTCCATCGGCGGGGCCGTGCCCGAACTCGAGCAAGCGTTCCCGCAATCCTCGAGCTTCGGCCTGCTGTCCGCATGGAACCCGCATTCGGTGGAGCGGCCGGAAGCCGTGAACCGTGCCGAGGACGCGCGCCTGCTCGCGCAGCTGGAGGACACCGGGCTGGTCTTCCGCGCCGCGTTCTCCGCCGCGCGCAACCGCAGCTGGCGCGAGCCGAGCTGGATCGTGATGGACATGCCGCTCGACGCCTTCGACGCGCTGGCGCGCGACCACGGGCAGCTGGCCACGGTGCACGCGCACCGCGGAGGCCCGGCGCGCCTGCGCATGTACCGGGGCGAACCCGGCGGGTGCCCGGCCCTGGACGCGGTCGACTGGGTAAACTGACCCGGCCGGCGGCGGCGATGCCGCCCCTGGAACCGCGCGAGCCGCCGATGACCGAGTCCCTGCAGGCGCCCGCCCTCCTGTCCGCGCGCGGCCTCGCCTTCGCACGCAACGAATCGCCGGTGTTCGGCCCGCTCGACTTCGACGTCGACGCCGGCGAGGCCTTGCTCGTGCAGGGGGACAACGGCGCCGGCAAGACGACCCTGCTGCGCGTGCTCGCCGGGCTGCTGCAGGCCGACGCCGGGCGCGTCGAAATCGAGGGGCGCCCCGCGGAGCCTGCGCTGCGCGCGCGCGCGATCGCCTTCCTCGGCCACCTGCCCGCGCTCAAGGCCGACCTGACGTCGCTGGAGAACCTGCAGTTCCTGTGCGGCCTGCACGGGCGGCGCCGCGGCCAGCTGCCGGCGGCGGCGATGGCGATCGTCGGCCTCGCGGGCTACGAGGACACGCCGGCGCGGCAGCTCTCGGCCGGCCAGCGCAAGCGCCTGTCGCTCGCGCGGATGTGGCTGTCGCCGGCGCCGCTGTGGCTGCTCGACGAGCCGTACGCCAACCTCGACCTCGAGGGGCTGGAACTGGTGAACCGGATGGTCCAGGCCCACCTGCGCGCCGGCGGTGCCGCGGTGCTGACCACGCACGGCGCGTACGCGGCGCCGCCGGTGCGCACCCGCCTGCTGCCGCTGGCGCGCGCCGCATGATGCTCGCCGCCGCCCGCGCGCTGGTCGTGCGCGACCTCACCCTCCTCTGGCGCCGCAGGGGCGACGCACTGCAGCCGGCGTTGTTCGCGCTGCTCGTGGTGGTGCTGTTCGCGCTGGCGCTCGGCGCCGAGCCGGCCGCGCTCGCCCGCGCCGCGCCCGCGGTGCTCTGGCTGTCCGTGCTGCTCGCCGGCCTGCTCGCGCTGGACACGCTGTTCCGGGGCGACGCGGAGGACGGTTCGCTCGACCAGTGGCTGCTGGCGCCGGTTCCGCTCGCCTGGCTCGTGCTGGTGCGCACCGCGATGCACTGGGCGACCACCGCGCTGCCGCTGCTGGTCGCCACGCCGTTGCTGGCGGAACTGATGCACCTGCCGGCGCGCGAGCTGCCCGTGCTCATGGCCTCGCTCGCGCTGGGCACGCCGGTGCTGAGCCTGCTCGGCGCCGTGGTCGCCGCGCTGACCGTCGGCATGCGCCGCGCCGGCATCCTGGTGGCGCTGCTGGCCCTGCCCTTGTACGTGCCCGTGCTGGTGTTCGGCGCGGGCAGCGTGGCGGCAGCCGCGCAAGGCCTGGACCCGACGGGCGCGCTGCTGCTGCTCGGCGCGGGACTGGCCGCGGCGCTGCCGCTGGCGCCGCTGGCGGCGGCCGCGGCGATCCGCATTTCCCAGGCCTGAGGCGGGTCCTCGCCTCGGGCGCGCATGCGACAATAGCCCCATGCATCCGGTCGTCCGCTGGTTCCATCAACTCGGTTCGCCGCCCTACTTCGATCGCTTCGCCAAGCGCTGGGCGCCCTGGGCCTACGCGATCGGCCTCGCCTGCATGGCGTGGGGCCTCTACGGCGCCCTGTTCTCCGTCCCGGCGGATTACCAGCAGGGCGACAGCTTCCGCATCCTGTACGTGCACGTGCCGAGCGCGTGGATGAGCATGGCCGTGTTCGCGCTGATGGCGTTCTACGCCGCGATCGCGCTGATCTGGCGGATCAAGCTGTGCGAGGTGCTCGCGATGGCCTGCGCACCCGCCGGCGCCCTGTTCACCGCGATCACCCTCGCCACGGGCTCGATCTGGGGCAAGCCGATGTGGGGCACCTGGTGGGACTGGGACCCGCGGCTGACAACCGAATTGATCCTCCTGTTCCTCTATCTCGGGGTGATCGGCCTCTACAGCGCCATCGACGACCGCCGCGCCGCCGCGCGCGCAGCCGCCCTGCTCGCGATCGTGGGGGTTGCGCTGCTGCCCGTGATCCACTGGTCGGTGACGTGGTGGAATTCGCTCCACCAGGGCCAGACGATCTCGCTGTTCGGCGAATCGAAGATGGACCCGAGCATGCTGCCGCCGCTGTGGTGGATGGTCGCCGGCACCCACGTGTGGTTCGTCGGCTCGCTGCTGGCGCGCGCGCGCGCCGACAACCTGCGCCGCGAGGCCGGCAAGGACTGGGTCGCGCGCATGGCCGAAGGCGACGCCGCGGGGGGCCGGGCATGAGCTACCAGGGCTACGTCGTGGCGGCCTATGCCGTGTTCGCGCTGCTGCTCGCCTGGGACTACGTGGCGCCGCGGCTGCAGCTGGGGCGCGAACTGCGTGCCGCGCGCCTGCTCGCCGCCCGCCGCCGCGCGCCCGCCGACCGCGGCGCACCGCTCGCGCGCGACCTTCCGCCGGAGGAATGATCGCAATGCACCCGCTCCGCAAGCGCCGCCTGCTGCTGGTCCTCGCCCTCGTGGCGGCGGCCGCGGTCGCGACCGCGCTGGTCGCGCTCGCCCTGCAGCGCAACGTCGCCTACCTCTACACGCCGTCGGAAGTCCTGCGCGGCGAAGCCGGCGGCCACGCCCGCTTCCGCCTCGGCGGCATGGTGGCCGCGGGCTCGTTCAAGCGCGCCCCCGGCTCGATGGAAGCGCACTTCGACGTGGACGACGGCGACGCGCGCCTGCCCGTCGTCTACACCGGCATCCTGCCCGACCTGTTCCGCGAGAAGCAGGCGGTCGTCGCCACCGGCCGCATGCAGGGCGGCGTGTTCGTCGCCGAGCAGGTGCTGGCCAAGCACGACGAGACCTACATGCCGAAGGAAGTCGCCGACAAGATGGGCGCGGCGCACCGCAAGCACGACGTGCCCGCCTCGGCCGACACGCCGGCCGGCGCGGAAGGCCCGTAGCCGTGCTGCCCGAGCTCGGCCAGCTGGCCCTGGTGCTGGCGCTGCTGGTCGCGGCGCTGCAGGCGCTGCTGCCCCTCGCCGGCGCGCATCGCGGCCTCGCCGCGTGGATGGCGGTCGCCCGCCCGGCCGCGTATGCGCAACTGCTGCTGGTCGCGTCCGCCTTCGCGATCCTGACGCACGGCTTCGTGACCCAGGATTTCTCGCTGCGCTACGTCGCCGAGAATTCGAACTCGCTGCTGCCCTGGTTCTACCGCTACACGGCGGTGTGGGGCGCGCACGAAGGCTCGCTGCTGCTTTGGGCGCTGATCCTCGCGCTGTGGACCGGCGCGGTCGCGCGCTTCTCGCGAAGGCTTCCCGCCGAGGTCGTTGCGCGCGTGCTCGGAGTGATGGGCCTGGTCGCGGTCGGTTTCCTCGCGTTCCTGATCTTCACCAGCAATCCGTTCGAGCGCCTGCTGCCCGCCGCCGGCGAAGGGCGCGACCTGAACCCGCTGCTGCAGGACCCGGGCATGATCGTGCATCCGCCGATGCTGTACCTCGGCTACGTCGGCTTCAGCGTCCCGTTCGCGTTCGCGATCGCGGCGCTGCTGGGCGGCCAGCTGGACGCGCGCTGGCTGCGCTGGACGCGGCCGTGGACCAACGTCGCGTGGGCGTTCCTCACCTGCGGCATCGCGCTGGGCTCCTGGTGGGCCTACTACGAGCTCGGCTGGGGCGGCTGGTGGTTCTGGGATCCGGTCGAGAACGCGAGCTTCATGCCCTGGCTGGCCGGTACCGCGCTGCTGCATTCGCAGGCGGTGACCGAGAAGCGCGGC
The DNA here is from genome assembly GCA_024508915.1 of Lysobacteraceae bacterium. Taxonomy (GTDB): domain Bacteria; phylum Pseudomonadota; class Gammaproteobacteria; order Xanthomonadales; family Xanthomonadaceae; genus Cognatiluteimonas. The sequence goes on along the minus strand of JANINR010000028.1, from coordinate 2,856 downwards.
AGCTTCGGCGGCTGGACCCTGCTGCTCGCCATCGCCGCATTCTCGCTCTCGCTGCTCGGGACCTTCCTGGTGCGCTCGGGCGTGCTCACCAGCGTGCACGCGTTCGCGGCCGACCCGGGTCGCGGACTGTTCGTGCTGGTGTTCCTGGCGATCGTGATCGGCGGCTCGCTGGTGCTGTACGCCCTGCGTGCGCCCGGCGGCGACGCACCGGGGAGCGACGCCGCGGCCGATCCGCGCCGGGCGTTCGCGGCGGTCTCGCGCGAGACGCTGCTGCTCGTCAACAACCTCCTGCTGGCCTGCGCCTGCGCGATGGTGCTGCTCGGCACGCTCTATCCGCTGCTCGCCGACGCGCTGGAACTCGGCAAGATCTCGGTGGGCCCGCCGTACTTCGCGTTCCTGTTCGTGCTGCTGATGGCACCGCTGGTGCTGCTGCTGCCGTTCGGCCCGCTGACGCGTTGGCAGCGCGAGCAGCCGTCGCGTCCGTTCGCGCTGCTCGTCCCCTGGCTCGGCGTCGCCCTGGGGGGCGGCATCGCGGCCTTCTTCCTGGCGCCGCAGGGCGCTTGGAAGGCGTTCGCCGGCGTGGCGGGCGCGCTCTGGGTCGGCCTCGGCACGCTGCGCTTCGCCTGGCAGCGGCTGCGCGCGCCGGGCGGGCGCATGACCGCGGAGATGCTCGGCATGACCCTGGCGCACCTCGGCGTCGCCGTCTTCCTGGCTGGCGCGCTGCTCGTCGAGGGCCTGAGCCGGCAACACGAACTCGCGCTCGCACCGGGCCAGCGGGTCGCGCTCGGCGCCCACGCGTTCCGTCTCGACGGCGTGGACCGCCATCCGGGTCCGAACTACATCGCCGACACCGGCACGGTCACGGTGCTGCGCGGCGGCCGCGAGCTCGAGACGCTGCATCCCGAGAAGCGCAACTACGCCAGCGGCGGCCAGGTCATGACCGAGGCAGCGATCGACGCCGGCTTCGTGCGCGATCTCTACGTCGCGCTCGGCGAGCCGCTCGGCAACGGCAGCTGGGCGGTGCGCGTGCACGTCAAGCCGTTCGTGCGCTGGATCTGGCTGGGCGCGCTGTTGATGGCGCTGGGCGGGCTGGTCACGGCGACCGACCGCCGCTTCCGCCGGCGCGAGGAGACGGCACGATGAGCGCCGGGTTCCGCGCGGGTCGCTGGGTGCCGCTCATGGTCTTCGCCGCGCTGGCCGTGCTGCTCGGGGCCGGCGTCTGGCTGAGCCGGAAGAGCGACCGCGACGTGCTGCCCTCGCCGCTGATCGGCAAGCCGGCGCCGGCGTTTTCGCTGCCCGTGCTGCACGAACCCGGGCGCATGTTCACGCTCGACCAGCTCAAGGGCGAGCCGTTCGTGCTGAACGTCTGGGGCAGCTGGTGCGTGTCCTGCCGGGTCGAGCACCCGGTGCTGACGCGGTTCTCGGAGACGCGCCGCGTGCGCGTCGTCGGTTACGACTGGAAGGACGAGCCGGCCGACGCGCTCGCCTGGCTGCAGCGCTACGGCAATCCGTTCTGGATCGTGGTCGCCGACTACGAAGGCCGGTACGCGATCGACTGGGGCATCTACGGTGCGCCCGAAACCTACCTGGTCGACGCGGCGGGCATCATCCGCTGGAAGCACGTCGGGCCGCTCGACGATGCCACGGTGAACGACGAACTGCTGCCGGCGCTCGAGCGCGTCGAAGCAGAGGGACGGCGATGAAGGCGCTTTCGCGACGGGCCTCGCGCTCGGCGGCTACCGCGGTGCTGCTGGCCGCGACACTGCTGGCCGGGGTGCCGATGCTCGCGTTCGCGCCGCCGGCGTCCGCGCAGGCGTCCGACCCGGCGCCGCTGCGCTTCCGCGACGGTGCCGAAGAGGCGCGTTTCCGCGCGCTGGTGTCGCAGCTGCGCTGCGTGATGTGCCAGAACCAGTCGCTCGCCGATTCCAACGCGCAGATCGCGCACGACCTGCGCCGCGAGGTGCTGGACCTGATGCGCGAAGGCCGCAGCGACGCCGAGATCGAGCGCTTCCTGGTGGCGCGCTACGGCGAGTTCGTGCTGTACAGGCCGCGGGTCGAATCGAAGACCTGGCTGCTGTGGTTCGGCCCCGCACTGCTGGTGCTGGTGGGCGGCGTCGTGGTCGCGCGCATCGTGCGCCGCCACCGCCCCGACCCGGCGGGAACGCGCATCGACCCCGACGACGGGCAGGAGTGGTGATGGCCGGCCAGACCATGCTGTTCGCCGCGATCGCCGCGGCCGCGACGCTGCTCGTGCTCGGCTTCGTGCTGCGCCCGTTCTGGCGCGTGCGCGCCACGCGCGTGCCGGCGGTGGGCCTGATCGCCGGACTCGCGCTCGCCGCGATCCTGCTGTACCGCCTGGTCGGCACGCCGGCGGCGCTGGATCCTGCCGCGCGCAGCGCGCCGCGGACGCTGGACGCCGCCATCGCGCAGCTGGAGGCTCGCCTGCAGGCGGATCCCTCGCAACTCGAAGGCTGGATGCTGCTGGGCCAGGCCCTGGCGGGTGCCCAGCAACCCGCGAAGGCCGCCGATGCCTACGCGCGCGCGGCGGCCCTGGCGCCCGACAATCCCGACGTGCTGGTCGAAGCGGCCGGCGCGCGCGCATTGGCCGCGGCCGGGCATCGCTTCGACGCGCAGGGCATCGCCTGGCTCGAGCACGCGCTGCAGGAACAGCCCGCGCACCAGCGCGCGCGCTGGTACCGCGGCATCGCCAAGCGCCAGGCCGGCGACGCGGCCGGCGCCGCCGACATGTGGATGCCGCTGCTCGCGCAGGTGGACGCGAGCGCCGGCGCGATGCTGCGCCAGCAGATCGATGCCGCGCGCGCGGACGCGGGCATGCCGCCGCTTCCCGCGGTCGCA
>JANINR010000027.1 GCA_024508915.1 Lysobacteraceae bacterium | reverse complement strand
CCGATCCGGGCCTGGCACGCGCCATGGGCGCACCCCGCGCCGCGGGCGCGCATGCGGGCGGCGCCCACGGCGCGAGCCGGCCGCAACCGCCGCGCGAGGACCCGCAGGCTGCGCGCGAGGCCACCCGCTACGCCGAGCCCATCGCCAGCCGCGAGATGATCCTGCAGGTGCTGGCCGCGCAGGACGGGCCGATGGATGCGCAGGCGCTGGCGGAGAAGCTCGCGCTCACCGCGCCCGATCGTTTCGACGCCCTGGGCAAGCGCCTTTCCGCGATGCTGCGCGACGGCCAGCTGCTGCAGAACCGCCGCGGCGGCTTCGTGCCAGCGGGGCGCGACCAGAACCTGATCGCCGGCACCGTGATCGCCAACCCCGACGGTTTCGGCTTCCTCCGCCCGGAGAGCGGCGAGGGCGACGACCTGTTCCTGCCGCCCTACGAAATGCGCAAGGCGCTGCACGGCGACCGCGTGCTCGCCAGCGTCACCGGCGTCGACCGCCGCGGCCGCCGCGAAGGCGCGATCGTCGAGGTCCTCGAGCACCGGCTCAACCGCCTGATCGGACGGTTCATCGTCGAGGCCGGCATCAGCTACGTCGAGCCCGACGACCGCCGCATCCAGCGCAACGTGCTCATCCCGCCGGGCGAGGGCCGCGAGGCGAAGCCGGGCCAGCTCGTCGTCGCGGAGATCGTGCAGGCGCCGGATGCGCGCCGGCCGCCGATCGGCCGGGTGCTTGCGGTGCTCGGCGACAAGCTCACCGCCTCGCTCGCGGTGGAGGCGGCCATCCACGGCCACGAGATCCCGCACGAATTCCCGCCGGAGGTGCTGGCGCAGGCCACTGCGGTCCCGCTGGAAGTGCAGCACGCCGAGATCCGCGACCGCGTCGACCTGCGCCAGGTGCCGCTGATCACCATCGACGGCGAGGACGCGAAGGACTTCGACGACGCGGTGTGGTGCGAGCCCAACCGCAACGGCTTCCGGCTGATCGTCGCGATCGCCGACGTCTCGCATTACGTGCGCCCCGGCACGCCGCTCGACGACGAGGCGCAGAAGCGCGCGACGTCGGTGTACTTCCCCGGGTTCGTGGTGCCGATGCTGCCCGAGACGCTGTCGAACGGCATCTGCTCGCTCAACCCGAAGGTCGAGCGCCTGTGCTTCGTGTGCGACATGCAGGTCGGCCGCGACGGCATCCCGACCGACGCGAAATTCTACGAAGCGGTGATGAACTCGCACGCGCGCCTGACCTACACCCAGGTCTGGAACGCGGTGGGCGAGGGCGTGCCCGACGAGGACCGCGACGCCGCCCTGGCCAGGATCGGCCCGCTGCTGCCGCAGGTGCAGCGCCTGCACCAGCTCTACCGCATCCTCGACAAGGCACGCGCGAAGCGCGGCGCCATCGAGTTCGAGACCAGCGAGGTGCGCTTCGTGCTGGGCCCGCAGGGCGAAGTCACCCAGGCCGGCATGATCCAGCGCAACGATGCGCACAAGCTGATCGAGGAATGCATGATCGCGGCCAACGTGCAGGCCGCCGAATACCTGCTGCAGGCCGCGATCCCTGCGCCCTACCGCGACCACGACAAGCCGCCCGAGGCGAAATACGCCGACCTCGAGGAATTCCTGAAGGAATTCAAGCTGAGGCTGCCGCCGTGGGGCAAGGTGGTGCCGAAGGACTTCCGCAACCTGCTGGAGAAGGTGCGCGACCGCCCGGATGCCGCGCTGCTGGAATCGGTGATCCTGCGCAGCCAGTCGCTGGCCGTCTACGCGCCGGAGAACATCGGCCACTTCGGCCTGGCGCTGGCGGCGTACGCGCACTTCACTTCGCCGATCCGGCGCTATCCGGACCTGCTGGTGCACCGCGCGATCAAGTACGCGCTGACCGGCCGGCGCGCCGACCAGTACGTGTACTCGCCGCACCAGATGTCGGCGCTGTCTCTGCAGTGCTCCGAGCGCTCGCGCCGCGCCGACGAGGCGCAGCGAGAGGTGGACGAGCGCTACCGCGCCGCCTGGATGGAGCAGCACGTCGGCGGCGAATTCGACGGCACCATCAGCGGCGTCACCAGCTTCGGCCTGTTCGTGGAGCTCGACGAGTCGAAGGTCAACGGCCTCGTGCACGTCACCCAGCTGCCGCACGACTACTACCAGTTCGATCCGGTCCGGAAGATGCTCTCGGGCGAGCGCCGCGGACGCGTCTTCCGCCTCGGCGACCGGGTCCGCATCGTCGTGCTCAAGGCCAGCCTGGAGGAGCGCAAGATCGATTTCCGCCTCGTCGAGGACCGCGGCCCCTTCGAGCCGTCGGCAGCGGCGCCGCCGCGCGGCCAGCCTGCCAAGCGCAAGAAAAAGCCGTATTAGCCACAGATTGCACGGATGAACACAGATTGGACTCGGGTGACCGGCGGGTTCCGCCGGGAAAGCGGCTTTTTTGATCTGTGTAATCTGTGAAATCTGTGGCTAAATGACCGCCTTTCGCGAAGGTTCCGGCATGAGCAAGGACAGTCAGTGGGTGGCCGGCATCAACGCGGTCTCGGCCGCGCTCGAGCACGACGCGGAGAACGTGCGCGAGGTGCTGATCGAGGCCGGCGCGAAGAACCCGCGCATCGTCGCGATCGAGGGCGAAGCGCGCCGCAAGGGCATCGACGTGCGCCGCGTTGCGCAGCAGGCCCTCGACGGCGTCGCCGGCGGCCTGCGCCACCAGGGCGCGGTCGCGCGCTACGCCGCGGCGAAGACCTGGGACGAACACGAGCTCCCGGCGCTGGTCGAAGCGGCCCAGGGGCGCGCGCTGGTGCTGGTGCTCGACGGCGTGCAGGACCCGCACAACCTCGGCGCCTGCCTGCGCAGCGCCGCGGCGGCCGGCGTCACCGCCGTCGTGATCCCGCGCGACAAGGCGGTGCAGGTCAACGCGACCGTGCGCAAGACCTCGGCGGGCGCCGCGGACAGCATTCCGGTGATCCGCTGCACCAACCTCTCGCGCTGCCTGCGCGACCTGCAGAAGCTCGGCGTGTGGATCCACGGCCTCGCCGGCGATGCCGACGCGTCGCTCTACGCGCTGGACCTGACCGGCAACGTCGCGATCGTGCTGGGCGGCGAGGCGGAAGGCCTGCGCCGGCTCACGCGCGAGCACTGCGACAGCCTGGTGAAGATCCCCATGCCCGGCGCCACCGAAAGCCTCAACGTGTCGGTCGCCACCGGCGTCGCCCTGTTCGAGGCCGTGCGCCAGCGCGCCGGCCGGTCCTGACACGAGGAGGCGACATGCCCTGGCTGGTGCTGGTGCTCGCGGGACTGTTCGAGATCGGCTGGGCGATCGGGCTCAAGTACACCGACGGCTTCACGAAACCCTGGCCCACCGTGGCCACGGTCGCGTCGATGATCGTCAGCCTCGGCCTGCTCGGCATGGCGATGAAGTCGCTGCCGGTGGGCACGGCCTACGCGGTGTGGGTGGGCGTCGGCGCCGTCGGCACCGCGATCCTCGGGATCGTCCTGCTGGGAGAGCCCGCGAACGCGGGGCGCATGGTCAGCCTCGGGCTCATCGTCGCCGGCATCATCGGCCTGAAGCTGGCGACCCCGTAGCCCAGGTGTTGGCGATCCTGCAGAACAGCTCGGCGGTGCGCTCGGCGTCGTACACCGCGGAGTGCGCCTCGTCGCTCTTCCACGTGAATCCCGCCGCCTGCACCGCGCGCGCGAGCACCGTCTGCCCGTAGGCGACGCCCGCCAGCGTCACCGTGTCGAACACGCTGAACGGGTGGAACGGATTGCGCTTGTGCTGCACCCGCGCGACCGCGGCGTTGAGGAAGTTCAGGTCGAAGTGCGCGTTGTGGCCGACCAGGATGGCGCGCTGGCAGTTGTGCCGGCGGACCGCGGCGCGGACCGCCGCGAACACGTGGTCGAGCGCCTCGCGTTCCGGCTTGGCCATGCGGAACGGATGGTCGAGCACGATGCCGGTGACCTCGAGCGACTTCGGGTCGATCTCGGTGCCCGGCGCAGGCTCGAAGTGCGCGCAGGCGACCTCGCCGGGGACGAGGCGGCCGTCGGCGTCGAGCTCGAGCGGGATCGCGGCCAGTTCCAGCAGCGCGTGCCGGTTCCAGTCGAAGCCACCGGTTTCGACGTCCACGACCACCGGCAGGTAGCCGCGGAAACGCTCCGCCATCGGCTTGAACGCCGGCGGCGCGGGCGCGGGCGCGGGGAGCGGCGGCGTCGGGAGGGCGTCTTCCATCCCGACAGCGTAGCAGCGGCCGGGCCGGGTGTCCCTCAGCCGGCGGCGGCGCTGCTGCTGTCGTCGCGCTTGTCGCGCGGCGGCAGGTCGGTCTCGCCGTGCACCAGGAACCACACGTTCTCGGCGATGTTGGTGGCGTGGTCGCCGATGCGCTCGATGTTCTTGGCCATGAACAGCAGATGGGTGCACGGGGTGATGTTGCGCGCATCCTCCATCATGTAGGTCAGCAGTTCGCGGAACAGGCCGGTGTACTGCGCGTCGAGCTCGGCGTCGGCGGCGCGCACGCGCTGCGCGGCGTCGGCGTCGGAATCCCGGTAGGCCGCCAGCACTTCGTCGAGCTGGCGCAGGGCGAGGGTGCCGAGCGAGCGCAGGCCCGAGGTGTGCGGGAGCGGGGGCGCCGCGTTGAGCGCGATCGAGCGCTTGGCGACGTTGGCGGCGTAGTCGCCGATGCGCTCGATGTCCGAGGCGATGCGCAGCGCGGCGAGGATCTGGCGCATGTCGCGCGCGAGCGGCCCGCGCAGGGTCAGCTTGATCACGTCCTGGCTGGTCTCGTGCTCGAGCTGGTCGATCGCGACGTCGTTGGCGACCACGCGCCGCGCGGCGCTGTCGTCGCGGCGGTCGACCACGTCGAGCGCGGCTTCCAGCTGCGACGCGGCCATCGCGCCCATGCGCAGCAGCTCGCCGCGCAGGCGGCCCTGTTCCTCGTCGTAGCTCCTGACGATGTGGTCGTGCGGCTGCTGGTTCATCCGAAACGCCCCGTGATGTAGTCCTCGGTCTGCTGCTTCGAGGGATTGGAGAAGATGGTCGACGTCGGGCCGTGCTCGACCAGGTCGCCCAGGTACATGAACGCGGTGTAGTCGGACACGCGCGCGGCCTGCTGCATGTTGTGGGTCACGATCATGATCGTGTAGTCGTTCTTGAGCTCCTCGACCAGCTGCTCGATGCGGCTGGTGGAGATCGGATCGAGCGCCGACGTCGGCTCGTCGAGCAGCAGCACCTCCGGCCTGAGCGCGACCGCGCGCGCGATGCACAGGCGCTGCTGCTGGCCGCCCGACAGCCCCAGTGCGTTGCGGTCGAGCTTGTCCTTCACCTCGTCCCACAGCGCGGCCTGGCGCAGCGCGGCCTCCACCCGCGCCGCCATCTCCGGCTTCGACAGGCGCTCGTGGTGGCGGATGCCGTAGGCGACGTTCTCGAAGATCGTCATCGGGAACGGCACCGGCTTCTGGAACACCATGCCGACCTTGGTGCGAAGCCGGTTCATCGGGTACTTCGGGTCGAGCACGTTCTCGCCGTCGAGCAGCACCTCGCCGGTAGCGCGCTGGCCCGGGTACAGCGCGTAGATGCGGTTGAACACCCGCAGCAGCGTGGACTTGCCGCAGCCCGACGGCCCGATCAGCGCGGTGACCCGCTTCTCGGGGATGTCGAGGTCGATGTCCTTGACCGCGCGAAAGTCGCCGTACCAGAAGTCCAGCCCGCGCGCGGCGAGCTTCGGGGCCGTCGCGGCGGTGCCCGGGCGGTGAAAGGCGGCTGGGGCGTGGAGCGCGTCGTTCATGGCCGTGGTCGCTGCATGGGAAGGGAAGGCCGCCTCAGTCATGGTGCACCCGGTTGCGCGCCACGATGGCGCGCGCGACCAGGCTGACCAGCAGCACGAAGAGGGTGAGGACGAAGGCGCCGGCCCAGGCCAGCGAATGCCAGCTGTCGTACGGGCTCATCGCGTACTGGAAGATCACCACCGGGACGTTCGCCATCGGCGCCAGCACGTCGGTGGTCCAGTACTGGTTGTTGAGCGCGGTGAACAGCAGCGGCGCGGTCTCGCCCGAGATGCGGGCGAGCGCCAGCAGGATGCCGGTGGCGATGCCCGGCAGCGAGGAGCGGTAGAGCACCTGCACGGTGACCTTCCATTGCGGGACGCCCAGCGAGAGTGCGGCTTCGCGCATCTGCGCCGGCACCAGCTGCAGCATCTCGTCGGTGGTGCGCACCACCACCGGCAGCACGATGAAGGCCAGCGAGATCGCGCCGGCAAGGGCCGAGAAGTGCCCCATCGGCGCGACCACCAGCGTGTACACGAACAGGCCGAGCACGATGGACGGCGCCGAGAGCAGGATGTCGTTGACGAAGCGCACCGTTCCGCCCAGCCACGACGCGCGCGAGTACTCCGCCAGGAACGTGCCGGCGAGCACGCCGACCGGCGCGCCGATCGCGATCCCGAGCAGGCTCATCAGCGCACTGCCGAAGAAGGCGTTGAGCATGCCGCCGTGCTCGCCCGGGGGCGGCGTCATCCGCGTGAACAGCGCCAGGTCCATCGAGGCGATGCCGTTGCGCAGCGTCGTCCACAGGATCCAGGCCAGGAAGAACAGGCCGAAGACGGTGGCCGCGACGGCGAAGGCGTGCGCGAGCACGTTGGCGGCGCGGCGGCCGGCGAGCAGCGGGAGGCCGGGGACCAGGCGCACGTCAGCGGCCCTCCCGGCGCGCGAGGCGGCGCAGCATCAGCCGCGCCAGCGAGAGCACCACGAAGGTCACCAGGAACAGCACGAACCCGAGCGCAATCAGCGCCGAGCGATACATCTCCGAATCCGCCTCCGCGAATTCGTTCGCGATCGTCGCGGCGATCGAGTTGCCGGGCATCAGCAGCGACGCGACGAGCTCGTGCGCGTTGCCGAGCACGAAGGTCACGGCCATCGTCTCGCCCAGCGCACGTCCGAGCCCGAGGAAGACGCCGCCGATCACCGCCGAGCGCGTGTAGGGGAGGACCACGTCCCACACGACTTCCCAGCGCGTCGACCCGAGCGCGTACGCCGATTCCTTCAGGCGGCCCGGCACGGTCAGGAACACCTCGCGCATCACCGAGGCGATGAAGGGCACGACCATGATCGCCAGCACGAGGCCGGCGGTCAGCATGCCCAGCCCCAGCGGCGGCCCGGCGAAGAGCGCGCCGACCAGCGGCCACTGGCCCATGTGCGCGTCGACCCACGGATACACGTGCTCCGAGAGCACCGGCACCAGGACGAACAGGCCCCACATGCCGTAGATGATCGACGGGATGCCGGCGAGCAGCTCGATCGCGGCGCCGACCGGGCCGCGCAGCCACTTCGGCGCGATCTCGGTGAGGAACATCGCGATGCCGAAGCTCACGGGCACCGCAATCAGCATCGCGATGACGGCGGTGACCACCGTGCCGTAGATGGGCACCAGCGCGCCGAACTGCCGGCCCACCGGATCCCATTCCTTCGACCAGAGGAAGCCGATGCCGAACGTGGAGAACGCGTCCCGGCCGCCCCACAGCATCGACAGCGCGGCCGCGGCCAGCGCCACCAGCACCAGCACGCCGGCGCCGGTGACCAGCCAGCGGAAGGCGCGGTCGGCGAGCGCGTCGTCGCGGGGCGCGGTGTCCGTGCGGGCGGGGGCGGCTTGCAAGGGATGGGCTCCGGGCGTGCGCCGGGCGGCGCGGCGGGTTGCGCACATGAAATGATGTTTCGATGACAACCCGCTTGCGCTCGCATGACAGCGGGATGACAGCGCCGTGCGGGTTCAGCCCCGCGGGCAAAAAAAAGCGCGGGCCGGAGCCCGCGCAAGCACGCTTCCCTTGGGGGGGATTTCGATCGGGCCCGGTCAGAACTTCATCTCGCGGGCCCAGTACGCCTCGACCTGGCGGACGAGGTCGTCCGGCAGCGGCACGTAGTGCAGGGCGGTGGCCTGGGCGTCGCCGTTGGCATAGGCCCAGCGGAAGAACTCGCGGGCGTTGCGGGCGCGCGCGGCGTCCTTCGGCTTCTTGTACATCAGGATGAAGTTGGTCGCGGCGATCGGCCAGGCGTTCTCGCCGGGCGCGTTGGTCATGACCAGGTCGAAGTCCTTCGCGTTCTTCCAGTCGGCGCTGGCGGCCGCGGCCTGGAAGGTGTCGTCGCTCGGGTTCACGAAGTTGCCGGCGGCGTTCTTCAGGCGCGAATAGGTGATGTTGTTCTGCAGCGCATAGGACAGCTCGACGTAGCCGATCCCGCCGACCACCTGCTTCACGTACGCGGCCACGCCCTCGTTGCCCTTGCCGCCGATGCCGCTGGGCCACTTCACCGAGGTGCCTTCGCCGACGCTCTTCTTCCACTCCGGGCTGACCTTGGACAGGTAGTTGACGAAGTTGAAGGTGGTGCCCGAGCCGTCCGAGCGGTGCACGACGGTGATGCGGCGGGCCGGCAGCTTCACGCCGCCGTTGAGCTCGACGATGCGCGGGTCGTTCCACATCGTGACCTTGCCGAGGAAGATGTCGGCGAGCAACGGGCCGTCGAGCTTCATCGCGCCCGAGGGCACGCCCGGCAGGTTCATCACCGGCACCACGCCGCCGATCGCGGAGGGGAACTGGCCCAGGCCCGCGGCGGCGAGCTCGGCCGGCGGCAGCGGCTTGTCCGACGAACCGAAGTCGACGGTGCCGGCCTTGATCTGGGCGATGCCGCCGCCCGAACCGATCGACTGGTAGTTGATCTTGTTGCCGGTGGCCTCGTTGTAGTCGGCCGACCACTTCGACAGCAGCGGGTAGATGAAGGTCGCGCCGGCGCCGGTGATGTCGGCGGCCTGCGCGGCGCCGACGCCCGCGACGAGCGCGACGGTGGCGGCGGCGATGCGGATGGAGCGGAATGCGGTCACGTTGGCTCTCCTGGGAGGATGGGCGTCTGCCACGGGCAGGGCCCGCTTGGCCGGCATTGCACCCTCCGCGCATGACCATGGCGTGTCGCCCGCATGTCGGAAAGATGACAGGGCGCGGAACATCAAATTTCCGTTCAGCTGTAGCTTCTTCGTCATGTTCCTGACGGAACCTGCGCCCCGAACCGCCGACCCGCATCCCGCGCGGGGCGTTCACACAGACCCGGAGAACACACATGCGCCACAACCTCATCGCGACGGCCGTCGCCGCGGGCCTGGGCCTTGCCGCCCTGGCCGCATCGGCTCCCGCGTCCGCCGGCCCGCAGTCCGCGACGGTCTCCGCCGCGGACCTGGAAGCGCTCAAGGCCCAGATCGCCAACCTCCAGGCGCAGCTGGACGCGCTGCAGGAGCGCACCGAAGCCCAGTCCGACATCAACGTCGCCAACGCGCAAGCCACCGAGGCCGCGCAGGCGACGCAGGACAAGCTCGACAAGCTCGCCAAGCTGGTCAACGACACGAAGATCAGCGGCCGCATGTACTACAACCTGACCAACATCGACGACAGCAGCAAGGGCGTGAAGACCGACAAGTCCGGCTTCGCGTTCGACATCAAGCGCTTCTACCTGGGCGTCGACCACCAGTTCGACGAGAAGTGGTCGATGAACCTGACCACCGACTTCCAGTACTCGTCGGCGATCTCCTCGACCGAGATCTACCTGAAGAAGGCCTACGTGCAGTACAAGCTGAGCGACGCCTTCGTGCTGCGCGCCGGCGCCGCCGACCTGCCGTGGGTGCCGTTCGTCGAGAATTCGTACGGCATGCGCTACGTCGAGAACACCATCGCCGACCGCCTCAAGTTCGCGACCTCGGCCGACTGGGGCGTGCACGCCAGCGGCAAGGTCGCCGGCGGCGCGATGGAATACGCGGTCGCGGCGCTCAACGGCAACGGCTACAAGAACCCGAGCCGCAGCAAGGGCCTGGACGTCGAGGGACGCGTGAGCTACGCCCCGACCGCCAACACCGTGGTCGGCGTCGGCGCCTATTCCGGCACGCTGGGCAAGGAAAAGGAAACCGTCGACGCGCTGCACACCGCGAACCGCGTGGACGTGATGGCCGCCTACGCCTCCGGCAACACCCGCTTCGGCGTGGAGTACTTCCAGGCCAACAACTGGAACAACGTGCTGACGGCGGCCTCGGACAAGGCCAGCGGCTGGTCGGCGTGGGGCAGCGTGGGCCTGGGCGCGAAGGGCGCCACCCTGTTCGGCCGCTACGACAAGGCCGACCCGAGCAAGACCCTGGATCCGAGCCTGCAGGACACGTACTACAACGTCGGCGTCGAGTTCCCGGTGATCAAGGGGATCAAGCTGGCGACGGTGTACAAGCACACCGACCGCAGCAACGACAGCAAGTCCGTCGACCTGGACACCGACGAATTCGGCGTGTGGGGCGAGTTCCGCTTCTGAGTCGCGCGTGGCCGCTGCCACCGGGGGGGGGGCGGGCCGTCAGGTCCGTCCCTTTTTCGTCCGCGGCCCGCGATTTCAGCGCTCGGCGGCCATGAACGCGGCCTTCTCCGGCCAGCGGCAGAGGTCGCGGATAGGGCAGCGCCAGCACTCGGGCTTGCGCGCCTTGCACGTGTAGCGCCCGTGCAGGATGAGCCAATGGTGCGCGCCCCGGCGAAATTCCGGCGGCACCACGGCGACGAGGGCGTCCTCGACCGCGCGCACGGTCGCGCCGGGCGCGAGGCCGGTGCGGTTGGACACGCGGAAGATGTGCGTGTCCACCGCGATCGCGGGTTCGCCGAACGCCGTATTGAGCACCACGTTCGCGGTCTTGCGCCCGACGCCGGGCAGCGCCTCGAGCGCTTCGCGCGTGCGCGGGACCTCGCCGCCGTGCCGCTCGAGCAGCAGCCGGCTCATTGCGATCACGTTCGCGGCCTTCGCGTTGTACAGGCCGATGGACGAGATGTAGCGCTTGAGGCCGTCCTCGCCGAGCGCGACCAGCTGCGCCGGCGTGTTGGCCACGGGGAACAGGCGCTTCGTCGCCTTGTTGACGCCGACGTCGGTGGCCTGCGCGGACAGGATCACGGCGACGAGCAGTTCGAACGGCGTGTCGTAGGCCAGTTCCGTCTTCGGATCCGGGTCGAGCTCGGCCAGGCGCGCGAAGAGTTCGCGAACTTCGGCGGGACGCAGCTTGCCGCGCGCCCGGCTCATTCCCGCGGCGCGCCCGCGGCGCGGGCCTTCGCACGCGCCAGTGCGGCTGCGGCGGCTACCGGCAGCGAGGGCGCGGCGTGCGACGGCGCG
>JANINR010000026.1 GCA_024508915.1 Lysobacteraceae bacterium | reverse complement strand
CGGCGACATGGATGTCGCCGAAGAGGCTCCATGGATGGATTCACGCCGTCCCCCGGAAGTCCCTGCACGCTTCCGCCGCCCAGCCCCGAAGCCGAGAAGCCTGGCGCGCGGTTGACCAGGGTCAAGGCGAACAGCGACTTGCGTGCGCACACTGCGCCCATGCTCGCCAATCCCCGCTTCGACGCCGACCTGCTGCGCCGCTACGACCGGCCCGGCCCGCGCTACACGTCCTATCCGACCGCGCCGCAATTCCACGCGGGCTTCGGCGAGGCGGAGTTGCGCGCGGCGGCGGCGGCCAGCAACGGCGACCCGATCCCGCGCCGCCTGTCGCTTTACGTGCACGTGCCGTTCTGCATGAGCCCGTGCTTCTACTGCGGCTGCAACCGCATCATCACCCGCGACCTCGCCCGCGGCGCCGCGTACCTGGTGCGGCTGTACCGGGAGATCGCGCTCACCGCGCAGCTCTTCGACCGCGACCGCGAGGTGATCCAGCTGCACCTGGGCGGCGGCACGCCGAACTTCCTGTCGCCGGCGCAGCTGGGCGAGCTGCTGGACACGCTGCGCAGCCAGTTCCGCTTCTCGGATTCGCCGACGCGCGACCTGTCGATCGAGCTGGATCCGCGCTATACGAACGCGCCGGACGTGCGCGCGCTCGGCGCGCTCGGCTTCAACCGCGCCAGCTTCGGCGTGCAGGACTTCGACCCGGCGGTGCAGGAAGCGGTCAACCGCATCCAGTCGGTGGAGGAAACGCGCGCGGTGGTCGACGCCTGCCGCGAATCCGGCTTCCGCTCGGTCAACATCGATCTGATCTACGGGCTGCCGAAACAGACGCCCGAAGGGTTCGCGCGCACGCTCGACACCGTCGTGGACATGCGCCCGGACCGGCTCGCCGTCTACAGCTACGCGCACCTGCCCTCGCTCTTCAAGGCGCAGCGCCAGATCGACGCCTCGCAGTTGCCGGACCCGGCGGCCAAGCTGTCGCTGCTCCAGCTCGCCATCGAAAAGCTCACCGCCGCCGGTTACGTCTACATCGGCATGGACCATTTCGCGCTGCCGGACGACGACCTCGCGCAGGCGCAGGAGCGCGGCACCCTGCACCGCAACTTCATGGGCTACACGACCCATGCCGACAGCGACCTGGTCGGCCTGGGGGTGAGCGCGATCAGCCACATCGGCGACAGCTTCAGCCAGAACCCGCGCGACCTCCCGAGCTGGCAGGTCGCACTGGACGAAGGGCGGCTGCCGGTCTTCCGCGGCCTGCGGCTGGACGAGGACGACGTGCTGCGCGCGGACCTGATCCAGCACCTGATGTGCCAGGGCGAGATCCCGATCCGCGCGCTGGAACGGCGCCATGGCGTGGATTTCGCCAGCTACTTCGCCGATGCCCTGGCGCAGCTCGCCCCGCTTCAGGCCGACGGCCTGGTCCGGGTCGGGCCCGAGCGCATCGCGGCGACTACGCAGGGACGCCTGTTGTTGCGTAATATTGCGATGTGCTTCGACCGATACCTCGCGCCCCGCACTGGTTCGAACCAGGCCCAAGACGCCGCGCCCCGGTTCTCCCGCGCGATCTGACCCGACCCCGCCTTCCGGAGCGAAGGTCATGAGCGCCACCGAATTCCCGCGGACCGACCGCAGCATCGTCGCGGACGACGGCGACGCGTACACCTTCTGCTCGACCTGCGCGTTCTCGCACGCCTGCCTCTCGCAGGGCATGGACAAGAGCCAGCTGCGCGACCTGCACATGCTGGTCGAGCACATCGGCCCGCTGCACGCCGGCGACCACGTGTTCCGCGAGGGGGATCCGTTCGAGGCGATCGCCGCGGTCCGCGCCGGCACGGTGAAGACCTACACGATCGACCGCGACGGGCGCGAGCACGTGCTCGGCTTCCACCTGCCCGGCGAGGTGATCGGCCTCAACGCGATCGCCGAGGACCGCTTCCCCTGCAACGCGATCGCGCTGGACACGGTCACGCTGTGCCGGTTCTCGTTCCCGAAGATCTCGATCCTCGCCGCGCGCCTGCCGCGACTGCAGCAGACGCTGTTCCAGCTGCTCAGCCGCGACATCGGCACCGCTTCGCTGCTGGCCGGCGACTGGTCGGCCGACGAGCGCATGGCGGCGTTCCTGATCCGCCTGTCGCGCCGCCTGGCCGCGCGCGGCTTCTCCGCCGAACGCTTCCAGCTCACGATGTCGCGCACCGACATCGCCAATTACCTGCGCCTGGCGCCGGAAACGGTGAGCCGCGTGCTCAAGCGCTTCAACGACGAAGGCCTGATCCAGGTCGACCGGCGCGAAGTCGAACTGGCGGATCGCAAGCGCCTCGAAGACATCGCCGGGGCGATCCTCCAGCAACCGTAGCGGCCATGGCTTGACCTGGGTCATGGTCGCGCGGGCCGCCGGTCCGCACCATGCCGCCACTCCCGGGAGAAGCCCATGGAACACACCCGCAAGCTCTGGATCGTCCTCGCCACCCTGCTCGTCGTCTCATTCGGCGTGCTCCTCTGGGCAGGCACGGAGATCTTCCGCGCAGCGCCGCCCATCCCCGAACAGGTCGTCTCCGCGGACGGCACGGTCGCGTTCAAGCGGGCCGACATCGAGGAAGGGCGCGAGGTCTGGCAGTCGATGGGCGGCATGCAGCTGGGCTCGATCTGGGGCCATGGCGCCTACGTGGCGCCCGACTGGAGCGCCGACTGGCTGCATCGCGAATCGGTGGAACTGCTGAACCTGTGGGCGCGCCAGGACGACAGCATGGCGCGCTACGACCTGCTGTCGCCGGAGCAGCAGTCCGCCCTGCGCGGGCGCCTGCAGCAGGAGATGCGCACCAACACCTACGACCCGGCCACCGGGACGATCACGATCAGCCGCGACCGCCTGGCCGCGCTCTCGAACGTCGCCGCGCACTACGAGAGCCTGTTCGGCAACGATCCGGCGACCGCGGAACTGCGCGAAGCCTATGCGATGATGGAAGGCACCGTGCCCGACGCGTCGCACCGCCGCGCGCTGAGCGCGTTCTTCTGGTGGACCGCCTGGGCCGCGGGCACCGAGCGCCCCGCCGGCGCCGGTGCGACCCTGGCGCCGACCCAGGCGGGCGTCGCGCCGGCACGCGTCACCTACACCAACAACTGGCCGGCCGAGCCGCTGATCGGCAACACGCCGCCGCCGGCGCTGTGGGTCTGGTCCGCCTTCAGCGTGCTGTTCCTGCTCGCCGGCATCGCGGTGCTCGGCTGGCACCATGCGGTGAGCCACGGCCGCGGCGAGGAGCCGTTCGAACTGCCGAAGGCGGATCCGTTCGCGACGCTGAAGGTCACGCCGTCGATGCGCGCCACCGCGAAGTACTTCTGGGTGGTGCTGGCGCTGTTCGTGGTCCAGATCCTGCTGGGCGCGATCACCGCGCACTACCAGGTCGAAGGCCAGGAGGCCTACGGCTACGCGCTCGCCGACGTGCTGCCCTACTCGATCACGCGCACCTGGCATACCCAGCTCGCGGTCCTGTGGATCGCGGTGGCCTGGCTCGGCACCGGCCTGTACATCGGCCCGGCCCTGTCGGGCCATGAACCCAAGTTCCAGCGGCTCGGCGTCAACTTCCTGTTCGCCTGCCTGCTGGTCATCGTGGTCGGCTCGTTCGCGGGGCAATGGCTGGCGGTGATGCAGAAGCTCGGCATCGGCAGCACCAACTTCTGGTTCGGCCACCAGGGCTGGGAATACGCCGACATGGGGCGGTTCTGGCAGTGGTTCCTGTTCATCGGCCTGCTGCTGTGGCTGACGCTGGTGGGCCGCGCACTGTGGCCCGTGCTGCGCGGGCCGAAGTCGCCGACGCGTTCGATCGTGGGCCTGCTGTTCCTGTCCACGGTGTGCATCGGCCTGTTCTTCGGCTCGGCGCTGATGTGGAACGAGCACACCCACATCTCCGAGGTCGAGTACTGGCGCTGGTGGCTCGTGCACCTGTGGGTGGAAGGCTTCTTCGAGGTCTTCGCCACCGCGGTGATGGCGCTGATCTTCACCAGGCTCGGCCTGATCCGCGCCTCGAGCGCGGCGGTGGCGGTGCTGTTCGCGACCATCGTGTTCATGGCCGGCGGCGTGCTCGGCACCCTGCACCACCTGTACTTCGTCGGCACGCCGACGGCGGTGGTCGCCCTCGGCGCGAGCTTCAGCGCGCTGGAAGTGGTGCCGCTGGCCTACATCGGCTTCGAGGCCTACCACACCTGGAAGCTCGGCCGGGCCACGCCGTGGATGCAGCGCTACCGCTGGCCGATCCTGTTCTTCATCTCGGTGTCGTTCTGGAACCTCGTCGGGGCGGGCCTGTTCGGCTTCCTGATCAACCCGCCGCTGTCGCTGTACTACATGCAGGGCCTGAACCTGACGCCGCTGCACGGCCACACCGCGCTGTTCGGCGTGTACGGAATGCTCGGCATCGCGCTCGTGCTGTTCTGCATGCGCGGCCTGCGCGGCCACCTGCAGTGGAACGTGGGCGCGCTGAAGGTGGCGTTCTGGTGCCTCAACATCGGCCTGGCGCTGATGGCGCTGCTGACCCTGCTCCCGCTGGGCACGATGCAGCTGCTGGCAGCGATCGAGCACGGCTACTGGTACGCGCGCTCGGCGGAGTTCATGAACAAGCCGATCGTGGACATGCTGGTGTGGATGCGCGTGCCGGGCGACACGATCTTCAGCGTCGGTGCGCTCGCGTTGTGCTGGTTCATGCTGCGGCTGTGGATCGCCCCGCGGCGCCTGGAGGACAAGGAGTAACGCGCCATGGCCGAGTTCGCCTTCCAGTCGCCGCAGGCGATGCCGGACCTGGCACCGCTGGACGGCGCGATCGTCGACCTGGATCCCGCCGCGTTGGTGGACCTGGACGCGGACGGCCGCACCATCCGCGTGGCGACAGTGCTCACTCGGGCGGAGCTGCTGGGCTGCCTGGCGGAAGCCGGGCTGCCGGCGGACGACGAACGGCTTCGGCAGCTGCCGTCGATCTGCTGCGGCGGCTGCAGCGGCTGAACCATGGAAACCTTCCCCTCGCCCCGTTTCCTCGCGAATGCGCCGCACCGCCTGATGTTCGCGGTCGGCGCCGGCAACGTGCTGCTGGCCATGGCCTGGTGGACGCTGTGGCTGGCGGACACGCGCTGGCACCTGCTCGGGCTGCGCCAGCCGGCGGTGTACGGCGGCTGGATCCACGCGATCGTGATGCAGTACCAGGTGCTGGCGCCCTTCATGTTCGGGTTCCTGCTGACGGTGTTCCCGCGCTGGATGGGGCTGGACGACATCGGCCGCTGGCATTACGTGCCGGTCGGCATCGGCCTGTTCGGCGGCCAGCTGCTGACGCTCGGCGGCGCGTTCGGGCCGGCGCACCTGCTGCACCTGGGCGCGGTGTTCACCATCGCGGGCTGGGCGACGGGGCTGTTCTACCTGCTGCGCTGGGTCTGGCGCGACGGCGGCAGGACCTGGCACGCGGTGTCCTGCGCGGGCGCGATGCTGCTGGGGTTCGCCGGCTTCCTCGCCTATGCCGTGTACCTGCACACGGGCGACGCGCGCCTGGTGTTCGCATCGATCAAGATCGGCACCTGGGGCCTGCTGCTGCCGGTGTACTTCACCGTCGCGCACCGCATGTTCCCGTTCTTCGCCGGCAACATGGTCGCGGGCTACAGGCCGTGGCGGCCGATGTGGGTGCTGGGCGTGTTCTGGCCGCTGGTCCTGCTGCACCTGTGCCTGGAGCTGGTGCACGCCTACGAATGGCTGTGGCTTGCCGATGCGCCGCTGCTCGCGCTCGCCAGCGCCTGGCTGTGGCGCAACTGGCCGCGCGCCGGCGCCGAAGGCATGCGCGGCAACCCTGCGCAGCGCGCGCTGCTGCACGTGCTGTTCCGCGGCTATGCGTGGCTGCCGGTGGCGATGGCCCTGTACCTGGCGCAGTCGATCGTCTACGCGACGGGCGGCGGCTTCGTCCTCGGCCGGGCCCCGGCGCATGCGCTGTTCATCGGCTTCTTCGGCAGCCTGCTGGTGGCGATGGTCACCCGCGTCACGCAGGGGCATTCGGGCCGCGCGCTGGAGCTGGGCGGCGCGGCGGCGTTCGCCTTCGCCGCGCTGCAGCTGGTGGCCGTGCTGCGCATCGTCGCGGAACTCGTGCCGGACCAGATGGCATGGCAGGCGCTCGCCGCGGCCGGCTGGCTGCTCGCGTTCGCGCCGTGGGTGCTGCGCTCGCTGCACATCTACGGTACGCCGCGCATCGACGGCCGGCCGGGCTGAGGGCGCGGGCATGGCAGCCGCAGGCGGCATGATCGAGTTCTATCCGCAGATCCGCCAGGTGCACATCTGGGCGGTGTGCCTGAGCGGCGGGCTGTTCGCGCTGCGGGGCCTCGGGGTGCTGGCCAGCCACGGCTGGCCGCGCCATCCGCTCGTCCGCTACACCAGCTACGGCATCGACACCGTGCTGCTGACCGCGGCGCTGATGCTGCTGACGATCCTGCCGGGCGCGATGTTCGCCAACCACTGGCTGACGGTGAAGCTGTGCTTCGTCGCGGCCTACATCGCGCTCGGCATCGCCATGATGCGCACGCGGCGCGGGGCCGGCGCGCGCGCAGGCTTCTACGCGGCCGCGTTGCTGGCCTACGCCACGGCCTTCGGCATCGCGCGCATGCACCACCCCGCCGGCTGGCTGCTCAAGCTCGCGGGCTGAGGCGCATGAACAAGGAAACGCGCGTTCCCGAGCTCCCCGGCATGGTGGACGCCTGCTTCCTCGGCCCCTACGGCGAGAACGACGGGCTGCTCGAGAAGCTGGTGGTCGAGTTCCTGCGCGACCACGTGTACTGGCGGCGCAACTTCCATCCGGCCGACCCGCCGGCGATCCCGACCAGCGCCACCCAGCGGGCCGGCTACCTGCAGCTCGAGGCGCGCATGCGCCGCGAGCTGCACCAGCTGTCGGCGGCGCTGAAACAGTCGGTCCCCTTCCACAGCCCGCGCTATCTCGGACACATGGTGTCCGACCTGCTGCTGCCCGGGCTGGCCGCGCAGATCCTGACGCTGCCGTACAACCCGAACAACGTCAGCGAGGACGCGGCGCCGGTGACGGTGGACCTCGAGGTCCGCGCCGGCCTGCAGCTCGCGCGCATGCTCGGCTACGCGGACGATCCCTCGCGCCCGGACTGCGCGTTCGGCCACCTCGCCTCCGGCGGCACCTCGGCCAACCTGCAGGCGCTGCGGCTCGCGCTCGCGCTGAAGGCGTTCCCGGTCGCGTTGCGCGCCGCGCAGGTGCCGATGGGCGGGCTGCCCGACGACGATCGCGCGGCCTTCGGCCTCGGCCACGATGCCGGCATCGCGCTGCTGCAGCGCTGGCAGGACTGGCTGGGCGAACTGCCGCCGCGCGAACGCCGCGAATGGCGCGCGCGCGTGGAGGCGCAGCGGATCGAGCAACTCGGCATCGCCGCGTTCTTCGACCGGCACCGCGACCTGCGGGTCCCGGTCGTGCTCGCGCCGGGGACCGCGCATTATTCCTGGAGCAAGGGCCTGAAGCTGCTCGGCCTCGGGCGCGCGCAACTGCAGGCGATCCCGCAGCGCGCGATGCGCATGGACGCCGATGCGCTGTCGGCGCGGATCGAGGCCTGCGAGCGCGAAGGCCGGCCGGTGCTGCTGGTCGTCGGCGTGCTCGGCACCACCGAGTACGGCAGCATCGACCCGATCGACCGCATCTGCGACGAGCGCGACCGCGCGCAGGCGCGCGGCTTCGGCTTCGGCGTGCACGTGGACGCCGCCTGGGGCGGATACCTCGCCTCGCTGTTCCGCAACCCCGATGGCAGCCTGCGCAGCCGCGAGGCGGTCGGCGACGGCCTCGCCGCCTTCCCCGCGCCGCACGTGCACGCGGCGTTCGCCGCGCTGGGCCGGACCGATTCGATCACGGTCGACCCGCACAAGCTCGGCTACCTGCCCTATGGCGCCGGCGCCTTCGTCTGCCGCGACCACCGCACGATGGCGCTGCTCGCCGAAGGCGCCGACTACGTCTTCCATGGCGAGACGCCCGGCGACTACCTCGCCCATTACCGCAGCCTCGGCCTCTACACCATCGAGGGTTCGAAACCGGGCGCGGCGGCCGCCGCCGTGCACGTCACGCACAAGGTGCTGCCGCTGGACCATGCCGGCTTCGGCCAGCTGCAACGGCACTCGATCGAGGCCGCGGAGGCGTTCCATGCCGGCGCGCGGAAGCTGGCGGCAGCGATCGCCGACGTCGCCGCGGCGTGCGTGCCCTTCGTGCCCGACACCAACCTGGTCTGCCTCGCCGTGAACCCCCGTGGCAACCGCGGCATCGCCGGTGCGAGCGGGTTCGTGCGCACGCTGCACGACGGGCTGCGCAGCAACCTCCGGCAGCCGCTGCAGGCGCACGAGTTCTTCGGCTCGGTCACCACGCTCCACCTCGACGCGCTCGACACGGGCGACCGCGCGCGCATCCTCGATGCGCTCGGGCTCGACGCTCCCGCCGCCGGCGAGGACGACGGCCTGGTGATCCTGCGGCACACCCTGATGAACCCCTACCTGATCGATCGCGAGAACGGCATCAGCTACATCGACCTGTACTTCGCCCACCTGGAGCAACGGATCCGTGCCGGCCTGCGCTGAACGCCGCGAGGGGCACGAATGGGTCGCCGGTGCCGTGGACGCGCTGCACCGTGAATCGGCGCGCTCCGCGGACACGCACCTGCTGCACCTCGCGCTGCCGGCCTTCCCCGGCATCGACTTCTACTTCAAGGACGAGGCGACGCATCCCAGCGGCAGCCTCAAGCACCGGCTGGCGCGCTCGCTGTTCCTGTACGCGCTGTGCAACGGGCGGCTGGAAGAGGGCCAGGCGGTCGTTGACGCCTCCTCGGGCAGCACCGCGATTTCCGAGGCCTGGTTCGCGCGCATGCTCGGCCTGCCGTTCACCGCGGTCATGCCGGACTGCACCGCGCCGGCGAAGATCGAGGCCGTGCGCGCCCTGGGCGGGCACTGCGAACTGACGCCGCCGGGCGTCGATCCGCAGGCGCGCGCCCGCGACATCGGGAGGGGGGGTGCCTGCCATCTCGACCAGTTCGCGCTGGCCGAGCGCGCCACCGACTGGCGCGGCAACAACAACATCGCCGAATCGATCCTCGGGCAGCTCGCGCGCGAGCCCCATCCGGAGCCGGCATGGATCGTGTGCGGCGCCGGCACCGGCGGCACGTCCGCGACGATCGGCCGCTACCTGCGCTATCGCGGCCTCGCGACACGGCTGTGCGTCGCCGAGCCGACCGGCTCCGCCTTCGCCAACGGCTGGCGGGAGGACGATCGCGATGCCGTGGCGACGCGGCCGACGGTGATCGAAGGCATCGGCCGGCGGACGGTGGAACCCGGCTTCCTGTTCGAGATCGTCGACGCGGTGGTCGAGGTCGACGACGCGGAATCCGTCGCCGCGGCATGGCTGCTGGAGGAACTGCTCGGGCGCCGCCGCGGGGGCTCCTCCGGCACGCATTTCGCCGCCTGCCTGCGGCTCGCCGCGGGGATGCGCGAGGCAGGCCGCCGGGGCGCCATCGTCACCCTGCTCGGCGACCTCGGCGAGCGCTACGACGACACGCTGTTCGATCCGTCCTGGCTGGCCGCGCGCGACATCGACCCGCGGCCGCGGCTCGCGGCGCTGCGCGCAACCGTCGCCGCGCCGGCCGCATGAGCCACCACGACCTGCGCGGCTTCCTGCGGCAGCTGGAGGCGCACGGCCAGCTCGCGCGCGTGGACGATCCGGTCGATCCCGAGCTCGAATCCACCGCGCTGTGCCAGCGCGCGCTGCGCGCCGGCGGCCCCGCCTTGCTGATGACCCGCGCGGCCGGCTCGACGCACGCGCTGCTCGGCAACCTGTTCGGGGCGCGCGAGCGCATCGAAGCCGCCCTCGCCGGCCGCCCGCTGGCTTCGCTGCGCGAGCTCGGCGAGCTGCTCGCCGCGCTCAAGGAGCCGCGCTGGCCCGGCGACCTGCGCCAGGCGCTGCGCGCGTGGCCCGAGTTCGCGCAACTCGCGCACGTCGCGCCGCGGCGCGTGCACGACGCCGCCTTCCGCGACGAGGTGCTCGCAGGCGACGCCATCGACCTCGCCCGGCTGCCGATCCAGCGCTGCTGGCCCGGCGACGCCGGCAGGCTGATCACGCTCGGGCTGGTGGTCACGCGCGGCACGCGCCAGCCGCGGCAGAACATCGCGATCTATCGCATGCAGCCGATCGGCCGCAACCGGGTGATCATGCGCTGGCTCGCGCACCGCGGCGGCGCGCTCGACTTCGCCGACTGGCAGCGCGCGCATCCGGGCAAGCCGTTCCCGGTGCTCGTCGCCATCGGCGCCGACCCGGCGACCACGCTCGCCGCGGTCGCGCCGGTGCCCGACACGCTGTCGGAGTTCGAGTTCGCCGGCCTGCTGCGCGGGGAGCGCACCCGAACCTGGCGCAGCGATCTCACCGGGCTGGACGCGCCCGCCGGCGCCGAGATCGTGCTCGAAGGCCACATCGCGCCCGGCGACACCGCGCCGGAGGGGCCGTTCGGCGACCACACCGGCTACTACAACGCGGTCGCGTCCTTCCCGGTGCTGACCATCGAGCGCATGTCGCTGCGGCGCGACGCCATCTACCACGGCAGCTACATGGGCCGCGCGCCGCACGACGAGCCGTCGGTGCTGGCGCTGGCGCTCAACGAGCTGTTCGTGCCGATCCTGCGCCGCGTGTTCCCGGAGATCGTCGACTTCCACCTGCCGCCGGAAGCCTGCTCCTACCGCGTCGCCGTCGTCGCGATCCGCAAGCAGTACGCCGGCCACGCGCGGCGGGTGATGATGGCGGTCTGGTCGTACCTGCGCCAGTTCACCTACACCAAGTTCGTGATCGTGGTGGACGAGGACATCGACCCGCGCGACTGGGCACAGGTGCTGTGGGCGATCTCGACGCGCGTGGATCCGGCGCGCGACACGATGCTGGTGGAGAACACGCCGGTCGACTACCTCGATTTCGCCAGCCCCGTCGCGGGGCTGGGATCCAAGCTCGGCATCGACGCCACCAACAAGTGGCCCGGCGAAACCACGCGCGACTGGGGGCACCCGATCCGGCCGGACCCGGCCGTCGAAGCGCGCGTGGACGCGCTCTGGCAGCGGGTCGCGGCCGGCGGCCGCCCGGCGGCTCAGCGCGGATGCGGCGTCGCCGCA
>JANINR010000025.1 GCA_024508915.1 Lysobacteraceae bacterium | reverse complement strand
GGCGCGGCGCCTGCGCCCGCAGTTCGCGCGGCGCCACGCCCGCTTCCGGCTTCGGCGCGAGTCCCGCCTGGCTGTCGCGCGGCCGTCGCGCGACCTCGTCCTCGCCGCCGCCGCGGTTGTTCGCCTGCGCCAGGAAGTCGGCCTGCGCCGGCGTCAGCGCGTTGCGCGCCTGGGTCAGGATCACGTCGAGGGTCGGCATCACCGGGGCCGCGGATTCCAGCGCGAAGCCCACGCCGAGGATTACCAGCCCGTGCAGGAGCAGCGACAGCACCATCGTCGCGTGGAGCCGCTCGCGCTCCCCGATCCGCGGGCCGGCCGCCGCCACGCTCACTCCGCCGGGCCGGCGACGCGACCCTCGATCGCATCGAACAGCATGCCCGCGATGTTCAATCCGTAGGCCTTGTCGATCTCGCGGATGCAGGTCGGGCTGGTCACGTTCACTTCCGTCAGCCAGTCGCCGATCACGTCCAGGCCCACGAACAGCATGCCCCGGCGCCGCATTTCCGGGCCGACCTGGGCGGCGATCCAGCGGTCGCGCTCGGTCAGCGGCCGGGCCTCGCCGCGGCCGCCGGCGGCCAGGTTGCCACGGAATTCGTCGCCCTGCGGGATCCGCGCCAGGCAGTAATCGACCGGCACGCCGTCCACCAGCAGGATCCGCTTGTCGCCCCCGGCGATCTCCGGCAGCCAGCGCTGGGCCATGGCCAGGCTGCGCCCGCCGGCGGTCAGGGTCTCCAGGATCACGTTCAGGTTGGGATCGCCCGCGGCCGCCCGGAAGATCGATCGGCCGCCCATGCCGTCCAGCGGCTTGAGCACGGCCTCTCCGTGTTCGGCCACGAAGGCCTTCAGCGCGGCAAGGTCGCGCGAGACCAGGCTCGGCGGGCAGCACTGCGGGAAGAGCAGGGCCGCCAGCTTCTCGTTGTAGTCCCGCAGGCCCTGCGGATCGTTGACGACCAGCGCCCCGGCGGCCTGGGCCAGGCCCAGCACCTGCGTGTCGTGGATGTATTCGCCGTCCACCGGCGGATCGGTGCGCACCAGCACCACGTCGCCGGCGCCCAGGTCCCGGCGCGCCGCCGGTCCCAGCTCGAACCAGCCGGCGGGGTCGTCGCGGACCGACAGGGGGGCCAGCAGGGCGGTCGCTGCGCCGTCGCGGACCCCGAGGCCGCCCGGGACCACGTAATGCAGCCGGTGCCCGCGCCGCTGGGCCTCCAGCAGCATCGCGAAGGTGGAATCCTTGGCGATCCGGATCGACCCGATCGGGTCCATCACGACGACGATGTCGAGCACCATGCGGGCGTCCGCGACGGGAGAGGGGCATGGTAGCAGCGCCCGCATCGGCGGGGCGGTGCCGCAACGTGTTCGGACGCACGGTCCGGCCATCGGAAGCTTGACACGCCTGCCGCGGGCTGGGATATAGGTGTTTCGCAGCGGGGCCGGCACTCATGAGCACCGCGCAGGGGAGCAACTGATGACGCCAGACGACAGCCGCACCGGAAGCCTCGACGGCCTCCGAGTGATGGTGATCGACGACTCGAAGACGATCCGCCGCACCGCCGAGACCTTGCTCAAGCGCGAAGGCGCGGACGTGGTGACCGCCACTGACGGGTTCGAGGCGCTGGCCAAGATCGCCGACCAGCAGCCCCAGATCATCTTCGTCGACATCATGATGCCGCGCCTGGACGGCTACCAGACCTGCGCGCTGATCAAGAACAACCAGCTGTTCAAGTCCACGCCGGTGATCATGCTGTCGTCCAAGGACGGCCTCTTCGACAAGGCGCGCGGCCGCATCGTCGGCTCCGAGCAGTACGTCACCAAGCCATTCACGCGCGAGGAACTCCTCGACGCCATCCGAAAGCACGTCAACGCCTGACCGGGGGGTAGGGCACACATGGCACGCATCCTGCTGATCGAGGACTCGCCGACGGACGTCGCCGTCCTCACCCAGATGCTCGAGAAGAACGGCCACGAAGTGCTGTCTTCCGGCAGCGCCGAGGAGGGCATCGAGGTCTGCAAGCGCGAGCTTCCGGACCTGGTCCTGATGGACGTGGTCCTGCCGGGCATGAACGGCTTCCAGGCCACCCGCGCGCTGTCGCGCGACGCCGCCACCGGCAAGATCCCGGTGGTGATCGTGAGCACCAAGAACATGGACGCCGACCGCGCCTGGGGCATGCGCCAGGGCGCGCGCGACTACATCGTCAAGCCGCCGGATGCCGAGGCGCTGGTCGCGCGCATCAACGAGCTGGTCGGTGGCTGAGATGGCCGCGCGCGGTCCGTTCGACATCCTGGCCGACTACGAGCAGCGCAGCCTGGCGCACGTCGCCGGCCTGCCCGAGCAGCTCGACGCGCCGGGTCTGTGGCGCGGCGTCGGCTTCCGCGTCGGCCGCCGCCGCCTGGCGGCCGGCTTCGACGAGGTGGTCGAGATCCTGCCGATGCCGCAGGTGACGCCGGTGCCCGGCGCGCAGCCGTGGATGCTGGGCGTGGCCAACGTGCGCGGCAACCTCCTGCCGATCGTCGACCTCAAGCAGTTCCTCGAGGGCGAGCGCACCGTGCTGCACGAGGGCCAGCGCGTGCTGATCGTGCGCCAGCCCGGCGGCGACGTCGCCGTGACCATCGACGAACTGTTCGGGCAGCGCAGCTTCGTGGACGAACAGCGCCTCGGCGACGAGGCGGTCCGCGAGCAGGCGCTGGCCGAAGGCCGCTACACCCATTTCGTCGAGCGCGCGTACCGGCTCGGCGACGACGCCTGGGCCATCTTCAGCCTGCAGAAGCTGGCCCGCACACCCGAATTCAGGCAAGCCGCGGCCTGACGCCGCGCACCGCAACCGTAGGATCAGGGGTAGAACCATGAGCACCGTGATGGATAGCACCGCCAAGGGCAGCCGCAGCACCAGCTTCTGGTCCTTCCTGCTCGCCGTATCGCTGATCGTGTTCATCGCCAACACGGGTTACTCGATCTACAAGGCGCGAATGCTCGGCGGCGCGTCCACCGCGGCCTCGAACCTGCAGGTGAACTCGCAGAAGCTCGCGAACCAGGGCCGAGAGGCGGTCGGCGGCAACGCCGACGCGTTCGCCGCGTTCAAGGCCACCAAGACCCAGATCGCCGACGACATCGGCACGCTCACCGGCAACTACGGCCAGCAGCCCGGCGTCAGCGGCGCGATCAACACCGTCGCCGAGACCTGGACGCCCCTGAACACCAGCGCGCAGCAGGTGATCGACTCGGAGCGCGCGGTGCTCGGCCTCGCCGGCAACGCCAACAGCTTCGTGCAGCGCGTGCCGCAGCTGCAGGCGCAGATGGACGAGGTGGTGCGCGCCATGCTGGCGGGCGGATCGGCGTCCTCGCAGGTCTACCTGGCGGTGCGCGAGGGCATCCTCGCGGCGACCATGGCCCGCCGCGTCGCGGAAATCCAGGCGGGCGGCGCCGGCGCGCAGATCGCGGGCGACGCGCTCGCCCGCGACGCCGGCGTGTTCGAACAGGTGCTCAAGGGCTTCCGCGAAGGCGGCGCCGGCGAGGCGCAGAAGGTCAGCGCGCCGGCCGCGGTCGCCTCGCTGAACCAGGCGAACACCCTGTGGACCGCGATGAAGACCGACCTCGACGCGATCCTGAGCACGTCGCAGAACCTGTTCCGCGCGCAGAGCGCCGCGGCGGCCATCGCCAGCGGCTCGGACAAGCTCCTCGCCGACAGCGAAAGCCTGTTCGCCTCGCTCACCGCGTTCGGCTCGCTGAAGGACACGAGCATCATCGGCGGCGTGTGGGTGTCGATCGTCTCCGGCGCGCTGATGCTGCTGTCGCTGATCGGCCTGTACTTCAGTACCCGCCGCGCGGAGCGCAAGCGCTACGAGAGCACGCTCGAACTGAACAACCGGAACCAGGAGGCCATCATGCGCCTGCTGGACGAGATGGGCTCGCTCGCGGAAGGCGACCTCACGGTGAAGGCGACGGTCACGGAGGACATGACCGGCGCGATCGCGGACTCGATCAACTTCGCGGTCGAGCAGCTCCGCAGCCTGGTGCAGACGATCACCGACACCTCGGTGCAGGTGGCGTCGAGCGCGCAGGAAACGCAGGCGACCGCCATGCACCTCGCCGAGGCCGCCGAGCACCAGGCCTCGGAAATCAACTCCGCTTCGGACCGGATCAACGAAATCGCGGCCAGCATCAACCAGGTGTCGCGCAACTCCGCGGAGTCCGCGGAAGTGGCGCAGCGCTCGGTGCAGATCGCGACCAACGGCGCCGGCGTCGTGCGCCAGACGATCCAGGGCATGGACAACATCCGCGACCAGATCCAGGAGACCTCGAAGCGCATCAAGCGCCTCGGCGAGTCCTCGCAGGAAATCGGCTCGATCGTCGAACTCATCAACGACATCTCGGAGCAGACGAACATCCTCGCGCTGAACGCGGCCATCCAGGCGGCCTCCGCCGGCGAGGCGGGCCGCGGGTTCGCGGTCGTGGCCGACGAAGTGCAGCGGCTCGCGGAGCGCTCGTCCAACGCGACGAAGCGAATCGAATCGCTGGTGCAGACGATTCAGGCCGATACCAACGAGGCCGTCAGCTCGATGGAGCAGACGACCTCGGAAGTGGTGGCCGGTGCGCGACTGGCCGAGGACGCGGGTACCGCGCTGGGCGAGATCGAAAACGTGTCGACCAACCTCGCCGACCTCATCCAGGGCATCTCCAGCGCCGCGCAGCAGCAGTCCGCGGCGGCGACCAACATCACCCAGGCGATGAACACCATCCAGTCGATCACCGCGCAGACCTCGCAGGGCGCCAGCCAGACCGCGCAGTCGATCGGAAACCTCGCCCAGCTCGCGGCCGACCTGCGCCGCTCGGTGGCCGACTTCAAGCTGCCGGCCTGAACCAGCGAAGCGACGTAAAGAGCGATTAGAGCCGGACGATGACGACAGCGCTGCGCGACGCGATCGACTACACCACGCTGGGCTGGGTCAAGCCGGAGCTGGACGAGACCCTGCGCCAGGCGCGGATCGAGATCGAGGCCTTCGCCGAGAACCCGGAGGCCGCGCACATGGCGACCACCGCGGCGCGCCTGCACGAGGTGCAGGGCACGCTGCGCATGGTCGAGCTGTACGCGCCCGCGCGCATCGCCGAGGAAATGGAGCTGCTCGCCGAGGCGCTGCGCGCCGGCCGCGTCGCCGCGCGCGACGACGCCTGCGCCACGCTGATGCGCGGCGTCGTCCTGCTGCCCGACTACCTCGAGCGCCTGCAGGGTGGCCACAAGGACATTCCGGTCGTGCTGCTGCCGCTGCTGAACGAAGTGCGCGCGGCGCGCGGCGAAGCGGGCGTCGACGAGAGCGCGCTGTTCTCGCCGGGTTTGCAGCGGCCGTTGCCCGCGGCCTTCGGCAGCGGCGCGCCGATGCCGGACGCGACCGACGCCGCCGGCCAGCTCGCGCAGCTGGAGCAGGCGCTGTCCGACTGGCCGGAGGGCGCGGCGCGGCTCGCGTCCGCGGCCGAATCCCTGTTCGCCGCCGCGGGCGACGAGGGTGCGCGACGCATGTACTGGGTCGCTTCCGCCGTCGCTTCGGCGCTGCGCGACGGCGCGATGCGTCCGACGCCGGCGCTGCGCGACGCCTTCGCCGCGGTCGCCGCCGAAGCGCGGCGACAGGCCGATCCCGCGGCCGCGCTGGCGCGCGCCGACGTCGCACTCGAGCCCGCGCGCAGGCTGCTGTACCAGGTGGCGCAGAACAAGAGCGACCACCCGTCGCTGCGCAGCCTGCGCGACACCTTCGACCTCGACCTGCAGGCGACCGAGACCGAGATCGCGCACGCGCAAGGCAGCATCGCGGGCCACAACCGCGCGCTGCTCGACACCGTGTCGGGCGCGATCAAGGAAGACCTGCTGCGGGTGAAGGACGCCCTCGACCTGCACGTGCGCAGCGGCCAGGCGCAGGTGTCCGGGCTGGAGCCCCAGGCGGCGGCGCTGGGCACCATCGCCGACACGCTCGGCATGCTCGGCCTCGATGCGGCGCGCACCCTGGTGCAGCGCCAGCGCGAGGCGCTGGGCGCGATCCTCTCCGGCGACCGCGTGGCCGACGAAGGCGCGCTGCTCGACATCGCCTCGGCGCTGCTCTACGTCGACGCCTCGCTCGACGAGCAGGTGGCGCGCCTGGGCGGCGACGGCGCCGATGCCGACGCCGACATGCTGCTCGCCAGCGAATCGCGCAAGGTCACCGAAGTGCTGGCGCGCGAAGCGATCGCCAACTTCGCCGATGCGCGGCAGGCCTTCGTCGCGTTCGTGGAAACCGGCTGGGAGCACGGCGAGCTGGCCGAAGTGCCGCGCCTGCTCGGTGAAGTCGCCGGTGCCTTGCAGATGCTCGACCTGCCGCAACCGGCGCAGTACCTGGCCGGCGTGCGTGCGTACACCGACCGCGAACTGCTCGGCAAGCGCCGCGTGCCCAGCGGCCGCCAGCTCGACACCCTGGCCGACGCGCTGGCGAGCCTGGAGTACTACCTGGAAGCGCTACGCGAGCAGCGCGGCAACCGCGACGACATCCTCGACATCGCGCGCAACAGCCTGGAGACGCTGGGTTACTGGCCGATCCCGGAACCGGAACCGCAGGCGGAACCCGCGGACGCCGGCGCCGAACCCCCGGTCGCCGAAGACGCGATCCCTGCAGCGCCGAAGGCCTCCGTCGAAGCGCCGCGGGAATCCACTGCGCCGGCAACGGCTGCCGCTGCGCCGTCGGCTGCCATGCCTGCTTCCATTGCCGCGCCAGCGCCTGCCGCGCCGGTCGCGCCGCTGGTCCCGCCGGCCGTTGCCGTGCCGCCCGCGCACGCGCCGGCCCCGGTCGGCGCCGGGCACACCGGCGGCTTCGAGGTCACCGGCGACGAGATCGACGACGAGATCCGCGAGATCTTCCTCGAGGAATTCGAGGAGGAAATCGGCAACCTGCGTTCGCTGCTTCCCGAGTGGAAGCAGGCGCCGGACGAACTCGAGCGCCTGCGTCCCATCCGCCGCGTCTTCCATACCCTGAAGGGCAGCGGCCGGCTGGTCGGCGCGCGCACCCTCGGCGAATTCGCGTGGAAGACCGAGAACATGCTCAACCGCGTGCTCGACGGTTCGCGTCCGCCGAGCCCCGCCGTCCTCGCGCTCGTCGACCTGAGCTACGGCGCACTGCCCGGCCTCCTGGCCGCGTTGCGCGGCGAAGCCGGCATCAGCGCCGACCTGGAAAGCATCCAGGCGCTGGCCGACCGCGTCGCGGCCGGCGAGGAAGCGTTCCACCAGCCGGCGGCCGTCGAAGCGCCGGCGCCCGCGGTCGCGGAGGAACCCGCGACCGAACTCGCCACGCCGGCACCGGAGCCGGTCGCCGAGGCCGCGCCGGAGGCGCCTGCGACGCGCCAGGGCATTCCGGCCAGCGTCGACCAGGTGCTGCTGGAAATCCTCGATGCCGAAGTCGGCGGCCACCTCGCCACGGTGGATCGCTGGCTGCAGGCCGCCGCCAACGGCGCGGCCGTCGCCGACGACACGCTGCTCCGCGCCATCCACACGATGAACGGCGCGTTCGCGATGACCGAAGTGCCGGCCATCACGGACGCGATGACTCCCGCGGAAGCCTGGCTCAAGCGCCTGGTCGCCGCGAACGGCATCGCATCGCACGACGGCGTTTCGGCGCTGGCCGATCTTGCCGAAGCGGTGCGTGGCACGGTGGCGGGGCTGCACGCCGCGGAACCGCGCGTGCCCGACTGCAGCGCGCTCGCCGCGCGGCTCGTCGCGCTGCGCGACAGCCTGCCCGAAGTGGCGCCTGCGGACGAATATGCCGCCATGGGACTGACGTTCGACGACGAGGCGATCCCGGAGCCGGAGATCGCGTTCGACGCCGGGGCCGATGCGCCGGACCTGGTTCCCGCCACCCCCGCGCTGGATGCCGAGGCGCTCGCGCGCGAACTCGCGGCCGTCGACTTCAGCCCGTTCGGCGATCTCGCGGCGAGCCTCGAGGTCGGGTCGCCCGTCGCGGCCACCGATGCGCACGCCGAGCAGAATCGGGTCGATGCCGAAGCGCTCGAAGCCGAACGCGTGCAGGCCGAGCGCCTCGATGCCGAGCGCGTGGAGGCCGAGCGCCTCGATGCCGAGCGGATGGCGGCCGAACAGATCGAAGCCGAGCGGCTGGAGGCCGAGCGCCTCGCAGCCGAGCGTGCGGAAACCGAACGGCTCGAAGCCGAACTGGCCGAACTCGAGCGCGCCGAAGCCGAGCGCGCCGAAGCAGAACGGGCCGAAGCCGAACGCGTGGAGGCCGAGCGCCTCGAAGCCGAGCGTGCCACCGCAGAGGCCGAACGCCTCGAAGCCGAGCGTGCCACCGCAGAGGCCGAACGCCTCGAAGCCGAGCGCGCTGCCGCCGAACGCGCCGAAACCGAACGCCTCGAAGCGGAGCTCGCCGAACTGGAGCGTGCCGAAGCCGAGCGTGCCGAAGCCGAGCGTGCCGAAGCAGAGCGTGCAGAAGCCGAGCGTGCAGAAGCCGAGCGTGCAGAAGCGGCTCGTGCCGAAGCCGAGCGTGCCGCCGCCATCGCCGCCCCCGCCCCGCCGCGCGAGCGCGCCCCCGCCGCCGCCGGCGAGGATCCCGACGCACCACTCGATGTCGCCGGCCTGGATGTCGACCTGATCGACATCTTCGTCGAGGAAAGCGTCGACCTGCTCGACCACTCCGACACCCTGCTGGCGCAGCTGCATGCCGCGCCGACCGAGCGCGACGCCGTGGTGGGCCTGCAGCGCGACCTGCACACCCTCAAGGGCGGCGCGCGCATGGCCGGCATCATGGCCGTCGGCGAACTCGGCCACGCGATGGAGTCGCTGCTCGAATCCGTCGCCGACCAGCGCGTCGAGCTCGGCCGCGATGGCGTCGCCGCGCTCGAGCGCGGCCTCGACCGCCTGCACGCCATGGTCACCCGCGTCGGCCAGCGCCGCGCCGTCGGCCTGCCCGAGCAGCTGATCGCCGAATTCGACGCGCGTTCGCGCGGCGAAGCATTCTCGCCGGAAGCGCAGCAGGCTGCGGCGCGCCCGGCCACGCCGGTGCCCGCGCCCCGCGTCGAGCTCAAGCCGCTGTCGGCGCCGCTCGCGGACGCGACCCACGACGACGACGATGTCTCGGTGCGCGCGCCGCAGGAGCAGGTGCGCATCCGCGCCGACCTGCTCGACCGCCTCGTCAACTACGCGGGCGAGGTCGCGATCTACCGCGCGCGCCTGGAGCAGCAGCTCGGCACGTTCCGCGCGGCCATGGTCGAGATGGAACAGACCAACATGCGCCTGCGCGACCAGCTGCGTCGCCTCGACAGCGAAACGGAAGCGCAGATCATCGCGCGCTACCAGCGCGAGCACGATACCGGCGACCAGACGTTCGACCCGCTGGAGCTCGACCGCTTCTCGACCCTGCAGCAGCTGTCGCGCGCCCTGGCCGAGTCCGCCGCGGACTTGAGCAGCCTGCAGCAGTCGATGGACGACCAGGTCCGCCACTACGAGACGCTGCTGCTGCAGCAGTCGCGCGTGAGTTCGGAACTGCAGGAAGGCCTCATGCGCACGCGCATGGTGCCGTTCGACGCGCTCGTCCCGCGCCTGCGCCGCGTGCTGCGCCAGGCCGCCACCGACACCGGCAAGCAGGTCCAGCTCAAGCTCGACGGCGCCCAGGGCGAACTCGACCGCAACGTCCTCGAGCGCATGACCGCGCCGCTGGAGCACATGCTGCGCAACGCCGTCGCGCACGGCCTGGAATCGCCGGCCGAGCGCCGCAAGGCGAAGAAGGACGAGGAAGGCACGGTCCGCATCGTGCTGCGCCGCGAAGGTTCGGAAGTGGTGCTGGAGGTCGGCGACGACGGCGCGGGCCTGAACCGCGGCGCGATCCGCAAGCGCGCCGAACAGCGCGGCCTGGTGCAGCCGGGCGCGGTGCTGGCCGACAGCGCGCTCGACGCGCTGATCTTCGAGCCGGGCTTCTCCACCGCCGACGAAGTGAGCCGGGTCGCCGGCCGCGGCGTCGGCATGGACGTGGTCGCCAGCGAAGTCCGCCAGCTCGGCGGCACCTTCGACATCCGCACGAAGAAGGGCGAGGGCACCACCTTCGTCCTGCACCTGCCGCAGACCCTGGCGGTCACGCAGGCGGTGTTCGTGCGCATCGGTGAGACCACCTTCGCCGTGCCCATCGCTTCGGTGCGCGGCGTCGGCCGGATTTCGCGCGAGGACCTGGAGAAGGACGGCGCGACCTACTCGTACGGCGGCGAAGAGTACGCGCTGCACGACCTCGGCCTGCTGCTCGGCCACGGCGCCGCGAAGGCCGAAGGCCAGTTGCAGATGCCGCTGCTGCTGATCCGCTCGGGCGACCTGCGCGCCGCGGTCTGCATCGACCAGGTGCTCGGCAACCGCGAAATCGTGGTGAAGCCGGTCGGCCCGCAGGTGGCGTCGCTGCCCGGGATCTTCGGCGCGACCGTCATGGGCGACGGCAGCGTGGTCGTGATCCTCGACATCGCGCCGCTGGTGCGCCGCCAGGCCGCCGCGCCGCGCGACCTGGACGCCGTGCCGCAGCAGCCGCTGGAAGCCCGCAAGGTCCCGCTGGTGATGGTGGTCGACGACTCCGTGACCATGCGCAAGGTGACCGGCCGCGTGCTCGAGCGCCACAACTTCGAGGTCGGCACCGCGAAGGACGGCCTCGACGCGCTGGAGCGCATGGCCGAGCGCGTGCCCGACCTGATGCTGCTGGACATCGAAATGCCGCGCATGGACGGCTACGAGCTCGCCACCGCGATGAAGGCCGAGCCGCGCCTGCGCGACGTGCCGATCATCATGATCACGTCGCGTACCGGCGAGAAGCATCGCCAGCGCGCGATGGAGATCGGCGTGAACCGCTATCTCGGCAAGCCGTACCAGGAACACGAATTGCTGCGCAACGTGTTCGAACTGCTGGCCGAGGACGCCGCCAAGGGCGCAGGCCATGGCTGAGGCGGCGACGCGGGTGGCGCTGCTCGCCCGCCCCGGCGCCGCCTGCGACAACCTGCAGGCCGCGCTGCGGCAGGCCGGGGCCGAGGTGGTGGCGACGCAGGATCCCGGCGAAGGCGATCCCGCGGCGATCGCCGCGGCGCGTCCCGACGCGGTGCTGGTCGCGCTGGAGCCTGCCGTCGAGGCGGCGCTCGAGCGGTACGACGCGGTGCTGGCCGAACCGGGGCGCCTGGTGATCTACGACGAGGTCGCCGTCGCCGCGCGCCGCGAAGGCTGGGAGGCGGCGCGCTGGGCGCGCCATCTCGCCGCCAAGCTGGGCGGGCATGCCGACGTACTGCCGCCGGGCGCCGGCATCGACGAGGCGCCTCCCGCGCCGGCGCGCGCGCGTGC
>JANINR010000024.1 GCA_024508915.1 Lysobacteraceae bacterium | reverse complement strand
AAGAAGCACGCGCCGTGCATCATCTTCATCGACGAAATCGACGCGGTCGGCCGCCATCGCGGCGCCGGCCTGGGCGGCGGCCACGACGAGCGCGAGCAGACGTTGAACCAGCTGCTCGTCGAGATGGACGGCTTCGAGGGCGGCGAGGGCGTGATCGTCGTCGCCGCGACCAACCGCCCCGACGTGCTCGACCCGGCGCTGCTGCGCCCGGGCCGCTTCGACCGCCAGGTCGTGGTCGGGCTGCCCGACGTGAAGGGCCGCGAGCAGATCCTCAAGGTGCACATGCGCAAGGTGCCGGCCGCCGACGACGTCGAGCCGATGGTGGTCGCGCGCGGTACCCCGGGCTTCTCCGGCGCGGACCTCGCCAACCTGGTCAACGAGGCGGCCCTGTTCGCCGCGCGCGAGAACGCGAAGGAAGTCCGCATGGACCACTTCGACAAGGCCCGCGACAAGATCCTGATGGGCGCGGAGCGCCGCTCGATGGCGATGAGCGAGCAGGAAAAGACGCTCACCGCCTACCACGAGGCCGGGCACGCGATCGTCGGCCGCCTGGTGCCCGAGCACGACCCGGTCTACAAGGTCACGATCATTCCGCGCGGCCGCGCGCTGGGCGTGACCATGTACCTGCCCGAGGGCGACAAGTATTCGTACAACCGCACCGCGATCGAATCGCAGCTGTGCTCGCTGTACGGCGGCCGCGTCGCGGAGGAGCTGATCTTCGGCGAGGACAAGGTCACCACCGGCGCCTCCAACGACATCGAGCGCGCGACCAAGATGGCGCGCAACATGGTCACCAAGTGGGGCCTGTCCGAGCTCGGCCCGATCACGTTCGGCGAGGAGGAGGACGAAGTGTTCCTCGGCCGCTCGGTGACCCAGCACAAGAACGTGTCGGACGAGACCGCGCGCCGGATCGACGACGTGGTCCGCGGCATCCTCGACAAGGCCTACGGCCGGACCACGAAGATCCTCACCGACAACCTCGACAAGCTGCATGCGATGGCGAAGCTGCTGCTCGAGTACGAGACCATCGACGTGCCGCAGATCGACGCGATCATGGATGGCCGCGATCCGCCGCCGCCGATGGGCTGGAGCCCGGGCGGCCCGGCGAAGGACCGGCCCAAGACCATCACCATCGGCGGACCCGCCGAGGTCTGAGGAACGGCGCCCACGGGCGCCGTTTTTCTTCCCGTGCGCGGAGTATCCTGCGCGCATGTTCGACACCTCGCCCCGCCTCGACTGCGCCGGCCGCATCGTGACGCTCGATCGCCCGCGGGTGATGGGCATCGTCAACGTGACCCCGGATTCCTTTTCCGACGGCGGCGCGAACGCCACCGTGGACGCGGCGGTCGCGCACGGGCTGCGCCTGGCGGAGGAGGGCGCCGACATCCTCGACGTCGGCGGCGAGTCGACGAGGCCCGGCGCGGACGACGTGCCGGAGCACGAGGAACTGCGCCGCGTCCTCCCCGTGATCGAGCGCCTGGCGAAGGAAAGCGCGTTGCCGGTCAGCATCGACACGTCGAAGCCGGGCGTGATGCGCGCCGCGGTGGCGGCCGGCGCGGGCATGATCAACGATGTGTACGCCCTGCGCCGCGACGGTGCGCTCGACGCGGCCGCCGCGCTCGGCGTCCCGGTGGTGCTCGCGCACATGCTCGGCGAACCGCGCTCGATGCAGGACGATCCCCGCTACGAGGACGTGGTCGCCGAGGTGCACCGCTTCCTCGCCGAGCGCATCTTCGCCGCGGAGATGGCGGGCATCGCGAAGCGCGACATCGTGGTCGATCCCGGCTTCGGGTTCGGCAAGTCGCGCGACCACAACCTCCTGCTGCTCGCGCAGCTCGAGCGCTTCACCGAGCTGGGCGTGCCGGTGCTCGCCGGCCTGTCGCGCAAGCGCACCATCGGCGAGCTCACCGGCCGCACGGAGCCGCGCGAGCGCGTGCACGGCTCGGTGGCCGCGCACGTGGTCGCCGCGCAGCGCGGCGCCGCGATCGTCCGCGTGCACGACGTCGCCGCGACCGTGGATGCGCTGAAGGTCTGGAACGCCGTCGCCGCCCAGCCCATGCCCAGGCCGAAGGCGGCCGCGCCGGCGATCCGCTGGCCCGACGACGACTGACCCGGGCCCCCTCCTTGCGGGCGGCGCGGCGCGGACGTAGGCTCGGCGCAAACCGCGGGGGAGGGGCATGCAGCACGCTGCGACCGGCGCGACGCGCCCGCTGGACGACGCCCTGCGGCAGGCCACGGCCGACCCCGGCCTGATGGCCGCCGCCGGCGCCCTGGCCGGGAACGACCTCCCGCGCGCAGAAGCCCTGCTGCGCCAGCGCCTGCGCCAGGCGCCCACCGACATCGCCGCGATCCGGATGCTCGCCGAACTGGCGGCGCGGATCGGGCGCTACGAGGACGCGACGGTCCTGCTCGAACGCTGCCTGGAGCTCGCGCCCGGTTTCGACGCGGCGCGGCAGAACTACGCGATGGTCCTGCATCGCGGCAACCGCCCGGCGGACGCGCTCGCCCAGGTCGACCGGCTGCTCGCCGCGGACCCGCGCAACCCGCACTACCGCAACCTCAAGGCCGTCGTGCTGTGCCGCACGGGCGACTACGAGGAGGCGAATGCTCTGTACGCCGGCATCCTCGCCGAACACCCGGCGCAGCCGCGGATCTGGCTCAGCCACGGCCATGCGCTCAAGACCGCCGG
This sequence comes from Lysobacteraceae bacterium, assembly GCA_024508915.1. Lineage (GTDB taxonomy): Bacteria > Pseudomonadota > Gammaproteobacteria > Xanthomonadales > Xanthomonadaceae > Cognatiluteimonas. Next base: position 9,016 of record JANINR010000024.1, on the reverse strand, counting down.
CGACACCGCCGGCGCCATCTCCGCCTATCGGCGCGCCGCCGCGCTCGAGCCCGGTTTCGGCGATGCCTGGTGGAGCCTGGCGAACCTGAAGACCTTCCGCTTCGAGGACGCCGACCTCGCCGCGATGCGTGCGCAGCTCGCCCGCGACGGGCTCGGCGTCGAGGACCGGCTGCACCTCGAGTTCGCGCTCGGCAAGGCGCTGGAGGACCGCGGCGACCATGCCGCGTCGTTCGCGGCCTACGCGCGCGGCAACGCGCTGCGGCTCGCGCGGGTGCCGTATTCGGCGGACGACAACGCCGCGCGCCTGCGCCACGCCGCCGGCCTCTACGACGCCGCCTTCTTCCGCGCCCGCGAAGGCTGGGGCGCGCCGGCGCCCGATCCGATCTTCATCGTCGGCATGCCGCGCGCCGGTTCGACCCTGGTCGAACAGATCCTCGCCAGCCACCCGCTGGTCGAGGGGACGATGGAGCTGCCCGAGATCACCTCGCTGGCCCGGGTGCTGCGCCGCCAGGGCGACGGCGCATCGCCCGCGCCGTACCACGAGGCGCTGGCGGCGCTCGATGCCACGGCGGTCCGCGCCCTCGGCGAGGCCTACCTGGAGCGCACGCGCATCCACCGCAAGGGCGCCGCGCCGTTCTTCATCGACAAGATGCCGAACAACTTCGCGCACGTCGGGCTGATCCGGCTCGCGCTGCCCAACGCGAAGATCATCGACGTGCGCAGGCACCCGATGGCGTGCGGCTTCTCGCTGTTCAAGCAGCAGTTCGCGCGCGGCCAGGACTTCAGCTACAGCCTTGCCGACATCGGGCGCTACTACCGCGACTACGTCGACTACATGGCGCACTTCGACCGCGTCCAGCCCGGCCGCATCCTGCGCGTGGAGTACGAGGCGCTGGTGGACGACACCGAGGCGCAGGTGCGCAGGCTGCTCGACCATTGCGGCTTGCCGTTCGACGCCGCGTGCCTGCGCTTCTTCGAGAACGACAGGCCGGTGCGCACGGCAAGCTCCGAGCAGGTGCGGCGCCCGATCTACCGGGAAGGCCTGGACCACTGGAAGCATTTCGAGCCATGGCTCGGGCCGCTGCGCGAAGCGCTCGGCCCGCTCGCCGGCGCCGCGGGGGCGGGCGCCGACTGACCGGACACGTTGCATCGAACGCGGTATCCACCAGGGAGGAGGGGGAAATGCGCATCACGAAGCAGTCGAGGGGTCGGGCGCTGGCGCGCCTGCCGTTGGCGGTCGCGGTCTGCGTGGCCTTGCAGGCCACGGGCGTCGCGAGCGCCCAGGACGCGGCCACCGCGCAGCAGGCGACGGCGCCTGCACAGGCGGCGGCCGACGCGCCGCAAAAGGAGGCGAAGACCCTCGGCGCGGTCATCGTCACCGCGCAGAAGCGAGAGGAGAACCTGCAGGCGGTGCCGATCAGCCTGCAGGCCATCGGCGAGGCGCAGCTGGAACAGCACGACGTGGCCGACTTCGACGACTACGCCAAGCTGATCCCGAGCCTCTCGTACGGCACTGCCGGTGGCGGCGTGTTCTCCGGGCCCGGCTTCCTGCAGGTGTACATGCGCGGCGTCGCCAGCGGCGGCGACGGCAACCACTCCGGGTCGCAACCCAGCGTGGGCGTGTACCTCGACGAGCAACCGATCACCACGATCACCGGCGCGCTCGACATCCACATGTACGACATCGCGCGCGTCGAGGCGCTCGCCGGGCCGCAGGGCACGCTGTACGGCGCGAGCTCGCAGGCGGGCACGCTGCGCATCATCACCAACAAGCCGGATCCGTCCGGCTTCTCGGCCAACGTGAGCGCCGAGGTGAACGCGATCAAGGACGGCGGCATCGGCCACGTCGTGGAAGCCATGGCGAACATCCCGACCGGCCGGCGCAGCGCGCTGCGCCTGGTCGGCTGGCAGAAGCACGACGCCGGCTACGTGGACAACGTGCGCGGGACCGTCACCTTCCCGACCTCGGGCATCGTGGCCGACAACGCCGCCTTCGCGAAGGACGACTACAACGAGGCCGACACGGTCGGCGCGCGCGCGGCGCTGCGCATCGAGCTGGACGACGACTGGACGATCACCCCCACGCTGATGGGCCAGCACCAGGATGCCGAGGGCAGCACCGGCTACGACCCGAGCGTGGGCGAATTCGAGGTCAAGCACGGCTATCCCGAATATTCCAAGGACAAGTGGATGCAGGCCGCGCTGACGGTGCAGGGCAAGGTCGGCAACTTCGACCTGACCTACGCCTACTCGCACCTGTCGCGCGACGTCGATTCGGCCGCCGACTACACCGACTACGGGTTCTGGTACGACACGCTGGCCGGCTACGGGGCGTACATGTGCTCCGACTTCGACCCGGTGTCCTTCAGCTGCGATCCCGCGACCTACGTGAATCCGTCGCAGCACATCCTCGCCAAGGACCGCTACCGCACGGAAAGCCACGAGCTGCGCCTGGCGTCGCCCGCGGAGAACCGCTGGCGCGTCGTCGGCGGCCTGTTCTGGCAGCGGCAGCGCCACGACATCTTCCAGAACTACCTGGTGGACGGCCTGTCCGCGGTGCAGCAGGTGCCGGGATTCGACGACACCATCTGGCTCACGGCGCAACAGCGCGTGGACCGCGACCAAGCGGTGTTCGGCGAAGTGTCCTTCGACATCACGCCGCGGCTGACCGCCACCGGCGGCATGCGCTTCTTCCGTTCCGACAACAGCCTGGTCGGCTTCTTCGGCTACGGCGACTGGGGCTGGAGCAGCTCCTCGGGCGTCGTCGTGTGCTTCGACGATCGCCAGGTCATGGGCGCGCCCTGCACCAACCTGGACAAGCGGGTGAAGGAGAACGATTCGATCGGCAAGTTCAACCTCAGCTGGAAGCTGGACGAGGACCGCATGCTCTACGCGACGTGGTCGCAGGGCTACCGCCCGGGCGGCATCAACCGGCGCGGTACCGTGCCGCCGTACACGTCGGATTACCTGACCAACTACGAGTTCGGCTGGAAGACCGCCTGGCTCGACCACCGGCTGGTCTTCAACGGCGCGGTGTTCCGCGAGGACTGGAAGGATTTCCAGTTCTCGTACCTCGGCCTCAACGGCCTCACCGAGATCCGCAACGCCAACCAGGCGCGCATCGACGGCGCCGAGCTCGAGCTGCAGTGGCAGGCCAGCTACAACTTCATGCTGTCCGGCGGCGTGGCCTGGTACGACGCGCGCCTGACCGAGGACTACTGCGGCTTCAACGATGCGGACGGCAACCCGGTCAGCACCTGCCCGCCGGGCACGATCAACCCGATCACCGGCGACCCGGTGGGCGGCCCGCAGGCGCCGTCGGGCACGCGCCTGCCGATCACCGCGCGCTTCAAGGGCAACCTCACCGGCCGCTACGCGTGGGACGTGGGCGCGGGCGAGGCGTACGTGCAGGGCGCGCTGTTCCACCAGGGCAAGCGGCGGGCGGACCTGCGCACCGAGGAGAACGCGCTGCTCGGCGACCTGGACGCGTACACGTTGTTCGACCTGTCGGCGGGCTTCGCACGCGGCCAGTGGAAGTTCGACGCGTTCGTGCACAACCTGTTCGACCGCAAGACCGAGCTGACGAAGTTCGCGGAATGCGCGACGCTGACCTGCGGCTACCAGCCGTACATCGTCAGCACGCCGCCGCGGACGATCGGCCTGCGGGTGTCCAAGGACTTCTGACCGGCACTGCCGTCCCCGGCAGCGGCCGGGGACGGTCCGTCGCGCCGCGGCCGCCGATGCCGCACACTGTGGGCTTCCGACGACGGGGGTTCCACATGCAGGGCTGGCTGCGACGCAAGGACATCGACCGGGTCACCGTGCACGAGGAGGGGCGGCGGCTGGTGCCGTCGCTCGGCTGGCCGCACCTGGTGGCGCTGGGCATCGGCGCCATCGTCGGCACGGGCATCTACACCCTCATCGGCGTCGGCGCGAACCTTGCCGGGCCGGCGGTGCTGGTGTCGTTCCTCGTCGCCGGCATCGTCTGCGCCTGCGCGGCGCTGGCCTATGCCGAGATGGCGACGATGATGCCGGCCGCGGGCAGCGCCTACACGTACAGCTACACGGTGCTCGGCGAAACCATCGCCTGGATCGTCGGCTGGAGCCTGATCCTCGAGTACACGCTGGTCGTGAGCACGGTCGCGGTCGGCTGGTCCGGCTATGCGGTCGGCTTCCTGCAGGGGCTTGGCATAGAACTGCCGCAGGCGATCGCCGTGGGGCCGCATGCCGGCGGCGTGCTGAACGTGCCGGCGATCCTCATCACCTGCGTCGTCGCCGGCGCGCTCATCGCCGGCACGCGCGAGAGCGCCACCGTCAACGCCTTCCTGGTAGTGGCCAAGCTGCTCGCGCTGGGCGTGTTCGTGGCGATCGCGCTGCCGGCGTTCGACGCGTCGCACCTGCATCCGTTCATGCCGTACGGCTTCGCCGAATCGATCGGGCCGGACGGGCGCAAGTACGGCGTGATGGCCGCCGCGGCGATCATCTTCTTCGCGTTCTACGGTTTCGACGCGATCTCCACCGCGGCGGAGGAGACGAAGAATCCCGCGCGCGACCTCTCCATCGGCATCGTCGGCTCGATGGTCGGCTGCACGCTGATCTACATGGTCGTGGCGCTGGCCGCGGTGGGCGCGATGCGCTACGACGTGTTCGGCCAGAGCGCGGAGCCGCTGGCGCTGATCATGCGCGAGCTCGGCCATGGCGTGGCCGCGAAGGTCGTCGCGGCGGCGGCGGTCGTCGCCCTGCCGACGGTGCTGCTGGCGTTCTTCTACGGCCAGAGCCGGATCTTCTTCGTCATGTCGCGCGACGGCCTGCTCCCGCGCTCGCTGTCGAAGGTGGGGCGCCGCGGCACGCCGGTGGCGATCACCGTGTTCACCGCCATCGTCACTTCGGCGCTGGCCGGGGTGGCGCGCCTCGACGAGATCGCCGCGCTGGCCAATGCCGGCACGCTGATCGCCTTCGTCGCCGTCGCGACCTGCCTGCTGGTGCTGCGCCGGCGCGATCCGGCGCGGCCGCGTGTGTTCCGGACGCCGCTGGCGTGGGTGGTCGGGCCGGTCGCGATCCTCGGCTGCGCCTACCTCTTCGCGAGCCTGCCGACGCGCACGCAGCTGTGGTGCCTGCTGTGGAACGCCTTCGGCCTGCTCGTCTACGTGCTGTACGCGCGCCGCAACAGCCTGCTCGGGCAGGGTCGCGATGCCTGAGCGGGCGGCCCGCGTCGTGGTGCGCGCGCCGTGAGCGGCGACCCGCGCATCGACGCGCGCCCGCCGGCGATCGCGCTGATGGGCCCGACCGCGTCGGGCAAGTCCGCGCTCGCGCTGGAATGGGCCGCGCAGCTGGGTGCGGAGATCGTCAGCGTCGATTCGGCGCTGGTGTACCGCGGCCTCGACATCGGCGCCGCCAAGCCCGACGCCGCCGACCGTGCGGCGGTGCCGCACCACCTGGTCGACGTGCGCGACCCGTGGCAGGCCTACTCGGCGGCCGATTTCGCCGACGATGCGCGCGCGGCGATCGCGGCGATCGTCGCGCGCGGCCGGATCCCGGTGCTCGCCGGGGGCACGGGGCTGTATTTCCACGCGTTGCTGCGCGGTCTCTCCGACATGCCCGCGGCCGACGCCGGCGTGCGTGCCGCCATCGCGGCGGAGGCGGCATCGGAGGGCTGGGCGTCGCTGCACGCCCGCCTTGCGGCGATCGACCCCGTGGCCGCTGCGCGCATCCACGCCACCGATGCGCAGCGCATCCAGCGCGCGCTCGAGGTGTACCGGCTGTCGGGGCGCACGATCAGCGACTGGCAGGCGGACCATGCCGGCGGGACCGGCAGCGGCCGGTTGCCGTTGCGCGTGCTGCGCCTGGTGCTGGCCCCGCGCGACCGCGGCGAACTGCACGCGCGCATCGCGCGGCGCTTCGACGCGATGCTCGCGCAGGGCTTCCTCGACGAAGTCCGCCGGTTGCGCGCGCTGCCGCGGCTCGCCGGCCATCCGGCGCCGCTCGAGCTCCCGGCGTTGCGGGCGGTGGGCTACCGGCAGGCCTGGGAGCACCTGGACGGCGCGACCGACGCGGCGGCCTTCCGCGACCGGGCGATCTTCGCCACCCGCCAACTGGCCAAGCGCCAGCTGACCTGGCTGCGGCGCGAGCTCGACGCCCGCTGGTTCGACCCTGCCGCGGACCGGCCGGGCCTGGACCGGGCGCTGCGTGCCTTCCTGTAGCGCGACAGCGACGGGCGTCGCAACCCGGGGAGCGGGCCTTGGGGTACCATCGGGCGGTCGCCGCCGCGGGGAGCGCGGGTCGGGCGATGCGGGGCCGGGCGACCGGCACGCCAAAACAACACACAAACGTCGTCAAGAAAGAACAGAAGAAGGGGGCAACATGTCCAAGGGGCAATCCCTGCAGGATCCGTTCCTGAACGCCTTGCGCCGCGAGCGCGTTCCGGTCTCGATCTACCTGGTCAACGGCATCAAGCTCCAGGGCACGATCGAATCGTTCGACCAGTTCGTCGTCCTGTTGCGCAACACCGTCAGCCAGATGGTCTACAAGCACGCGATCTCCACCGTGGTCCCGGCCCGCAACGTGCGGGTGGGCACCAACGGCAACGGCGGCGCGGGCGATGCCGCGGAAGGCGAGGACGACGGCGAGGAGTGAACCGCCGTGGGCCTCCGCGGGGCCTCGGCTTGAATCCCGGGCCCGCCGGCCGCATGTTGGCGGGGATGCCCAACCCCGAGACCGCCGTTGTTCGAACGTTCCCGCAAGGGTGAGCAGGCCCTCCTGATCCAGCCCCACGCCGGCGGCCCGCCGGACGACGGGTTGCTGGAGGAGTTCGCCGACCTCGCCCGTTCCGCCGGTGCCAACGTCCTCGCCGTGCTGCAGGCGCGCATCGACCGCCCGAATCCCGCCACGCTGGTCGGCAGCGGCAAGCTGGAGGAAGTGAAGGCGGCCGCCGAGGCCACCGGCGCCGACCTCGTGCTGGTCAACCACCCGCTCACGCCGGTCCAAGAACGCAACCTGGAAAAGGCGTTGCAGCGCCGCGTCGTCGACCGCACCGGCCTGATCCTCGACATCTTCTCGCAGCGTGCGCGCAGCGCCGAGGGCAAGTTGCAGGTGGAGCTCGCCCAGCTCAAGCACATGGCCACGCGCCTCGTGCGCGGCTGGACCCACCTGGAGCGCCAGCGCGGCGGTTCGATCGGCCTGCGCGGCCCCGGCGAAACGCAGCTCGAGACCGACCGCCGCCTGCTGCAGAAGCGCGTGGAGCAACTGCAGAAGCGCCTGGACAAGGTCGAGGTGCAGCGCACCCAGATGCGCCGCGCGCGCGTGCGCAGCGAACTGCCGCGCATCGCACTGGTGGGCTACACCAACGCCGGCAAGTCGACGCTGTTCAATGCATTGACCGGGGCCGGCGCGTACGCCGCCGACCAGCTGTTCGCCACGCTGGACCCGACGGTGCGACGCATCGCGCTGCCCGGCGGCAACGCGGTGCTCGCCGACACCGTCGGCTTCGTGCGCGACCTGCCGCACGAGCTGGTGGCCGCCTTCCGCTCGACGCTGAGCGAGGCCCGCGACGCCGACCTGCTGCTGCACGTCGTCGACGCCGCGGATCCGCTGCGCGACGAGCGCATCGCGCAGGTGGACGCGGTGCTGGCCGAGATCGGGGCCGGCGACCTGCCGCAGTTGCTCGTGTACAACAAGATCGACCGGATCGACGGTGCGCTGCCGCGGCACGACCACGCCGCGGAGGACGGCGCCGGCGACGTCGGCGGGCAGGGCGCGCGCGAGCGGGTCTGGGTCTCGGCGCGCGACGGCCTCGGCCTCGACGCGCTCCGCCAGGCCCTGGGCGCGCGCCTGGGGCTGCGCCGCGTGCAGGGCGAACTGCGGCTGCCGCCGGAAGCCGGCCGCCTGCGCGCGCGCCTGCACGCGCTGGACGCGGTGCGCGGCGAGGAACACGACGGGGACGGCTGGTGCCTGCGCCTGGACCTCGCCGAGGCCGATGCGCTCCGGGTCGCCAGCCAGCCGTGGGGAGCGCCGGTGCGGGCGTTGCTGGTCGACCACCCGGCGCCGGACCGCTAGAATCGGGCGGATTCCCTGGAGCAACGATGGCCTGGAACATTCCCGGCGGTTCCGGCAACGGCCGCAATCCGCGTCGACGCGGCAATGGCACCTTCCTCGAGCGCGTGCAGGACGCCTTGCGCGGGCTGGCGGGCGGCGGCAGCGACGGCGGCGGCGCGGGCATCGCGCGCTGGGTCGGCATCGTGCTGGTCCTGTGGCTGGCGGTGAACTGCTTCGTGCTGGTCACCGAGCAGCAGCGCGGCGTCGTCCTGCGCTTCGGCCAGTTCGCGCGCATCCTGCAGCCGGGTCCGCACCTCAAGTGGCCGTGGCCGGTGGAACGCGTGGCCAAGGTCCAGGCCACCCAGATCAAGACCTTCAGCGACACCGTGCCGGTGCTCACCCGCGACGAGAACATCGTGACCGTCGAGGTCAACGTGCAGTACCGGGTCGACGATCCGCGCGAGTACCTGTTCGGCAGCCGCGACGCCGACGCCGTGCTGCAGCAGGCCACCCTCAGCGCGGTGCGCGAGCAGGTCGGGCGCTCAGACCTCGACACCGTGCTGAGCGCACGCAACGCGCTTTCCGTGTCGGCGCGCGAACGCCTGCAGCAGTCCCTGAAGGAGTACCAGACCGGCCTGCTGGTGACCGAGCTGAACCTGCCCAACGCGCGGCCGCCGGAAGAAGTGAAGCCCGCGTTCGACGACGTCAACAGCGCGCAGCAGGACAAGGACCGCGCCCGCAACGAAGCCGAGGCCTACGCGAGCAAGATCGTGCCCGAGGCGCGCGGCCAGGCCGCGCGCATCCGCACGGTCGCGGAAGGCTATCGCGCCGCCTCCATCGACCGCGCCACGGGCGATGCGACCCGCTTCTCGCTGCTGCTGGACCAGTACAAGGCGGCGCCGGAAGTCACGCGCAAGCGCCTGTGGCTGGAGACCGTGCAGCAGGTGCTCGCCGGCAACCGCGTGATCGTCGGCGGCGACGGCAA
>JANINR010000023.1 GCA_024508915.1 Lysobacteraceae bacterium | reverse complement strand
CCCGTCGCGCACGCCCCGGTCGCCGCGGGGACCGGGGCGGCGCTGTTCCGCGGCTGCGTCGCCGGCCCTTACGAAGCGGCGCTGCGCGCGGCCACCGCGCGTCTTTGCGCGGCGGCCGGGGTCGCGCTGGTCGAACCCGCCGCCAGGGCTGCTGCGGCGCGCTGCATGCGCATGCCGGCGACACCGCAACGGCCGCGCGCCTCGCGACGCGCAATGCGCAGGCCTTCGCCGGCGCGGGCCACGTCCTCACGCTCGCCAGCGGTTGCCATGAAGCGGTCGCCGGCGCGATGCCGCCCGGCGCGCGGGCGACCGACGCGATCGCCTTCCTCGCCGCCCGCGCGGAGCGGTTGCCGCTGCGCGCATGCCGCGAACGCGTCGCGCTGCACCTGCCGTGCACCCAGCGCAACGTCGTGCGCAGCGCCGCCGCCACGCGCGCCCTGCTCGCGCGCGTGCCCGGCCTCGACGTGGTCGAGCTCGACGCGGGATTCGGCTGCTGCGGCGCCGCCGGCACGCAGATGGCCACGGATCCGGAACGCGCCGCGAGCTTCCGCGCACCGCTGCTGGCGCAACTGGCGGAAAGCGGCGCGACGCGGCTGCTGAGCGCCAACATCGGTTGCCGCCTGCACTTCGCCAATGCCGCGCCGGTCCCCGTCCTGCATCCGCTCGAGTTCCTCGCCGGCCTCATCCCGTAGCGACCGCCGGCGGCGGTAGACTGGGGCCATGGAACGCGCCCTGACCCCGGTGGACCGCCTGCTCGACGGCGTGCAGAACGCGCTGGAGACGGTGCTCGGCAGTGCCCGCGCCGAGCGCCCGAATCCCGCCGCCGACCGCGCCGACGTCGTCCTCGACGACTCCGAGCGCCGCCACGCCGCCGGCCTGATGCGCATCAACCACGTCGGCGAGGTCTGCGCGCAGGCGCTCTACGTCGGCCAGGCGCTGGTGGCGCGCGACGCGGCGACGCGCGCGCAACTGCTGCGCGCCGCGCAGGAAGAGACCGACCACCTCGCGTGGTGCGCCGACCGCCTGCGCGAGCTCGACAGCCGCCCCAGCCTGCTCAATCCGCTGTGGTACGCCGGCAGCCACGCGATCGGCGTGGTCGCGGGCCTGCGCGGCGACGGCTGGAACCTGGGCTTCGTGGTCGAGACCGAGCGCCAGGTCGAGGCCCACCTCGACGAGCACCTGCAATCCCTGCCGGACGCCGACCTGCGCAGCCGCGCGATCCTGGAAACCATGAAGGCGGACGAGGCGCGCCACGCGGCGAACGCCGAGGCCGCGGGCGCGCGCGCCTTGCCGCCGCCGATCCCGTCGCTGATGGCGGCCGCGTCGAAGCTGATGAAGACGGTCGCTTACCGCCTGTAAAAAAGTGGGGTCAGGCCCCTTTTTTTACTCGACCAGGTTGCGGCCGTGGTACAGCTCCTCGATCTCGCGCTTCAGGCGCGCCTCGATCTTCATCCGCTCCTTGAACGACAGGTTCTTCGCCTTTTCCTCGAACAGGTAGTTGTCGAGGTCGAAGTCCTTCAGGTGCATCTTCGTGTGGAAGATGTTTTCCTGGTAAACGTTCACGTCGAGCATCTCGTAGCGCGACCGCACGTTCTTGGCCAGGTAGTCCTGGATCGAGTTGATCTTGTGGTCGATGTAGTGCTTCCGGCCCTTGATGTCGCGGGTGAACCCGCGCACGCGGTAGTCCATCACCACGATGTCGCTCTCCAGCGACTCGATCAGGTAGTTCAGGGCCTTCAGCGGCGAGATCACGCCGCAGGTCGCCACGTCGATGTCGGCGCGGAAGGTCGCGATGCCGTTGTCCGGGTGGGTCTCCGGATAGGTGTGCACCGTGATGTGCGACTTGTCCAGGTGCGCGACCACCGCGTCGGAGATCACGCCCTTCGCGGCCGCCTTGTCCACCACCGGCTGCTCGGAGATCAGGATCGTCACCGACGCGCCCTGCGGGTCGTAGTCCTGGCGGGCCACGTTCAGGATGTTCGCGCCGATGATCTCGGCCACGTCCGTGAGGATCTGGGTCAGCCGGTCGGCGTTGTATTCCTCGTCGATGTACTCGATGTAGCGCCGGCGCTGGTCCTCGGACACGGCGTAGCACACGTCGTAGATGTTGAACGACAGCGCCTTGGTCAGGTTGTTGAATCCCTGCAGTTTCAGGCGCGGCAGCGGCTTGACCAGTGACATCGGCGTTCCGGCGGACGAGGCAAGGGGCGGATTATGGGGCAAAACGTCCGGGGGCGCGCCCCGCGGCCGGCGCGGCGTTTGCCGCGGGACGGGCAAGGCACTACCCTCGCGGGGTCGTCACCACACGGATCGGACGCCCATGTCCCCCGCCCTCCAGGGCCTTCGCCAGAACGGCAACAATCCGCTCGCGCCCGACACGGCGACGATCGAGCGCTTCCTCGGCTATTGCCACCGCCGCCGCTACCCGCCGCGCACGGAGGTGTTCCGCCCGGGCGACCCCGCCGGCACGCTCTATTACGTGATCAGCGGCTCGACCAGCATCATCACCGAGGAGGACGACGGCCGCGAACTGGCGCTCGGCTACTTCGGCGCCGGCGAGTTCGTCGGCGAGATGGGCCTGTTCATCGAGTCCGACCGGCGCGAAGTGATCCTGCGCACGCGCGTGCCCTGCGAGCTGGCCGAGATCGGCTACGACAAGCTGTACCAGCTGTTCGCCGGCCCGCTGGCGTCCGACGCGCCCAAGCTGCTGTGGGCGATCGGCGCGCAGCTGTCGCGGCGCCTGCTCGACACCAGCCGCAAGGCGGGGCGCCTCGCCTTCCTCGACGTCACCGACCGCATCGTGCGCACGCTGCACGACCTGACCCGCGAGCCGGAGGCGATGACGCACCCGCAGGGCACGCAGCTGCGCATCTCGCGCCAGGAGCTGTCGCGCCTGGTCGGCTGCTCGCGCGAGATGGCCGGCCGCGTGCTGAAGAAGCTCGAGGCGGACGGCGTGCTGCACGCGCACGGCAAGACCATCGTCCTCTACGGGACGCGTTGAACGATGGCGCCGGCGGCCGCCCCCCGCATCGCCGGCACCGCCCGGGTCCGCCCGGCCGCCACCGGCGACGCGAGCGATGTCGCGCGCCTGCTCGGCCACCTCGGCTATCCGTGCGAGGACGCGGACGCCGCCGAACGCATCGCCACCGTCATCGCCGATCGCCGCCAGCACCTGCTGCTGGCGGAAGTGGACGGCGAGGCCTGCGGCCTGGTCGCGCTGTACACGCTGTATTCGCTCGCCCACGGTAGCGAGCTGGCGCGCATCACCGCGCTGGTGGTGGCGCCGGAACAGGCGCGCGCCGGCATCGGCCGACTGCTGTTGCGCGAGGTCGAGCAGCTGTCGCGCCGCCATGGCATCCACCGCATCGAGGTGACCAGCAACGCGCGCCGCGTCGATGCCCACGCCTTCTACCGCGGCTGCGGCTACAGCGACGACTCGCACCGCTTCGTGAAGATGCTCTGCGACTAGTCGCCCGCGCGCGACGCGCATCCCCAGTTGAGGATCGGCGTGCCTTCCGGCAGCACTCGCCGGAAATACGCGACCCGCGACGGCTTCGGGTTCACCACCACCGGTTTCGCGGCGGCCTGCAGCAGCGGCAGGTCGGCGACGCTGTCCGAATAGGCGATGCCGATGCGGTCGTAGCCGTGGTCCCAGATCATGCGCATCTTGTTACGCGCGTGGCAGTGCTCGGTGGTGACGTAGCCGCCGAGGAAGCGCTCGCCCAGGCTGCCGACGATCGGCAGGTCCTGGTGGGCGACGAAATCGAGGATCGCGCGCGCGAGCTCCGGCGGCGCGCCGGTGGCGACGAGCACGCGGTCGCCGGCCGCGCGGTGGCGATGCAGCACCTCCAGCGCCTTCGGCAGCAGGCGCGCGCGGATCGAGGCGGCGTTCGCGGCGACGTAGGCGTCGATCAGCGCCTCGATCGCGCGCGGCTCGGCCACGGTGGCGATCCACAGGAAGCCGGAGATGCCGCGGCGCCGGGTCGGCAGCCACGCGACCAGCGGCAGGAGGATGGGGGCCGCGAGCACGGCGAGCGCGCGGCGCCACCAGGTTCGCTTCGCCAGCCAGGCGACGAGGTGGGAACCGGAATCGCCGTCGTACAGCGTGTGGTCGAAATCGAACACAACCAGCTGCCGGTAGGGCAGCGAGGTTTCGGCGAACGCGCTCATGCGGCGAACAACCGTCGCAGCGCCGCGCCCGGATCGGCCTCGCGCATGAACGCCTCGCCGACCAGGAATGCGTCGATGCCGGCCTCGCGCAGCCTGCGCACGTCGGCCGGCGTGGCGATGCCGCTCTCGGAGACGAGCAGGCGGCCCGGCGGCAGCATCTCCCGCAGCGCGATGGATGTGTCGAGTGAGACGTCGAACGTGCGCAGGTCGCGGTTGTTCACGCCCAGCAGCGGCGCGCGCCCGGCGACGGCGGGGATGCGCAGCGCGCGCTCCAGTTCGGCCGCGTCGTGCGATTCCACCAGCACGTCCATGCCGAGGTCCATCGCCTGCGCGGCGAGGTCGTGCATCCGCGCGTCGTCGAGCGCGGCCACGATGAGCAGGATGCAATCCGCGCCGATCGCGCGCGCCTCGGCCACCTGGTAGGCGTCGACGGTGAAATCCTTGCGCAGCACCGGCAGCGCGCAGCCGGCGCGTGCCTGCTGCAGGAAGGCCTCGCTGCCCTGGAAGAAATCGGCATCGGTGAGCACCGACAGGCATGCAGCGCCGCCGGCCTCGTAGCTGCGGGCGATCGCGGCCGGGTCGAAGTCGGCGCGGATCACGCCTTTCGACGGGCTGGCCTTCTTCACCTCCGCGATGACCGCAGGCCGGCCGGTGGCGATGCGCGCCTCGAGCGCGGCGGCGAAGCCGCGCGCCGGGGCCGCGGCGGACGCGCGCGCGTCGAGTTCGGCCTGCGGCAGGCGCGCGCGACGCTCCGCGACCTCCTCGCCCTTTCGCCGGAGGATGGTGTCCAGGATGGTACTCATGCGCCCTTTCCCGGCGCCGTCGGCCGGCGCGTCGCGGCGACGAAGGCGTCGAGGCGCGCGCGCGCGGCGCCGCTGGCGATCGCCGCGCGCGCGCGGGCGATGCCGTCGGCGATGGAATCGGCGACGCCCGCCGCATAGAGCGCGGCGCCCGCGTTGAGCGCCACGATCTCCAGCGGCAGCCCCGGTTCGCCCTCGAGCGCCGACAGCAGCATCGCCTTCGATTCGGCGGCGTCGGCCACGCGCAGGTTGCGCGTGTGCGCCATCGAGATGCCGAAGTCCTCGGGGTGCACGTCGTATTCGCGCACCACGCCGTCGCGCAGCTCCCCGACCAGCGTCGCCGCGCCCAGCGACAGCTCGTCCATGCCGTCGCGGCCCCAGACCACCAGCGCGCGCTCGGCGCCCAGGGCCTGGAGCACGCGCACCTGGATGCCGACGAGGTCGGGATGGAACACGCCCATCAGCGTCGACGGCGCGGCCGCGGGGTTGGTGAGCGGCCCGAGGATGTTGAACAGCGTCCGCACGCCGAGCTCGCGCCGGACCGCGGCAACGGCCTTCATCGCCGGATGGTGGATGGGCGCGTACATGAAGCCGATGCCGGTCTCGTCGAGGCAGCGCGCCACCTGATCCGGCTCCAGCTCGATGTCCGCGCCGAGCGCCTCGAGCACGTCTGCCGCGCCCGACTTCGACGACACGCTGCGGTTGCCGTGCTTCGCCACGCGCGCGCCGGCCGCCGCCGCGACGAACATCGACGCGGTCGAGATGTTGAACGTATGCGCGCCGTCGCCGCCGGTGCCGACGATGTCGACGAGATGGCTGCGATCGGCGACGGCCACCGGCCGCGCGAACTCGCGCAGCACCGAGGCGGCGGCGGCGATCTCGCCGACGGTTTCCTTCTTCACGCGCAGGCCGGTGAGGATCGCGGCGGTCAGCGCCGGCGGCACTTCGGCGCGCATGATCGCGCGCATCAGGCCGACCATCTCGTCGTGGAAGATCTCGCGGTGCTCGATCGTGCGCTGCAGCGCCTCGCGCGGGTCGATGGCCGGGCTCATCGCGCCACGCTCCCGCCCTTCAGGAAGTTCTCCAGCAGGGCATGCCCGTGCTCCGTGAGGATCGACTCCGGATGGAACTGCACGCCCTCGACCGGATGCTCGCGATGGCGCAGGCCCATGATCTCCTCGACGCTGCCGTCCTCGTTCTCGGTCCAGGCCGTGACTTCGAGGCAATCCGGCAGCGCCGTCCTGTCGACGACCAGCGAATGGTAGCGGGTGGCCTCGTAACCGTCCGGCAATCCCGCGAAGACGCCCAGGCCGTGGTGGCGGATGGCCGAGGTCTTGCCGTGCATGATCCGGCCGGCGCGGACGACCTTGCCGCCGTAGGCCTGCCCGATCGCCTGGTGGCCGAGGCACACGCCGAGGATCGGGATGCGCGGCCCGAGTTCGCGCACGACGTCGAGCGAGATCCCCGCTTCGTTCGGCGTGCACGGTCCCGGCGAGATCACGATGCCCGCGGGCGCGCGCGCGGCGACCTGCGCGACGGTCAGCTCGTCGTTGCGCACCACCTCGACCTCCGCGCCCAGCGCCTGCAGGTACTGCACGAGGTTGAAGGTGAAACTGTCGTAGTTGTCGATCACCAGCAGCACTTCAGAGTCCCCTCGCCGCTTCCGCCACGGCGCGGAACAGCGCGCGGCCCTTGTTCATGGTCTCTTCCCACTCGGCGGCGGGATCGGAGTCGTGCACGATGCCGGCGCCGGCCTGCACGTGCAGCTTGCCGTCCTCGATGACCGCGGTGCGGATCGCGATCGCGGTGTCGGCGTCGCCCTGCCAGCCGAGGTAGCCGATGGCGCCGGCGTAGACGTTGCGTTTCATCGGCTCGAGCTCGGCGATCAGCTCGAGCGCGCGGATCTTCGGCGCGCCGCTGACGGTGCCGGCCGGGAACGTCGCGCGCAGCACGTCGGCGTACGTCAGCCCCTCGCGCAGCGTCCCGGTGACCTCGCTGACGATGTGCATGACGTGGCTGTAGCGCTCGATGCCGAAGCGCTCGCCCACCTCGACGGTTCCTGGCTCGGCGATGCGGCCGACGTCGTTGCGGCCGAGGTCGATCAGCATCAGGTGCTCGGCGCGCTCCTTCGGATCCGCGAGCAGTTCGGCCTCGAGCGCCGCGTCCTGCGCGGGCGTCGCGCCGCGCGGGCGCGTGCCGGCGATCGGGCGCACGGTGACCGTGCCGCGGCCGCCCGCGTCGCGCTCCAGGCGCGCCAGGATCTCGGGCGAACTGCCGACCACCTGGGTGTCGCCGATGTCGAGGAAGTACATGTACGGCGAGGGATTGAGCGCGCGCAGCGCGCGGTACACGTCGACCGGTCGTGCCGCGAACGGGATCGACAGCCGCTGCGAGAGCACGACCTGGAACACGTCGCCGGCGGCGATGTACTCCTTCGCCTTGCGCACGGCATCGATGAAGCCCTCGCGGGTGAAGCCCGAGACGAAGTGCGCTTCGTCCACGGATTCCGGCCGCAGCGTGGACGGATAACCCGGGCCCGGCTGGCGCAGGCGGTGCACGAGCTCGTCGAGGCGGCGGTTGGCGCGCGCCAGGGCCTGCGGCTCGGCCGGATCCGCGTGCACGACCAGGTACAGCCGCCCCTTGAGGTTGTCGAACACCGCGACTTCGGTGCTCAGCATCAGCAGGATCTCGGGCGTGCCGAGCTCGTCGGGCTTGTCCGCGCCCGCCGCGCCGGGATCGCGCAGGCGCGGCTCGAGGTAGCGCACGCATTCGAAGCCGAACCAGCCGACCAGGCCGCCGGTGAAGGCCGGCAGCCCCTCGATCCGCGGCACCGAATGCGCGGCGCGCAGGCGCTCGACTTCGGCGAAGGGGTCCTCGACCTCGCGAGCGTCGAGCAGTTCGCCGTGCTCTGTGGCGTAGAGCGTGTGCCCCGCGAATGCGTACACGCGCTTCGCCGGCAGGCCGATGATGGAATAGCGCCCGAAGCGCTCGCCGCCTTCCACCGATTCGAACAGGTAGGTGTGCGGGCCGTCGGCCAGCTTCAGGTAGACGGACAGGGGCGTGTCGAGGTCGGACAGGACCTCGCGCACCACCGGAACCAGGGTGTGCCCTTGCGCGGCGAGCGCCGCGAACTGCTCAGGGCTGGGGGACGAACTCGGGGAGTGGCTCACGCAGGGCTTCCTTCGACGGGCAGGCGGGGACGACGGCGGCGGCAACGGGCCACCATCGCCAGCCGTGCGGCCGGGCATGGAAGGAAGCGGAATGGGCGCGGGCGCTCATGGCCTTCACTCTATGGGGACTGGCGGACGGCCGCAACCGTGGCCTTCATCGCGGCGATCACCGCGGCGTAGTCGGGCTGGCCGAAGATCGCGCTGCCGGCGACGAAGGTGTCGGCGCCCGCGGCGGCGATCTCGCCGATGTTGTCGGGCTTCACCCCGCCGTCGATCTCGAGCCGGACCGGCTTGCCGCAGCGGTCGATCATGCCGCGCACGACGCGCAGCTTCTCCAGCGTCGAGGGGATGAACGACTGGCCGCCGAAGCCCGGGTTCACCGACATCAGCAGCACGTGGTCGAGTTCGGGCAGCACCCAATCGAGCACGTCCACGGGCGTCGCCGGGTTCAGCACCAGGCCGGCGCGGCAGCCGCCGGCCTTGATCAGCTGGAGGGTGCGGTGCACGTGGCGGCTGGCTTCGGGATGGAAGCTGATCTCCGTCGCCCCGGCCTTCGCGAAGTCCGGCACCAGCCGGTCCACCGGCTCCACCATCAGGTGCACGTCGATGGGCGCGGTGACGCCGTGTCTGCGCAAGGCCTCGCAGACCATCGGCCCGATGGTGAGGTTCGGCACGTAATGGTTGTCCATCACGTCGAAGTGGACCCAGTCCGCGCCCGCGGCCAGGACCGCGTCGACCTCGGCGCCCAGGCGCGCGAAATCGGCGGACAGGATCGACGGGGCGATGACGGTCGGCTGGTGGCTCGTCTGCATCGGGCCAGTGTACCCGCTGGCGCCGGAAGCCCTACACTGGCCGGCCCGCCTTCCACGGGAACCCGCGTGGCGACCACCCTGCTCGAAGCCGACCTGCCCGGCCTGATCCTCCGCCACCGCGGCAAGGTCCGCGACGTGTTCGACCTGCCGCCGGGCGCCGGCGGTTCCGACCCCGCGCTCGGCCCGCTGCTGCTGATGGTCGCGACCGACCGCCTGAGCGCCTTCGACGTGGTGTTGCCGGACCCCATCCCGGGCAAGGGCGAGATGCTGTGCCAGGTCAGCAACTTCTGGTTCGCGCAGACCGCGCACATCGTGCCCAATCACCTCACCGGCATCGACGTCGCGTCGGTGCTGCCCCCCGGCGTCGATCCCGCGCTCTACGCGCAGCGCGCGGTGGTGGCGAAGAAGCTCAAGCCCGTGCCGGTGGAAGCGATCGCGCGCGGCTACCTCATCGGCAGCGGCTGGAAGGACTACCAGCGCACCGGCCGCGTCAGCGGCATCGGGCTGCCCGACGGGCTGCGCCAGGCGGAAAAGCTCCCGCAGCCGATCTTCACCCCGTCGACGAAGGCCGCCGTCGGCGACCACGACGAGAACATCGACTTCGACACCATGGTGCGCACGGTCGGCGCCGACCTCGCCGAGCAGGTGCGCGACGCGACCCTGCGCCTTTACGCGTTCGCCGCCGGTTACGCGGCGAAGCGCGGCATCCTGCTGGCCGACACCAAGTTCGAGTTCGGCACCGACGCCGACGGCCGCCTGCACGTGATGGACGAGATGCTGACGCCGGATTCCTCCCGCTACTGGCCCGCCGACGAATACGCGGTCGGGACCAGCCCGCCGAGCTTCGACAAGCAGTTCGTGCGCGATTACCTGGAAACCCTCGACTGGGACAAGACCGCGCCCGGTCCGCGCCTTCCGGCCGACGTGATCGCGCGCACCCGCGCCAAGTACGCCGAGGCGCTGCAGCGCCTGGCGGGAATTTCGGTGGATTGACCCGGAGGCAGGCATGACCGACGAGCGCCCGATCGACCGCTGGTTCGCGCACTACTCCGGCGACCACCGCAACGAGGCCAACCAGCGCATCCACGTGGTCGCCGTGCCGCTGATCCTGTGGAGCGCGATCGCGCTGCTGTGGTGCATCCCGGTGGTCGGCACCTGGTTCCGGCCCGGCCTGTGGGCCGCGCTGGCGATGTTCTTCGCGTGGATGTTCTATTTCCGCAATTCGCGCCGGCTCGGTTACGGCATGCTGGCGGTCTTCGTGCTGATGGCCTGGCTGACGCGCTGGCTGCACGAAACGCTGGGCACGAAGCAACTGCTCTATCTCGCGGTCGTGGTGTTCGTGGTGGCCTGGATCGCGCAATTCATCGGCCACAAGCTCGAAGGCCGGAAGCCCAGCTTCCTCACCGACCTCACCTACCTGCTCATCGGCCCGGCCTGGGTGCTGGCGAAGCTGTACCGCAAGCTCGGCTGGCGCTACTGAGGTGCCGCCGCGCCACGGCCACGGGCTGGGCGGCCGCGACCTCGGCATCGCGCTCGTCATCTGCGTCGTCTGGGCGCTGAACTTCCTCACCTCGGCGTGGGCGCTGCGCGAGATCCCGCCGTTCCTGTTCACCGCGGTGCGGCTGGCGATCCTGGCGCTGCTGCTGGGGGCGTTCCTGCGCCGGCCCGCGCCCGGGCAATGGCCGCTGCTGCTGGCGGTCGCGGTCTGCAACGGCGTGCTGCACTTCGGGCTCAGCTTCTGGTCGCTGCACCTCGCCGGCAACCTGTCGTCGCCTGCGATCGTCATGCAGAGCTACGTGCCGATGGCGGCGCTGCTTGCGTGGTGGTGGCTGGGCGAGCGCTTCGGCTGGCGCACCGGCATCGCGATCGCGGTGAGCTTCGGCGGCGTGCTGGTGCTGGGCTTCGACCCGCTGGTGCTGCGGGAGCCGGCATCGCTCGTGCTGATGCTGGTCTCGGCGCTGTTCCTCGCCACCGGCACCGTGCTGATGCGGCGGCTGCGCGGACTGGACATGTTCAGCCAGCAAGGCTGGACCGCGGTGATCGGCCTGCTGCCGCTGCTGGCGCTGAGCGCGTGGTTCGAGCCGGGCGGCTTCGCCGCGCTGCGCAGCGCGACATGGATCGGCTGGGGCGGCGCGGCGTATTCCGCGATCGGCTCGTCGCTGCTCGGCCACGGCCTGTACTACGTGCTGGTGCAGCGCCATCCGGTCGCGCAGGTCACCCCCTGGCTGCTGCTCTCGCCGGTGATGGCGGTGCTGCTCGGCGTTTTGCTCTACGGCGACCGTCCCGGCGTGCAGCTGTGGATCGGCGGCGCGATGGTGCTCGGCGGGGTGCTGCTGATCGCGCTCCGCGCCCTCGCCAAGGCGCGCCCCATGCCGCCCGCCGAGGAAATCTAGGGAAACGCGCGGGGCGCGTAGCCGAAGTCGGTGCGCGCCGCGGTCGCGTCGAAGACGAGGTCCTCGCGCAGGCGCGCCAGGGCGGCGTCGCCGAACCCGTCGCCCTTCCCCGCCAGGCGCGCGATGCCGAGGACGCACCGGAACACGGGCAGCGGCACTTCCAGCAGGCGCGGCCGCGGCGACAGCGCGGCGAGGGTGCGCGCCACCATCTCGCGCCAGGGCAGCGCCTCCCCGCCGGGCAGGTCGTAGACGCGCCCGTGCGTCGCCGGCGCATCGCAGGCGGCCAGCGCGGCCGCGGCGAGATCGTCGACGTGGACGGGCTGGCGCAGGCCGGTCGCGCCGCGCGGGATCACGAACCCGCCGAAGCGCTGCGCCATCGCGGCGATGCGGCCGAGCGTGCGATCGCGGCCGTCGCCGTACAC
>JANINR010000022.1 GCA_024508915.1 Lysobacteraceae bacterium | reverse complement strand
CCCCCCGGCGGCCGCCGCGCCGGCGGCCTCGCCCGTCGATCCGGCCGCGCTGGTGCCGGCCGCGCCGGCGCCGGACGCCTTCGTCGTGTCCGACATCCGCGTCGACGGCCTGCAGCGCGTGCCCGCCGGCACCGTGTTCACCTACCTGCCCATCGAGCGCGGCGACCGCGTCGACGGCACCCGCGTGGCCGACGCGATCCGCGCGCTCTACAAGACCGGCTTCTTCGAGGACGTGCGCGCCGACCGCCAGGGCGACATCCTGGTGATCACCGTGGTCGAGCGCCCGGCGATCAACAAGCTCACCCTGCAGGGCAACAAGGACATCAAGAGCGAGGACCTGCTGAAGGGCCTCAAGGACATCGGCCTGGCGGAGGGCGAGACCTTCAACCGCCTCAGCCTCGACCGCGTGGTCCAGGAACTGACGCGGCAGTACAACAACCGCGGCAAGTACAACGTCGCGGTCAACCCGACGGTGACCCAGCTCGACCGCAACCGCGTCGACGTGATCATCGACATCAAGGAAGGCAAGGCGGCGAACATCCGCCACATCAACCTGATCGGCAACGAGGCCTATCCGCAGGAAGACGTGCTCGCGAACTGGGAGTCGAAGGAGCACAACTGGCTCAGCTGGTACCGCCGCGACGACCAGTACTCGCGCGAGAAGCTGTCCGGCGACCTCGAGAAGCTCAACTCCTGGTACCTCGACCGCGGCTACATCGATTTCAGCCTCGACAGCACCCAGGTCGAGATCAGCCCCGACAAGCGCGACATGTTCATCGTCGCCGGCATCAGCGAGGGCGAGCAGTACCGCGTGTCCAAGGTCGAGCTGACCGGCGACACCATCCTGCCGAAGGAAGACATCCAGAAGCTGCTCGCGGTGCGCGAGGGCCAGGTGTTCTCGCGCCGCCTGGTGGACTTCACGTCCGACGCGATCACCCTGATGCTGTCGAACATCGGCTACGCGTTCGCGAAGGTCGACCTCGTGCCCGACGTCGACCGCGCCAAGCGCACCGTCGGCGTGACCTTCCGGGTCGCGCCCGGCCCGCGCGTGACCGTGCGCCACATCGTCTTCAAGGGCAACACGCGCACCGGCGACGAAGTGCTGCGCCGCGAGATGCGCCAGTTCGAGGGCGCGTGGTACTCGCAGGCGGCGATCGACCGCTCCAAGCTGCGCCTGCAGAACCTGGGCTACTTCGAGAGCGTCGACGTCGACAAGTCGCCGGTGCCCGGCACCAACGACGCGGTGGACGTCACCTACACCGTGAAGGAAACCACGTCGGGCAGCTTCATGTTCGGCGTCGGCTACTCGCAGCTCAGCGGCGTCAACACCTCGGTGTCGCTGGCCGAATCCAACTTCCTCGGCACCGGCAACCGCGTGTCGGTCGCCGCGCAGAAGAGCTACTACCAGAAGGGCTACAACTTCGCCTTCACCAACCCCTACTTCACCGATTCGGGGATGTCGCTGGGCTACAACCTGAGCTGGAGCGAATTCGACTACTCCAACTTCAACGTCGCCCAGTACTCGACCAACTCGGCCTCGGCGCAGGCCGTGCTCGGCATCCCGATCAGCGAGTGGGACGGGTTCTCGGTGATGTTCGGCATCGACTCGAACGAGATCGTGCCGCTGTCGGGCTCCACGCCCGACGAGATCACCGACTACATCAAGGCGGTGGGCGCGTACACCTTCCATTCCTGGCGCACGCAGCTGGGCTGGTCGCGCGACACCCGCAACGACTACTTCATGCCGAGCGTCGGCACCTACCAGCGCGCCTCGATCGAGACGACGCTGCCGGGCTCGACCGCGCAGTACTACAAGCTGGAATACGAGTACTCGAAGTACTGGCCGCTGTCGCCCGCGCTCGTCCTGCGCACCGGCGTCAACCTCGGCTACGGCGACAGCTACGGCAAGATCGCGTCGCGCGCGATCTGCTACACCGCGCCGACGCCGCCGACCACCACCAACCCGAACCCGCCGGCCCCGCCGCCGCCGAGCGATCCGTGCGTGCCGACGTCGCCCGACTACGTGAAGACGGTGACCGCCGAAGGCCTGCCGTTCTTCGAGAACTTCTACGCCGGCGGCATCGGCTCGTCCGGCCGCGTGCGCGGCTTCGTCGACAACACCCTGGGCCCGCGCGCGGACAATGCGTTCGGGTTCACGCGGCCGGTCGGCGGTTCGTTCAAGACCGTCGGCTCGCTGGAGATGTACTTCCCGACGCTGTTCGACTCGAAGGCCGCGCGCGTCTCGACGTTCCTGGACTTCGGCAACGTGTACCGGAACCTGGACAGCTTCGACGCCGGCGAGCTGCGCGCGTCCGCGGGCGTGGCGCTGCTGTGGCGCTCGCCGATGGGCCCGATCTCGATCAGCTACGCGATGCCGCTGCGAACGCAGCCGGGCGACCAGGAGGAACGCCTCCAGTTCTCCTTCGGCGGGCAGTTCTAGCGCGCGGCCGGCATGGACTTCTCCGCCGCGCAGCTCGCCGGACGCCTCGGCCTGGCCGTGCACGGCGATCCCGACGCCCGCGTGTCGGGCGTGGCCACGCTGGCGCGGGCCACGCCCTCGCAACTCTCGTTCCTCGCCAATCCCCGCTACCGCGCGCAGCTCGCCTCGAGCCGCGCGGGCATCGTGGTGATGCGCGAGGAAGACGCCGCGGGCCACGCAGGGACGGCGCTGCTCGCGCGCGATCCCTACGCCGCCTTCGCGCGCGCTGCCGCGCTGTTCGAGTCGCGCGAGGCCGCGGCGCCGGGCGTGCACGCCAGCGCCGTCGTGGACGCGTCGGCGACGGTGGATCCCGGCGCGCACGTCGGCCCGTTCGCATGCATCGGCGCGCGCAGCGTGGTCGAGGCCGGCGCGATCGTCGGCCCCGGCTGCGTGGTCGGCGAGGACTGCGTGGTCGGCGCCGGCAGCGAGCTCGTGGCGCGCGTGACGCTGGTCCGGCGCGTGCGCCTGGGGCGGCGCGTGCTCGTGCATCCCGGCGCGGTGCTGGGCGCGGACGGCTTCGGCCTCGCGCTGGACCGCCCCGCCGACGGCGGCGAGCCGCGCTGGCTCAAGGTGCCGCAGCTGGGCGGCGTGGTCGTCGGCGACGACTGCGAGATCGGCGCCAACACCACCATCGACCGCGGCGCGCTCGACGACACGGTGCTCGAGGAAGACGTGCGCCTGGACAACCAGATCCAGGTCGGCCACAACGTCCGCATCGGCGCGCACACGGCCATGGCCGGCTGCTCCGCGGTGGCCGGCAGCGCCACCATCGGCCGCTACTGCCTCATCGGCGGCGGCGCCGGCGTGCTCGGCCACCTGGAGATCTGTGACCGGGTCACGGTGACGGCGATGAGCCTGGTGACCCATTCGATCCGCGAGCCCGGCGACTACTCCTCCGGCACGCCGCTGATGGACAACCGGGCCTGGCGCAAGGCCGCGGCCCGTTTCAAGCAGCTGGACGGCCTTTTCCGCCGGCTCGGCGCTTTGGGCGATAATCGCGGCTAGCCCCAGCAAGACCAGGACGGATCCGTGGAAACCGTGCAACTGCCGCTCGACGTCATCGGCATCCAGAAACTGCTGCCGCACCGTTACCCCTTCCTGCTGGTGGACCGGGTGGTCGCGTTCGAGCCCAGCACGAGCATCGTCTGCCGCAAGAACGTGACGATCAACGAGCCGTTCTTCCAGGGCCACTTCCCCAACAAGCCGGTGATGCCGGGCGTGCTGCTGATCGAGGCGCTGGCGCAGGCCGGCGGCCTGCTCACGCACCTGTCGGCCATCACCGATTCCGACGGCAAGGTCTTCTACCTGGTCAAGGTGGACAACGCGAAGTTCAGCCGCATGGTGGTGCCGGGCGACCAGCTCGAGCTGTGCGTCTCGCTCAAGCGCACGATCCGCAACATGGCCCTGTTCGAGGGCGTGGCCCGGGTGGACGGCGAGCAGGTGGCCTGCGCCGAGATCCTCTGCGCGGAAGCGAAGTGACATGGACGGCGCGCCGGGCATCCATCCCAGCGCCGTCGTCGATCCCGCCGCGCGGATCGGCGCGGGCGTCTCGATCGGCGCGTTCACCCTGGTCGGCCCGGATGTCGAGATCGGCGACGGCACCTGGATCGGCCCGCACTGCAGCGTGCAGGGGCCGGCGCGCATCGGCCGCGACAACCGCATCCACGGCCACGCCGCGATCGGCGGCGACCCGCAGGACAAGAAGTTCGAGGGCGAGCGCACCGAGCTGGTGATCGGCGACCGCAACGTGATCCGCGAGTTCGCGACGATCAACCGCGGCACCGGCAACGGCGGCGGCATCACCCGCATCGGCGACGACAACTGGCTGCTCGCCTACACCCACGTCGCCCACGACTGCATCGTCGGCAACGGCTGCATCTTCTCCAACAACGCCACCCTCGCCGGCCACGTCGAGGTCGGCGACCAGGTGATCCTGAGCGGCTTCGCCGGCGTCCACCAGTTCTGCCGGATCGGCGCGCACGCGTTCATCGGCATGGGCGCGTTCGTCAACGGCGACGTGCCGCCGTTCGTGCTCGTGGCGCAGGAAGACTACGGCCGGCCGCGCGGCGTGAACGTCGAAGGCCTGAAGCGGCGCGGATTCGATGCCGGGCGGCTGGCGGCGATCCGCCGCGCGTACCGTACGCTGTATCTCTCGGGCGCGAAGCTCGAGGAGGCGCGCGTGCAGCTGGCGGAGATGGCGCGCGACAGCGAGGACGTGCGCGCGCTGCTCGATTTCATCGACGCGGGACAGCGCCCGCTGCTGCGATGAGCGCGCCGCGGGCGGGCATGCCGCGATGAGCACCGGCGCGCCGCGGATCGCGCTGGTCGCGGGCGAGGCGTCCGGCGACGTGCTCGGCGCCGGGCTGGTCGCGGCCCTCCGCGAGCGCCATCCGGGCGCGGTGTTCGCCGGCGTCGGCGGCGACGCGATGCGCGCCGCGGGCGTGGACACCTGGCACGACGCGAGCGAGCTCGCGGTGATGGGACTGTCCGAAGTGCTCGCGCACCTGCCGCGCCTGCTGCGCCTGCGCGGCGCGCTGCGTGCCCGCCTGCTCGCGTGGAAGCCGGACGTGTTCGTCGGCATCGACGCCCCCGACTTCAACCTCGGGCTCGAGCGCGGGCTCAAGCGCCGCGGCGTGCGCACCGTGCACTACGTCAGTCCATCGGTGTGGGCCTGGCGCGAGTCGCGCGCCGCGAAGATCGGCGCGAGCGCGGATCGCGTGCTGTGCCTGTTCCCGATGGAACCCCCGATCTATGCCCGCCACGGCGTGGACGCGCGGTTCGTCGGCCACCCCATGGCCGACGCGGTCGCGCTCGAACCCGATCGCGGCGAGGCGCGCGCGGCGCTAGGCCTGCCGTTCCATGCGCCCGTGCTGGCGGTGCTGCCGGGCAGCCGCCTGGGCGAAATCGAACGCATGCTGCCCGCGTTCCTCGAGGCCGCATCGCTGGTGGCGCGCGACGTCGGCGACCTGCAGCTGCTCATCCCCGCGGCCAACGCCGGATGCCGCGCCGCCATCGAGCAGGCGCTGTCGCGCGCGCCGTTCCCGGTGCCGCCGGCGCGGATTCTCGACGGCCAGGCGCAGCAGGCGATGATCGCCGCCGACGTCGTGCTGCTCGCCTCCGGCACCGCCGCGCTGGAAGCGATGCTGTGCAAGCGGCCGATGGTCGTCGGCCACCGCATCGCGGCCTCGACCTACCGCATGGTCAAGGGCCTCGGCCTGCTGAAGTCGCGCTTCGTCAGCCTGCCGAACGTGCTCGCCGGCGAAGCGCTCGTCCCCGAACTGCTGCAGGAGGACTGCACGCCGCCGAAGCTGGCCGCGGCCGTGCTCGCGTGGTTCCGCGATCCGGAAGCGGTGGCGGCGCTGCGCCCGCGCTTCCGCGCAATCCACGAGACCCTGCGCCGCGACGCCTCCGCGCGCGCGGCCGAGGCGGTGCTCGAATGAGCGCCGCGGCGACGGCGGCGCCGGTGGCCGCGACGACGCTCTTCGCCGGCGTGGACGAAGCCGGCCGCGGCCCGCTCGCCGGGCCGGTGGTGGTCGCCGCGGTCGTGTTCCCGCCGGGGCGCACCCCGGTCAACGGCCTCGACGATTCCAAGCAGCTCGACGAGGCCTGCCGCGAGAAGCTCTACCCGCGCATCGTCGAACGCGCGCTGGCCTGGCACGTCGTGTTCGTCGAGGTCGCCGACATCGACCGCCTCAACATCTACCACGCGACGATGCACGGCATGCGCGAAGCGCTGCGCGGCGTGGCCGCGGCGCTCGCGGGCGGCGCGCACGCCGGCTGCACGCTCGAGGCGCGCGTCGACGGCAACCGGCTGCCGCCCGGCTTGCCCTGCGCGGCGCGCGCCATCGTCGGCGGCGACGCGCTGGACCGCGCGATCATGGCCGCCTCGATCCTCGCCAAGGTGTCGCGCGACCGGCACATGCGCGCGCTGCACGCACGCTGGCCGGAATACGGCTTCGACGCGCACAAGGGTTACAGCACGCCCGCTCACCTGGAAGCGCTGGCCCGGCTCGGGCCCTGCCCCGAGCACCGCCGCAGCTTCGCGCCGGTGCGCGACGCCCTGCAGGGCCCGGACCTGTTCGCTGAATGCGCGGCGGTGCCCGTCGGCGCCTGAACGCCTGCGCAACGCGCCGGAAGTCACGCCGACGTGCGGCGCATGACGCCCGCCTTGCAACGGCGCATCCTCTGCATGCATCCCATCAGGCATCCCCACGCGCCCGAGGAGGAACGTGCCATGCGTGCCGCGAACCAGGGTTTCGTCGTTCCGTCGCCCACCGCCGATGCGGACATGCCGGTGGTGGAGTTCACCTTCGAAGCGGGCCCGGTGCCGCGCCCCGACCAGGATGCGGTGGCCGGCTTCGACGCGCTGCTCGCCCGGCTCGACCCGGACACCGCGCGCGTGGTGCTGCGCGAGTGCCTCGCCGAGATCGCGCTCTGGCAGCACCACCTGCGCGTGCAGGAAAGCCGCTACGCCAGCGAGGACGCCCGCCCGCGGGAGCTGTTCCGGATCGGCTGAGCGGGCGCGGAACGGGCCGGCCGCGCGCCGGCCGGGCGCGCGCGATGTCAAGCCTTGTCCGGTTCCGGGCCGGGGGCTAGGCTGCGGTGAGCCATGCCCGCCCGCTTCGTCCACCTGCACCTGCACAGCGAGTACTCGCTGGTCGACTCGACGATCCGGATCCCGGAGCTCATCGGGCGCTGCGCGGCGCTGGGCCAGCCGGCGGTGGCCGTCACCGACCACGCCAACCTGTTCTCGCTGGTCAAGTTCCACAAGGCCGCCGAGGCGGCGGGCGTCAAGCCGGTCACCGGCGCCGACATCCTGCTGGCGGAAGGCGATGAACCCGCCACCCGCCTGACCCTGCTGTGCCGCGACAACGCGGGCTACCTGGCGCTCTCGCGGCTGCTCACGCGCGCCTGGATGGAAGGCCACCGCCACGACGGCGTGGTGGTCCGGCCGCACTGGCTGCTCGAGGGCAGCGACGGCCTGTTCGCGCTCGCCGGCCGGGAGAGCGAAGCCGGGCGCCTGGCGGCGGCCGGCCGCCACGACCTGGCCGCGCAGTGGCTCGCCGACCTGCAGCGCCTGACCGGCGGCAACGCGCACCTGGAAATCACCCGCACCGGCCGCGAGGGCGAGGAGGCGTTCAACGCGTTCGCCGTGCACGCCTCCGCCGCGCGCGGCATCTCGCTGGTCGCCAGCAACGACGTGCGCTTCCTCGAGCCCGACGGCTACGAGGCGCACGAGGCGCGCGTGTGCATCGCCAGTGGGCGCGTGCTCGACGACCCGCGCCGGCCGCGCGACTACAGCCCGGAGCAGTACCTCAAGTCGGCCGAGGACATGGCGGCGCTGTTCGCCGACCTCCCCGACGCCGTCGAGAACACGGTCGCGCTCGCGACGCGCTGCAACTTCGCGCTGTCGCTCGGCACCTACCACCTGCCCGCGTTCCCGGTCCCGTCCGACGAGACGCTCGACAGCTGGATCCGCTCGCAGGCGCGCGCCGGGCTCGCGAAGCGGCTGGAGAAGCAACCGCTCGCGCCGGGGCACACCCGCGAGTCCTACGAGGCGCGCCTGGAGACCGAGCTGGACGTGATCGTCCGCATGGGCTTCCCGGGCTACTTCCTGATCGTCGCGGACTTCATCAATTGGGCCAAGGACCACGGCATCCCGGTCGGCCCGGGCCGCGGCTCGGGCGCCGGCTCGCTGGTGGCGTGGTCGCTGGGCATCACCGACCTCGACCCGATCCCGTACGACCTGCTGTTCGAGCGCTTCCTCAACCCCGAACGCGTGTCGATGCCGGACTTCGACATCGACTTCTGCATGGACCGCCGCGACGAAGTCATCGACTACGTCGCCGGCAAGTACGGCCGCGACCGCGTCAGCCAGATCATCACCTACGGCACCATGGCCGCGAAGGCGGTGGTGCGCGATGCCGGGCGCGTGCTCGGCTTCCCGTACGGCTTCGTCGACGGCATCGCCAAGCTGGTGCCGATGACCCTCGGCATCTCGCTCGACGACGCGCTCGGCCGCACGGAGAAGTCGCGCAGCGACGAGAACTGGCGCTCCGACGAGCTGATCCAGCGCTACGCCGCCGAGGACGACGTCCGCGACCTGATCGACCTGGCGCTGCAGCTCGAGGACCTCACCCGCAACGCCGGCAAGCACGCCGGCGGCGTGGTGATCGCGCCGGAGCCGCTGTCGTCATTCTGCCCGCTGTTCGCCGAACACGACGGCCACGGCGCCGGGCGCAACCCGGTGACGCAGTTCGACAAGGACGACGTCGAGGCGATCGGCCTTGTGAAGTTCGACTTCCTGGGCCTGCGCACGCTCACGATCATCGACTGGGCGGTCAAGGCGATCAATGCCCGGCGGAAGCCGGGAGCCGGAAGCCGGGAGCCGGAAGATCGCGGACCGCTCGACATCTCGGCGCTGCCGCTGGACGACCGGGCGACGTACGAACTGTTCGCGCGCGGCGACACCATCGCCGTGTTCCAGTTCGAATCGCGCGGCATGCGCGAGCTGCTGCGGCGGGCGCAGCCGGACCGCTTCGAGGACCTGATCGCGCTGGTGTCGCTGTTCCGCCCCGGCCCGATGGACCTGATCCCGGACTTCATCGAACGCAAGCACGGCCGCGCCGAGGTGCGCTATCCGCACAAGCTGCTCGAGCCGATCCTGGCGCCGACCTACGGCGTGGTCGTGTACCAGGAGCAGGTGATGCAGACGGCGCAGGTCCTGGCCGGCTACTCGCTCGGCGGCGCCGACCTGCTGCGCCGCGCGATGGGCAAGAAGAAAGTCGAGGAGATGGCGAAGGAGCGCGCCAAGTTCGAGGCCGGCGCGCTCGAGACCCACGGCATCCCGCCGCGCGAGTCCGGCCCGATCTTCGACCTGCTGGAGAAGTTCGCCGGCTACGGCTTCAACAAGTCGCACGCGGCCGCGTACGCGCTCGTGTCGTACCAGACCGCGTGGCTTAAGGCGCACCACCCGGCCGAATTCATGGCGGCGGTGCTGTCCAGCGACATGGACAACACCGACAAGGTCGTCGGCTTCCTCGACGAGGCGCGGGCGATGGGCTTGGCGGTGCTGCCGCCGGACGTCAACGCGTCCACCTACATGTTCGAGGCGATCGATCGCGGCGCGGACGATCGCGCGGCCGCCCCCGCCGGCACGATCCGCTACGGCCTCGGCGCGGTGAAGGGCGTGGGCCGCGGCGCCTGCGAAGCCATCGTCGACGAGCGCGCGCGCGGCGGCGCGTTCGCCGACCTGCTCGACTTCTGCCGGCGCGTGGATTCCACCAGGCTCAACAAGCGCGCGCTCGAAGCGCTGGTGAACGCCGGCGCGCTCGATGCGCTCGGCCCGAACCGCGCGTCGCTGATGCTGCAGTTGCCGGAGGTGCTCAAGGCCACCGACCAGCTCGCGCGCGAGCGCGAGGCCGGCCAGAACTCGCTGTTCGGCGGCGGCGCGAGCGCGGCGCCGGAGCTGCGCATCGAACTGCCGCGGGCCGACGAATGGCCGCTGCTGCAGCGCCTGCAGGGCGAACGCGAGACGCTCGGCCACTACCTCAGCGGCCATCCGTTCGATCCCTATCGCGAGGACCTGCGCGCCCTGCTCGGCCACGACCTCGGCGACCTCGACCGGATCTGGGCGGCACGCCCGCAGGAGGAACGCCGCGGCTGGCGCCAGGAAACCGCCGTGGTCGTCGCCGGCCAGGTGATCGGCATGCGCAAGCGCGGCGATTCGCAGGCCTTCGTCCAGCTCGACGACGGGCGCGGCCGGATCGAGTGCGCGTTCTTCGCCGAAGCCTGGAACGAGTGCGCGCCGCTGCTGACCCGTGACCGCATCCTGCTGGTCGAGGGCGGCCTGCGCGAGGACGAGTTCAGCGGCGGCTTCTCGCTGCGCGCGCGCCGCGCCTGGGACTACGTGCAGGCCTGCCCGGGCCATGCGCAGCGGCTGTCGGTGCAACTCGACCTGCGCGAGGAGGCGGCGCTGGAGCGCTTCCTGGAGGCGTTGCGCGGCCACGAGGGCGCGACCCCGCTACTGGTCGAGGCGATCACCGGCCAGGCCAGGGGCCGCCTCAGCATCAACGGCGGGCGCGGGGTCCGCGCCGACGCGGCCCTGCCCGGCCTGCTGCGCGCCCTGCCCGGCGTCCGCGCGGTGCGCCTGCACCTCGCCCGCCCCTGGGGCGCGTGACGCCCGCGCGGTCCTCCGGGCCGTGCGGGCCCGCATGGCCCGTCCCCGGCGCGGGCGTTAGACTTCCCCGATGAACCCGAACTACCTCGACTTCGAGCAGCCGATCGCCGACCTGGAAGCCAAGATCCAGGAGCTCCGCCAGGCCAGCCACGGCGGGTCCGTCAACATCGACGCCGAAGTGCACGCGCTGCAGGACAAGGTCCGCCAGCGCACCGCCCACATCTTCCGCGATCTGACCCCGTGGCAGGTCTCGCAGCTGTCGCGCCACCCGGCGCGCCCGTACACGATGGATTACCTGCGCGTGATCTGCGAGGAGTTCCAGGAACTCGCCGGCGACCGCGCCTACGCCGACGACGCCGCGATCGTCGGCGGCCTCGCCCGCATCGACGGCCGCAGCGTGGTCGTGATCGGGCACGAGAAGGGCCGCGACACCAAGTCCAAGCTCAAGCGCAATTTCGGCATGCCGCGGCCCGAGGGCTACCGCAAGGCGCTGCGGCTGATGAAGCTCGCCGAGCGCTTCCGCCTGCCGCTGCTGACCTTCATCGACACGATGGGCGCGTATCCCGGCATCGGCGCCGAGGAGCGCGGCCAGTCCGAGGCGATCGCGCGCAACCTGCTGGAGATGGCCGAGCTGCGCACGCCGATCATCTGCACGGTGATCGGCGAAGGCGGTTCCGGCGGCGCGCTGGCGATCGGCGTCGGCGACATCACCAACATGCTCGAATACAGCACGTACTCGGTGATCACGCCCGAAGGCTGCGCCTCGATCCTGTGGAAGACCGCGGAGAAGGCGAAGGACGCGGCCGAGCAGCTCGGCCTCACCGCGAACCGGCTGAAGGAACTGGGCCTCGTCGACAAGGTGATCCGCGAGCCGATCGGCGGCGCGCACCGGAACCCGGTGCAGATGGGCCGCCGGCTGAAGGCGGTGCTGCTCAACGAGCTCGACATGCTCGAAGGCATGTCGACCGACGCGCTGCTGCAGCGCCGCTACGAGCGCCTGCGCGGCTACGGCGCCTACGAGGCGGCGTGAACCCGCTGCCGCAGCCCGCCGCCCCCGCGCGGCCGGTGCTTGCGGCCTTCAGCGGCGGGCTGGACTCGACCGTGCTGCTGCACTGGCTGGCCGCGCATCCGGCGATGCACGGCGGCTTGCGCGCGCTGCACGTCGACCACGGGCTGCATCCGGATTCGGGCGCATGGGCCGCGCATTGCCGCGAGGCCTGCGCCGCGCTCGGCGTGGCGCTCGAGGTCGTGCGCGTGGATGTCGCGCGCGACAGCGGCCACGGGCCGGAGGCCGCCGCGCGCGCGGCGCGCCACGGCGCGTTCGCGGCGGCGCTGCGCGCAGGCGAGGTGC
>JANINR010000021.1 GCA_024508915.1 Lysobacteraceae bacterium | reverse complement strand
CGGCGCCGCCATCGCGCGACCGGGCACAATGCGCGCATGCCCGGCCCCGCCGCTGACCCGACCCGCGCCCCGCAACGCCCGAGCCTGCGCGCGCGCGTCGGCGCGCTGCGCAACCTGCCGCCGTTCCTGCGCGAGATCTGGGCGACGAGCCGCACCCTGACGCTGTCCAGCCTCGGCCTGCGCCTGCTGCGCGCGCTGATGCCGATCGCCACGCTCTACATCGGCAAGCTGATCATCGACGAGGCGGTGCGCCTCGTCGGCGCCGGCATGGGCTTCGCCGACCTGGCCACCGCGTGGCACGGCGGCGCGCTCGACCACCTGGCGCTGCTGCTCGGCGCGGAATTCGCGCTGGCGATCGCCTCCGACCTGTCGGGGCGCCTGGTGAGCTATTTCGACGGGCTGCTGTCGGAGCGCTTCACCAACGCCACCAGCATCCGCCTGATGGAGCACGCGGCGACGCTGGACCTCGAGGACTTCGAGGATCCCGACCTGCAGGACAAGCTCGACCGCGCGCGGCGCCAGACCATGGGCCGCATGGGCCTGCTGAGCCAGCTGTTCGGCCAGGCGCAGGACATCGTGACCGTGGTGAGCTTCGCCGCCGGCCTGCTGGTGTACGCACCGTGGCTGATCGTGCTGCTGGCGGTCGCGCTGGTGCCGGCGTTCGTGGGCGAAGCGCACTTCAACGCGCTGAACTACACCCTCAACTTCGCGTGGACCCCCGAGCGCCGCCAGCTCGAATACCTGCGGCAGATGGGCGCCAGCGTGGAGACGGCGAAGGAGGTCAAGATCTTCGACCTCAACCGCTTCTTCATCGCCCGCTTCCGCGCGCTCTCGGACCAGTTCTACCTCGCCAACCGCGCGCTGGCCGGCAAGCGCGCGCTGTGGGGCACCCTGCTCGCCGCGCTGGGCACGCTGGGCTACTACGTCGCCTATGCCTACATCGCCTGGCGCACCGTGCGCGGCGACTTCAGCATCGGCGACCTGACCTTCCTCGCCGGCAGCTTCCGCCGGCTGCGGCAGCTGCTCGAAGGCCTGCTGGTGGGGTTCTCCCAGGTCGCCGGGCAGGCGCTGTACCTGGACGACCTGTACTCCTTCTTCGAGATCCAGCCCGAGATCCGCTCGAAGCCGGATGCCGTTCCGGTGCCGCAGCCGATCTCGCGCGGCTTCGTGTTCGAGAACGTCGGCTTCCGCTATCCCGACGCGGCGCGCTGGGCGCTGCGCGGCCTCGACTTCGAGCTGCGCGCGGGCGAAGTGCTGGCCCTGGTCGGAGAGAACGGCGCCGGCAAGACGACGCTGGTGAAGCTGCTGGCGCGCCTCTACGACCCCGACGAAGGCCGCATCCTGCTCGACGGCC
Organism: Lysobacteraceae bacterium; assembly: GCA_024508915.1. Taxonomy (GTDB): domain Bacteria; phylum Pseudomonadota; class Gammaproteobacteria; order Xanthomonadales; family Xanthomonadaceae; genus Cognatiluteimonas. Next base: position 10,917 of record JANINR010000021.1, on the reverse strand, counting down.
GCGACCTGCGCGACTACGACCTCGACGACCTGCGCGCCAACATCGGCGTGATCTTCCAGGACTTCGTGCGCTACCACCTCACCGTCGGCGAGAACATCGGCGTCGGACAGATCGCGGACATGGGCGATCGCGCGCGCATCGCCGCCGCCGCCCACCGTTCGGGCGCCGACGAGGTGGCCGCGGGCCTGCCGGAGGGTTACGACCAGCTCGTCGGCCGCCGCTTCAAGACCGGCGTGGACCTGTCCGGCGGCCAGTGGCAGAAGATCGCGATCGCCCGCGCCTACATGCGCGACGCGCAGGTGATGATCCTCGACGAACCGACCGCCGCGCTCGACGCGCGCGCCGAATTCGAAGTCTTCCAGCGCTTCCGCGAACTCTCCGACCGCCGCACCGCGGTGCTGATCTCGCACCGCTTCTCCAGCGTGCGCATGGCCGACCGCATCCTCGTGCTGGCCGAAGGCCGCCTCGAGGCCTCCGGCACGCACGCACAGCTGATGGCGCAGGGCGGCCGCTACGCCGAACTGTTCGAACTGCAGGCGGCGGGCTACCGCTGAGGCCGCCGCGCGCCGTCACGCCGCGTTGCCGCGGCGACGACAGCGCGGCCGCTAGCCTCGAAGGCCCGCCCGAGGAGACCGCCATGGCCCGCCGCGAACGCACCCCCTACCACCCGCTGCAGGGCGCGCCGTCGGCGCGCGAGCGCGCGCTGTACGACGGCCTGCCCTCGGCCACGAACCGGCAATGGGGCCCCGACCGCTCCAACGATGCGTACGGCTACGGATATCCGGGCCAGGGCGGCTGGGGCGACTTCAGCGACCGCCGCGTGCCCTCGCACGCCGATCGCGACCGGCACGACGCCGCCGGCGCGCGCGGCCACCGCGGCCGCGGCCCGCAGGGCTACGTGCGCCCGGACGAACGCATCGCCGACGACATCATCGACCGCCTCACCGACGCGCCGGACATCGACGCCAGCGAGATCATGCTGATGGTCGAAGCCGGCGTGGCCACCCTGACCGGCAACGTGCCGGTGCGGGCGATGAAGCACCGCGCCGAGGACATCGCCGCCGACGCCAGCGGCGTGCGCGAGGTGCGCAACCGGATCCGCGTGGACGACGGCGCGGCCTCCTCCGGCCGTCCCGGCGAAGCCGTTCGCAGCGGCAACGACCAGCCGGGCAGCGCGTTCTCGAGCTCGGCACGACCCGACCCTGTCTGGGACAATCCGCGGGACGATTCCAACTGGCGTTGACCGCCCATGCGCATCGCCCTGGCCACGCTGCTGCTTTGCCTCGTCCTGCCCGCCTGCCGGGCACAGGCCCCTGCATCCCCCGCAGCCCCCGCAGCGCCTGCGGCGGCGTCCGGTGCGGCACCGTCCACCGCGCCGGCAGCGGCGGAGTCCGCCGTCGCCATGATCGCATCGGGCCTCGAGCATCCCTGGGCGGTCGCGCCATTGCCGGACGGCCGCTTCCTGGTGACCGAACGGCCCGGGCGCATGCGCTACGTCTCCGCCACCGGCGAGGTCTCCGCGCCGCTGGACGGCGTGCCGGAGGTGTGGGCGAACGGCCAGGCCGGCCTGCTCGACGTCGTGCTCGCGCCCGACTTCGCGCGCAGCCGCCGCATCTGGTTCACCTACGTCGCGCCCGCGCCGGGCGGGGCCGGCGCGGTGACCGCCGCATACGCCACGCTCGGCGACCGGGCGTTGTCGGACCTGCACGTCGTCTATCGCGAGCCGGACCCGCTGCCCGGCGGCGCGAACTTCGGTTCGCGCCTCGCATTCGACGGCGCGGGCCACGTCTTCGTCAGCCAGGGCGACCGCTTCGACCGGCAGCGCCCGCAGCAGCTCGACGTCGTGCAGGGCAAGCTGCTGCGGCTCGACGTCGACGGCACGATGCCGGCCGACAATCCGTTCGCCGGATCGCCCGGCGTGCGCCGCATCGTCTGGAGCTACGGCCACCGCAACATCCAGGGCCTCGCCTTCGATCCGCGCACGGGCCGGCTCTGGGCCAGCGAGCATGGCCCGCGCGGCGGCGACGAACTGAACCTGCCGCAATCCGGCAGGAACTACGGCTGGCCGATCGCCAGCAACGGCATGGACTATTCGACCGGCAGGCCCTACCCGGAAACCCTCGGCACCAGCGCGCCCGGCATGGAACCGCCGCATCGGGTGTGGACGAAGTCGCCGGGACTGAGCGGGCTGGCGTTCTACACCGGCCACCCCGGTTCGGCCTGGAACGACAGCCTGTTCCTCGGCGCCCTCGCCGACCGCAACCTGATCCGCCTGCGGCTCGACGGCGACCGCATCGTGTCCGAAGAACGCCTGCTCGGCGACCTCGGCGCGCGGATCCGCGACGTGCGCGTCGCGCCCGACGGCAGCGTCTACGTCCTCACCGACGAAGCCGACGGCCGCCTGCTGCGCCTCCGCCCGCCGCGCGCCGGGAAACCGTCCCGCCAGATCGGCCCGCTCGATCCTGCCTAGATCAGGTCGGCCTGCACCGGCGGGTAGACGAGCGTGTCGCCGCGCATGCGGGCATCGGGGTTGAGCTCGTGCGGCTGCGCCTTGCCGGGGCCCATGATGTGCAGCACGGTCCACCCGCGCGCCACGAAATCGTCGGAGATCAGGCGCCGGTGGCAACGCCACCACACCGCTTCGGCGCACATCACCGCGGTGCGCTGCGCGGACGCGCGCTCCATCAGGCGCTGGCGCGCGAGCGCGAATTCCGGCGACGCCATGTAGTCGGCGTAACCGCGGAACGCGGCCACGCGCCACGCGCCGTTGGGCGACTCCGCGGCGGGCGTGCGGCGCCCGCCGAATTCCGGCATGGGCACGTAGTCGATTCCGTCCTGCGCCAGCGCCGGGCCCATGTCCGCGGGCGAATACTGCGGGTTGCGCCGCGACCCCGCGAACCGGCGCACGTCGGCCAGGCAGGCGATCGACTCGCCCTGCAGCAGCGCGACGAATTCCTCCCAGGTCCGGGTGGAATGGCCGATGGTCCACAACGTGCCGGCGTTCGGCGCCATGCCCCCATGATGCGGCCATGGCGATGAAGCGGCGTTGACGCGCCGCCGACTACGCTGGCTGCGGGTCGCAAAGCCCGCCTACCCCGGATCGCCCCCATGAACGCCGCCGACGCCGCATCGAACGCCGCCGCCCCGAACGACCCCAGCCACGGCCCCGCCCATGGCCTCGCCCGCACCGGGCGCATCCTCGCGTTCCTGCTCAAGTACCGCAGCGCCGGCGTGTTCACCGGCCTGGACCTCGACGGCACCGGCGCGGCGCCCGGCGACGGCCCGCCGCCGACGGAAGGCAAGCCCGAAGCCTTCGTCGACGACCTGGAAGCGCTGGGCCCGACCTTCGTCAAGATCGGCCAGGCGCTCTCGACGCGCCCCGACATGGTGCCGCCGGCCTACATCGCCGCGCTCGAGCGCATGCAGGACGACGTGGCGCCGATCCCGTTCGAGCAGGTGCGCGCGACGATCGAGGCCTCGCTCGGCGCGCGCCTGAGCCACCTGTTCTCGGAATTCGACGAAACGCCGCTGGGTTGCGCCTCGCTCGCGCAGGTGCACCGCGCGAAGCTGCGCGACGGCCGCGAGGTCGCGGTGAAGGTGCAGCGCCCCGGCATCGGCGACCTGGTGCGCGCCGACCTGGACGCGATCGCCGGCCTCGCCGGCAAGGCCGACGCGCTCACCGACCTCGGCCGGCGCGTGCATTTCTCCGACTGGGTGCACGAATTCCGCAAGACCCTGCTGGCCGAGCTCGACTACCGAGCCGAGGCCGAGAACCTCGAGCGCTTCGGCGAACACCTGCGCGAGTATCCCGAGCTGGTGGTGCCGCAGCCGGTCTGGGACCTCACCGCCGCGCACGTGCTCACCATGGACCTCGTGCACGGCACCAAGGTCACCGAGATCTCGGGGCTGCACCGCACCGAGCACGACATGGGCATGCTCGCGTCGGCGTTGATGCGCGGCTACCTCGACCAGGTGTTCGTGCACGGCGAGATCCACGCCGATCCGCATCCGGGCAACCTGCTCGCCACCGACGACGGCCGCCTCGCCCTGTTCGACCTGGGCATGATCGCGCACGTCCCGCCGAAGCAGCGCGAGCGCCTGCTCAAGCTGCTGTTCGCGGCCGTCGACGGCCGCGGCGAAGAGGTGGCGAACGAGACCATCGCGATGGGCACGCGCCTGGAATCGTTCGACGAGGAGCGGTTCATGCGCGAAGTCGGCCAGTCGGTCGCGCGCTACGCCGCGCACAGCCACTCCAGCGCGCGTTCGGAAGGCCGGTTGATGCTGGACCTCGTCGGGCTCTCCACCGCCTGCGGGCTGCGCACGCCGCCGGAACTGAGCCTGCTGGGCAAGACCCTGCTCAACCTCGAGCAGGTCGCGACCCTGCTCGATCCGGGCCTGGACGTGAAGCGCGTGGTCGAACGCCACCTCGAGCACGTGATGCGCGAGCGGCTGAAGAAGTCCCTGTCCCCGTCCAACATCGCCAGCGAGCTGATCGAGGTGCAGGCATTGCTGCGCGAGGCGCCGCGCAAGGTCTCCGACCTGCTCTCGCTGCTGGCGGAGAACCGCATGCAGGTGCGCGTCGACGGCCTGGCCGATTCGCCGCTGATGGAAAGCCTGCAGAAGATCGCCAACCGGATCAGCGCCGGGCTGGTGACCGCGGCGCTGATCGTCGCCTCGGCGATGATGATGCGCGTCGACACCACGCACCACCTGTTCGGCTACCCGCTCATCGCGATGCTGCTGTTCCTCGTCGCCGCCGGCCTGGGCTTCACGATCGTGCTGAGCGCGCTGCTGCGCGACCGCAAGGCGCGGCCGCGCGAGGAGCGCGGGCCGCGCTGAGGGCGGTCGCCGGGGTACAATGCGCGCCTCGTTTCCGCAGTCTCCCCTCACGCATGTCCTCCGCCTTCGGCACCGAAACCGTGCTGGGCGTCCGCCACTGGACGGACGACTACTTCAGCTTCACCACCACCCGCGATCCCGGCCTGCGTTTCACCAGCGGCCAGTTCGTGATGCTGGGCCTGGAGCTGCCGCAACCCGACGGCGGCAGCAAGCCGCTGCTGCGCGCGTATTCGATCGCCAGCGCGAGCTGGGAAGAGCACCTCGAGTTCTTCAGCATCAAGGTGCCCGACGGCGCCCTGACCTCGCGCCTGCGCCACATCCAGCCCGGCGACCCGGTGCTGGTGGGCCGCAAGCCGACCGGCACGCTGCTCGCGCACGACCTGCATCCGGGCCGCAACCTCTACCTGCTGGGCACGGGCACGGGCTTCGCGCCGTGGCTGTCGATCATCAAGGATCCGGAAACCTACGAGCGCTTCGAGCACGTGGTGCTGTGCCACGGCGTGCGCCGCGCCGAGGACCTGTGCTATCGCGACGACATCGTGCAACTGCTGCCGAAGCACGAGTTCCTCGGCGACCTGGTGCGCGGCCGCCTGCACTACTACCCCTCGGTGACGCGCGAGGAGTTCACGTACGAAGGCCGGCGCCATCGCGGCCGGCTCACCGACCTGCTGGCCAGCGGGCAACTGGCATCCGACCTCGGGCTGCCGCCGCTGGATCCCGACTTCGACCGCGCGATGCTGTGCGGCAGCCCCGCGATGCTGGAGGATTTCCGCCAGTTGCTGGACGGCCGCGGCTTCGTCGCCGCCCCGCGCATCGGCACGCCGGGCCACTACGTCTTCGAGCGCGCCTTCGTCGACCGGTAGAGCCGCCCCATGGTCGGCTGTTTCGGGGGGTCGGCTCTACAGCATCGCATGAGGTGAGACGGGCAAGCCGTTGAATCGGCTGGACGCAAAAACCTGCGCCCCGGCAGGTACTAAAATTGCGACCATGCACCCCGCAGACGACCTCACCGACCGGCAACGCGCGATCCTCGACTTCGTCCGCGAGCGCATCGCGGTGGACGGGCTGCCGCCGACCTGGGCCGAGATCGCGCGCGCGTTCGGCTTCCGCCAGACCCGCGCCGCGCAGAAGCACCTGCAGGCGATCGCGGCGAAGGGCCACCTCGAACTGCTGCCCGGCAAGGCGCGCGGCATCCGCCTGCCGGAGGGCCGTCCGGACGCGCTGCGCCTGCCGGTGCTGGGCCGCGTCGCCGCCGGCGCGCCCATCGGCGCCGACGCGCCGCTCGGGGACGACGCGATCCGGCACCTCGTGCTGGACCGCGCGCTGTTCGCGGCGCGGCCCGATTACCTGTTGCGCGTGCGCGGCGATTCGATGCGCGACGACGGCATCCTCGACGGCGACCTGGTCGCGATCCAGCGCACCGCCAGCGCCCGCGACGGGCAGGCCGTGGTCGCGCGGCTCGACGACGAAATCACCATCAAGCGACTGCAGCTCCACGGCCGCGGCCAGGTGCGCCTGCTGCCGCGCAATCCCGCGCACGCGCCGATCGACGTGCAGCCCGGCCAGGACTTCGCCATCGAGGGCGTGTTCTGCGGCCTCGTGCGCGGCGCCTGAACCCGGGTCCCCCGCGCATGGCCGCCCAGGTCCTGTCCCTCGACGCGATGCTGGCCGAACGCCGCCTGTGGCGCGGCCAGCCGGCGGCGCGTCCGCATGGACGCCATCCCAGCGGGCACGCCGCGCTGGACGCGCTGCTGCCGGAGGGCGGCTGGCCCGAAGCCGCGCTCACCGAATTCCTGCTCGCGGCCGACGGCCTCGGCGAGTTGCGCCTGCTGCTGCCCACGCTGGCGCGGTTGACGCAGGCCGCGCAGGCGGTCGCGGTGATCGCGCCGCCCTACCTGCCCTTCCCCGACGGCTGGCGCCAGGCCGGCGTCGACCTCGCCCACGTGCAGGTGATCGACGCCGCGCCGCGCGATGCGCTGTGGGCGGCCGAACAGTGCCTGCGCTCCGGCTGCCTCGGCGCGGTCCTCGCCTGGCCGGGCCAGGCCGACGACCGTGCGCTGCGCCGCCTGCAGGTGGCCGCCGACGGCGGGCGCACCCAGGGTTTCGTGTTCCGCGCACTGCGTGAGGCGGCCAATCCTTCGCCGGCCGCGCTGCGCATCGCGGTGGACGCGGGCACGCCGCCGCGCCTGCGCGTGCTCAAGTGCCGCGGCGGCAACCCGCCGGCGCGCGCGCTCGCGTTGCGCTGAGCCGCATCACCATGCTCTGGGCCTGCCTCCACCTGCCCGACGGCGACGCCGCGCAATGGCGCGCGCTGCTCGCCGCCTGGGCGTACCGCTACAGCTCGCAGGTGCACGTCGGCTACGACGATGCGGTGGTGCTCGAAATCGAAGCCAGCCTGCGCCTGTTCGGGCCCTGGCCCGCATTCGAACGGCGCCTGCGCGCGGACCTCGCCGCGCTCGGCCTGGCATGCCGCATCGCCGTCGCGCCGCACCCGCGCGCGGCGTGGGTGCTGGCCGGCATGCACGACGGCCTCGCGATCGTGCACGAGGCGCGCCTGGCCAACGCGCTGGCGCGCATCCCGGTGGCGCGGGCGAAACTGGAACCGAAGCAGGCGCAGGCGCTGCAGGCGATGGGCCTGCGCCGGCTCGGGCAGCTGTTCGCCGCACCGCGCGACGCGCTGGGCAAGCGTTTCGGCCCGGCGTTGCTGCAGCACCTCGACCGCCTGCGCGGCGCGCCCGAAGCGCTGGACGCGTACGCGCCGCCGGACCGCTTCGACCTGCGCGTCGAGCTGGAGTGGGACGTCGAGAGCACGCAGGCGCTGCTGTTCCCGCTGCGGCGCCTGGTGTCGGCGCTGGCCGCGTTCCTGGCCGGGCGCGACGGCGGCGTGCAGCGCTTCGTGCTGCGGCTGGAGCACGACCGCCAGGGGCCCGGCGCGCATGCCGACACCGAAGTGGTGGTGGGCCTGCTCGCGGCCGAGCGCGACCCGGCGTTGCTGTTCGAGGTGGCGCGCAGCCGGCTGGAACGCCTGGACGGCACGCCGCGCCGCGCCGTGCCCGCGCCCGTGCGCGGCCTCCGCCTGGTCGCCGACGAGTTGCCGCCGTTCGTACCGGCCGCGCGCGAACTGTTCGAAGCGCGCCCGGCGCAATCCTTGCCATGGGAAGCCCTGCGCGAACGCCTGCGCGCGCGACTGGGCAACGAAGCGGTCTACCGCCTCGCCGCGCACGACGACCATCGTCCCGAACAGGCGTGGCGGCGGGTGGCGGCACAGCGGCATGCGATGCCGCAGCCTGCGCCGCCCACGGCGCCGCGTCCGTCCTGGCTGCTGCCGCGCCCGATGCCGCTGCGCGGCCGCGGCCTCGTGCCGCTGGCCGGGCCCGAGCGCATCGAGAGCGGCTGGTGGGACGACGGCGGGCTGCGCCGCGATTACTACGTCGTCGAAACGGCGGAGGGCCAGCGCGCCTGGGTGTTCCGTCCCGCGGGCGATGCCGACGCACCGCCGATGCTGCACGGGTGGTTCGCATGAACGCACCGGGCTACGCGGAACTGCACTGCCTGTCGGATTTCAGCTTCGGCCGCGGCGCCTCGAGCGCGGCCGAACTGTTCGAGCGCGCGCGGCGCGAGGGCTACCGCGCGCTGGCGATCACCGACGAGTGCTCGCTCGCCGGCATCGTGCGCGCGCTGGAAGCATCGCGCGCCAGCGGCGTGCGGCTGGTCGTCGGCAGCGAGATCGCGCTGGAGGACGGCCCGAAGCTGGTCCTGCTGGTCGAGGACCGCACGGGCTACACGTCGCTGTGCCGCCTCGTCACCCGCGGCCGCCGGCGCTCGGCCAAGGGCGAATACCGGCTGCTGCGCGGGGATTTCGACGAAGACGCCCTCCCCGGCCTGCTCGCGCTGTGGATCCCGGGCGAAACCCCCGCGCGCGAGCACGGCGAATGGCTGCGGCAGCGCTTCGCCGGCCGCCTGTGGCTGGCGGTGGAACTGCACCGCGGCGCCGACGATGCCGCGCGCCTGCAGGCCCTGCGTGCGCTCGCGGGGGAACTCGGCATCCCGGCCGTCGCCGCCGGCGACGTGCACATGCACGTGCGTTCGCGGCGCGCGCTGCAGGACACGATGACCGCGATCCGCCACCGCGTCCCCGTCGCCGCGGCCGGCCGCCGCCTGTTCCCGAACGGCGAGCGCCACCTGCGCACGCGCCGCGCGCTGGCGGCCATCCATCCGCGCGAACTGCTGGAGGAAACGCTGCGCGTGGCGGAACGCTGCCGCTTCGACCTCGGCCAGGACCTCGGCTACGAATACCCGCACGAACTGGTGCCCGAAGGCAGGACGCCGCAAGCCTGGCTGCGCGAACTGGTCGAGGCCGGCGCGCGCGAGCGCTGGCCCGGCGGCGTCGACGCCGACGCGCGCGCCCTCATCGAGAAGGAACTGCGGCTGATCCGGCACAAGGGCTACGAGGCCTATTTCCTCACCGTGCACGACATCGTGCGCCACGCCAGGTCGCTGGGCATCCTCTGCCAGGGCCGCGGCTCGGCGGCGAACTCGGTGGTGTGCTACGCGCTGGGCGTGACCGCGATCGACCCGGCGCGCATGGGCCTGCTGTTCGAACGCTTCATCTCCGAGGAACGCGACGAGCCGCCGGACATCGACATCGACTTCGAGCACGAGCGCCGCGAGGAGGTCATCCAGTACATCTACCGGCGCTACGGCCGCGACCGCGCCGCGCTCGCCGCCACCGTGATCCGCTACCGCGCCCGCAGCGCGGTGCGCGACGTGGCCCGCGCGCTCGGCATGGACGAGGACGCGGTCGCGCGCCTGTCCCGCTGCGTGAGCGCGTGGAGCAGCGACGCGCCCGCCGCCGAGCGCCTGCGCGAACACGGCTTCGACCCCGGCAGCCGCGCCATGCGCCATCTCGTCGCGCTGGTCGGCGAACTGCTCGGCAAGCCGCGGCACCTGTCGCAGCACGTCGGCGGCTTCGTCGTCTCCGAGCACCCCCTGCACACGCTGGTGCCGGTGGAGAACGCGGCGATGGACGACCGCACGATCATCCAGTGGGACAAGGACGACCTGGAGACGATGAAGCTGCTCAAGGTCGACGTGCTCGCGCTGGGCATGCTGACCTGCATCCGCAAGGCGCTGGACCTGGTGCGCGCGCACCGCGGCCGCGACCTCGCGCTGGCCACGATCCCGGCCGAGGACCCCGCGACCTACGCGATGATCCAGCGGGGCGACGTGATCGGCGCGTTCCAGATCGAGTCGCGCGCGCAGATGGCGATGCTGCCGCGGCTGAAACCGGCGACCTTCTACGACCTGGTGGTGGAAGTGGCGATCGTGCGCCCGGGCCCGATCCAGGGCGGCATGATCCATCCCTACCTGCGGCGCCGGCAGGGCCTGGAGCCCGTCGACTACCCGTCCGAGGCGTTGCGCAAGGTGCTGCAGCGCACGCTGGGCGTGCCGCTGTTCCAGGAACAGGTGATGCGCATCGCGATGGAGGCCGCCGGCTACACGCCCGGCCAGGCCGACCAGCTGCGCCGCGACATGGCGGCGTGGAAGCGCCATGGCGGCCTCGACAAGCACCGCGACGCGCTGCTCGCGGGCATGGCGCGCAACGGCTACGCGGCGGAATTCGCCGAGCGCATCTTCGAGCAGATCAAGGGCTTCGGCGACTACGGCTTCCCGGAGTCGCATGCGGCCAGCTTCGCGCTGCTCGCCTACGCCAGCGCGTGGATCAAGTGCCACGAGCCGGCGGCGTTCTCCTGCGCGCTGCTCAATTCGCTGCCGATGGGCTTCTACCTGCCGGCGCAGCTGGTCGCCGACGCCCGCCGCCACGGCATCGTGGTGCGGCCGGTGGACGTGCGTTACAGCGACTGGGACTGCACGCTCGAGGAGGCAGCGCCCGGCGACGGCAGCACCGCCGGCGCGGCGGCGTCGCAACCCGCATTGCGGCTCGGCATGCGACTGGTGTCGGGATTGCACGAAGCCGCGGGCCGGCGCGTCGCCGCCGCGCGCGCGCAGGCGCCGTTCCGCGACCTGGACGACCTCGCGCACCGCGCCGCGCTCGACCGTGGCGCGCTGGCCGCGCTG
>JANINR010000020.1 GCA_024508915.1 Lysobacteraceae bacterium | reverse complement strand
CCGGCGAACGCAAGCCCGCCGGGATCGCCGGCGGCCCCCGGATGCACCACCAGCACCGTGCGCGGCGCCGGCGCGGCCGCTTCGTCGCCGCCGCAGGCCGCGAGCGCGAGCGCCGCCGAAAGCGCGAGTGCGATCGCGAGTGCGGGCGCCGCCGAGCCGCGGGTCGCCGCGCTCCCGCCCCTGGTATCCGTACGCGTGGCGCGCATGCCCGTCTCCGATGCCGGCCGGCAGATTAATGAACTGGCGGGTATGGTATAAATAACGAACCCGATAGTCTAGTATTGATCCATGTCCCCGCGCCCCGCCAGCCCTGTCGCCCGCCCGCGCCGACCCGCCGCGGCGCCCGGGCGCCCGAAGGACCTGGGCAAGGGCAGCGCGATCCTGGAGGCCGCGCGCAAGCTGTTCACCGCGCAGGGTTTCGACGCGGCGAGCATGGACCAGATCGCGGCCGCCGCAGGCGTCTCCAAGCTCACCGTCTACAGCCATTTCGGCGACAAGGAAACGCTGTTCGCGGCAGTGGTGAAGTCCTACTGCGAGCAGCAGCTGCCCGACGCGCTGTTCGACCTGCGGCCCGACCTGCCGTTGCGCGAGCGCCTGCTGCACGTCGCGCGCGCCTTCTTCGCGATGATCAGCGCGCCCGAGGCGTTGGCCGGCCACCGCATCCTGTGCTCGCCGCGCATCGCCGAATCGCCGCTGCCGCGGATGTTCTGGGAAGCCGGGCCCGAGCGCGTGCAGGCGGCCTTCGCCGAACTGCTCAAGCGGCGCGTGGCGGCAGGCGAACTGGAGATCGACGACGTGCCGCGCGCCTCCGCGCAGTTCTTCACCCTGCTGAAGGGCGAGCCGCACGCGCGCATGGTCTTCGGCTGCTGCGCCGGCATGGCGCGGCGGGAGGCGGAGCGCCACGTCGAGGCGGCGGTGGACATGTTCCTGCGCGCCTATGGGCGCCGCTGACGCCGCGACCGCCCGCCGGCCGGCACCGATGCCGGCGCGACGCGCTGCCGCGGCCGCGGCGGTGACTCCGGTCCCGGTGACTTCCGGCACTCAGTCATGGTGTGGTAGCACAGTCATCCTGTCGCCGTCCGCCCCGCCCCGGGCGGGTAGAATCGCGGGTCCGGCGCAAGACCGCCGAACCCGTTCCCTCGCCCCGGTGACCCCATGAGCAGCCCCGATTACGCCCGCGTCCGCGAAACCATGGTCGAGCAGCAGATCCGGCCCTGGGACGTGCTGGACAACCGCGTCCTCGACATCCTGGTGCGCCTGCCGCGCCACGCGTTCGTCGCCGAGGCGAACCGCGCGCTCGCCTATGCCGACCTGCAGCTGCCGATCGGGCACGGCGAGGTGATGCTCAAGCCGGTCGTCGAAGCGCGCGTGCTGCAGGCGCTGGCGCTGGAGCCCAGCCACAGCGTGCTCGAGATCGGCACGGGCAGCGGCTGGTTCGCGGCGTGCCTCGGCGCGCTGGCGGGCGAGGTGCTGAGCCTGGATCGCCGTCCGGATTTCGTCGAGGCCGCGCGCGCGCGCCTCGATGCGAACGGCCTCGGCGGCAACGTCGCGCTCGAAACCGCGGACGCGCTGTCCTGGGACACCGAGCGCCGCTTCGACGCGGTGTGCGTGTCGGGCGCGGTCGCCGCGATCCCGTCGCGCTTCCTGTCGTGGCTGCGGCCCGGCGGCCGGCTGTTCGTCGTGCACGGCCGCGCGCCGGCGATGGAAGCCGCGCTCGTCCACGGCGACGCCGTCAACGCACCGCGCATCGAATCGTTGTTCGAAACCGAGATTCCCTACCTCGCCGGCGCCGAGCCGGCGCCGCAGTTCCGCCTGTAACCCCCACGCGCGACGGACGCGCGCACCGATGCAAAGGATCCCCATGATTCGTCGCACCCTTGCCCTGGCCCTCGCCGCCGCCCTGCTCCCGGCTGCCGCGCACGCCGAAGACCTGCTGCAGGCCTACCAGCTCGCGCGCACGGGCGACCCGCAGTTCGCCGCCGCCGAATCCGGCCGCCTCGCCACGAAGGAAGGCGCCGTGCAGGCGCGCGCGGCCCTGCTGCCGCAGCTCAACGGCTCGGCCAGCTACAACCGCTCGAAGTCCACCGGCCCGTCGACGCAGACCCAGTTCGATCCCGTGACCGGCCAGCCGATCCGCTTCACCGGCGACTCCGAGAGCACCAGCAACACGCGCCGCTACGGCCTCAACGTCGACCAGGTGCTGTTCGACTTCGGCACCTTCAGCCGCGTCCGCAGCCAGGGCGCGCTGAGCCGCGCCGCCGACTTCACCCTCGATTCGGCCGGCGACACGCTGATCACGCGCACCTCCAAGGCCTACTTCGACGTGCTGGTCGCGATCGAGACCCTGGCCGCCGCCGAGGCGCAGGAAGCCGCGCTGAAGAAGCAGTTCGATTTCGCCAGCAAGCGCCTCGAGGTCGGCCTGGCGCCGATCACCGACGTGCACGAGGCGCGCGCCACCTACGACAGCGCGCGCGCCAACACCATCGTGACCCGCAACGCGCTCGAGGACGCCTACCAGGCGCTCGCCGAGATCACCGGGCAGCCGGTGGCGAACCTCAAGGCGCTGCCGAAGGACTTCCAGCCGCAGCTGCCCGCCGAGCGCGATGCGGACGGCTGGGTCTCGACCGCCGTCGACAACAACCCGGCGCTGCGGGCCAAGGAGCTGCAGGTCGAGGCCAGCGAAGCCGACGTCGACACCGCGCGCGCCGGCCACCTGCCGACGCTGAACTTCAGCGGCAGCTACGGCAAGAACGCGTCCTGGGGCGACAGCACCTTCACCAGCGAGAACCCGCCGTTCTCGAGCAGCTTCCCGACGGGCAGCCAGAGCCGCGGACCTTCGTTCGGGGTGACCCTGAACGTGCCGATCTTCTCCGGCGGCGCCACGCAGTCGCGCGTCCGCCAGGCGATCGCCCAGCGCGACATCGCCCGCGACGAGCTCGAGCAGCAGAAGCGCGCGCTCGTGCGCAACACCCGCAACGCCTACCAGACCCTCGTCGCCGGCATCAGCGAAGTCGAGGCGCGCCGCCTGGCGCTGGTGTCGGCGCAGAGCGCGTACGACGCCTCGCAGGTCGGCCTGGAAGTGGGCACCCGCACCGTCATCGACGTGCTGATCAACCAGCAGAACCTGTTCGACGCGCAGCGCCAGTACGCGCTGGCGAAGTACAACTTCCTGCAGAACCGGCTACTCCTGGAGCAGGCCGCGGGCACCCTGGACGTGGACGACGTCGCGGACGTGAACCGGCTGCTCACCGCGGACGCGGAGGCGCAGCTGTCGCAGGCGGACCGCGACGCGGTCCAGCAGGTCCGCTAAGCGGCGCCGGGGGCGGCGGCGGCAGGTCCGCCGCCAGCCAATCCAGGGTTCGTTCGAGCGCACCCCGCCCCTCTTCCACCAGCGCCAGGCCGGCCGCCGCCATCGCCTGGCGTTCCGCGGGCGATGCCAGCAGGGCCTCGATCGCCGCGGCCACCGCGTCCGCGTCGTCGCCGACGCGCAATGCGCCCGCGGCCTGCATGCGCGCGGCGATGTCGGCGAAGTTGCGCAGGTGCGGCCCGGTCACGACCGCGGTGCCCGCAGCGGCCGGCTCCAGCAGGTTGTGCCCGCCGATGTCCTGCAGGCTGCCGCCGACGAACGCGACCTGCGCGCCGCCGAAGAACGCCGCCAGTTCGCCCAGCGTGTCGATCACGAACACGTCGTCCGAGTCGTCGGGCCACCGCGTCAAACGCCGCGTGGCCACGCGCCAGCCGGCTTCCACCGCCTGCTGGCTCGCGGCGCGGAAGCGTTCCGGGTGGCGCGGCGCCCACAGCAGCAGCAGGTCCGGCCAGCGCGCCCGCAGGCGACGGTGGATGGCGATGACCGCCGCTTCCTCCTCCGGATGCGTGCTGGCCGCGATCCACGCGCGGCGGGCGCCGATGCGGCGGCCGCATTCCGCCGCGAGCTCCGCTTCGTCCGGGCCCGCCGCGATGTCGTACTTGAGGTTGCCGACGTCGCGCGTCGTCGCGGGATCCGCGCCCATGCGCACGAACCGCTCCGCGTCGGCCCGCGACTGCGCGAGCACGCCGCGCACCGTGCGCAGCGCGCGCGACAGCCAGGGACGCAGCAGCCGGTAACCGCGCAACGAGCGCTCCGACAGCCGCGCGTTGACGATCCACACCGGTACGCCGTGGTCGCGGCACCCGAACAGCAGGTTCGGCCACAGCTCGGTTTCCAGCACGAGCCCGACCTGCGGCCGGAAATGGCGCAGGAAGCGCGCCACCGCGCCCGGCAGGTCGTACGGCAGGTACACGTGCTCGACGGTGTCGCCCCACAACGCCCGGATGCGCGCCGAACCGGTCGGCGTGATGCAGGTCAGCAGCAGGCGCAGGTCGGGGCGGCGTGCGCGCAGCGCGTTCACCAGCGGCGCGGCGGCGTTGACCTCGCCCACCGAAACGGCATGCACCCAGACCGTCGCGCCGGGCGCGGCGAGGTCGCCGTACACCGCATAGCGTTCGTTCCAGCGCAGCAGGTAGTCGCCCTGGCGGAAGCTGCGCCAGATGAGGTGGTACACGGTCGCCGGCAACAATAGATAGAGCGCGGCCGAATACAGGCCGCGGAGCCATCGTTCGTTGCGGTCGGCCGGCATCGGCCAAGGATAAGCGAAGCGGCGGGCGGCCCGGCCGCCGGAGGGGCGGGCCGCGAAATCGCCGCATGTAGAATCGCGGCATGACCGATGCCGCCTCGCCGACCCGCGCCGGCCCGCCGCCACTGGCGCCGCGGGAGTGGCCGATGTGGGTCGTGGTGGGCGCGATGGCCGCGCTCGCGCGCCTGCCCTGGGCGCTGCAGCGCGCGCTCGGGCGCGCACTGGGCGCGCTGTTGCGCGTCGCGATGGGCGCGCGCCGCCGCGTCGCCGCCCGCAACCTCGCGCTGTGCTTCCCGGACCTCGACGAAGCCGCGCGCGCGCGGCTGCTGCGCGCGCATTTCGCGGCGCTGGGCACCGGGCTGTTCGAATTCGCGCGCGCCTGGTGGGGCTCCGCCGCCGCGTTGCGCAGGGGCCTCGTGGTCGAGGGCCTCGAACACCTCGAGGCGGCGCGCGCCGGAGGCCGCGGCGTGATCCTGGTCTCCGGGCACTTCACCACGCTCGAGATCTGCGGCCGCCTGCTGTGCGACCGCGTGCCCCTCGCCGGCATGTACCGGCCGCACGCGCAGGGGGCGCTGGAGTGGGCCGTGAAGCGCGGACGCCTCCGCTACGCCGTCGCCATGTTCGGGCGCGAGGAACTGCGCCCGGCGATCCGCCACCTCAAGTCGGGAGGCGTGCTGTGGTTCGCGCCGGACCAGGAAACGCGCCGCGGCGACAGCGTGTTCGTGCCGTTCTTCGGCCGGCCCGCCTCGAGCCTGACGTCGACGCACCAGCTGGCGCGGCTGTCCGGCGCCGCCGTGCTCGCGTTCGCGCACGAGCGGCGCGACGACGGCGGCTACACGCTCCGGCTGTCGCCGCGCTTCGATGGTTTCCCCACGGACGACGCCACCGCGGACACCGCGCGCGTGATGTCCGCGATCGAGGCGATGGTGCGCGCGGCGCCCGCGCAATACCTGTGGATCCATCGCCGCTTCAAGCGCCAGCCAGGCGGCGAGGATCCCTACGCCGCAGGCTGAACCGGCGGCGGCGGACGCGCGAGCAGGCTGCCGGCGTACAGCGCGGCGAGCATCAGCGCCACGCCGCCCCAGAACGTCGAGTAGAACGCGAGGTGGGTGTTGAACGGGAACACCGTCACCAGCAGGGCGAGCATCGCCGGCCGGGCGTTCTCGCGCGCGACGGCGCCGGCGTAGCGCCACGCGCGCAGCGCGAGCGCGACGCCGGCGAGCCAGCACAACAGCCCGAACGCGCCGGTTTCGCTCAACACCTCGAGGACCACCTGGTGCGCATGCAGCGCCGGGCCCTCGCCCCACGCCGGCGGCTGCGCCGGGTCCGGGTCGCAGGCGGGGAACGCGTCGCGGAAGCCACGCGCGCCGACGCCGTTCAGCGGATGCTCCCGGATCATGCACGCCGCCGCGCTCCAGATGCGGGTACGGCCCGACAGCGCCATGTCCACGCCCTGCTGGTCCGCCGTGAGCGCGCGCGTGGTGCGCTCGACGCGCTCGCGCACCTGCGGCGAGGTGAACGTGAGCGCGGCCAGCACCACGGCGCCGAACGCGAACACGCCGAGCAGCCGCTTCCAGCCGAGCACGTGCCAACCCGACAGCAGCAGCACCAGGCCGAAGGTGAGCCAGGCCGCGCGCGCGCCGGCGAGCAGGACCACCAGCCCCAGTCCCGCGGCGGCGAGCAGCCAGCCGATCGCGCCGAAGCGGCGCGCGCCCGCGTACAGCGCGAACGGCGCCAGGCTCGCGAGGACGACGCCAAGCTTGAGGTTGCAGGGGCCCAGCACGCCGCCGAGGCGGTCGGCCAGCTGCGTTTCCACGGCGGTGCACATGCCGTGCCCGCTGATCGCCTGCTTGACCGCGTCCATGCCCGCGAACAGCGGGCTGGTCCCGGCCACGGCCTGGACCAGCGCGTCCACGGTCCAGATCGCGACGATGATCCCGATGCCGCCGAACGTGACCCGGCGCCCGCGGGCGTCGCCCACGGCGGCCGCGACCAGCCACAGGAACGGCAGGTAGCGCAGGTCCACCAGCGCTTCGCGGAACGCGCGGCCATGGTCGACGGCATCGAAGGCCGACACCAGTTCCGGCAGCCAGTAGGAGCAGAACAGCACGCTCGTCAGCGCCCAGGCCGGGCCGCTGAGCAGGCGCGTGCCGTCGCGGAAACGCGCGAGCAGCAGGCGCGCGATCGCCGCCAGCGCACCGAGCACCATCACCGCCTCGGCGTAGCCCGGCGCGGGCCACAGCGCCACGAACGCGAGCACCCAGGCCGGCGCCCAGCGCCAGCCGATCGGCATCGTCGCGTCAGTGTTGTCCGGCAAGCTCGGCATAGAGCGACAGCGTCGCCTCCTGCATGGCGCGCAAGGTGTCGGGCATCGTAACCGCTGGGGCGGCGCCGCGCGCGAGCTGGCCGGCGACGTTCGCGGCGAGCGCGCCCATGTCGAACGGGACGACGGCCCCTTCCGGCCACCACTGCGCCAGCTGCTCGCCCACCCCGCCGTGATCCCAGCCCGCGACCGGGCGGCCGCAGGCAACGGCCTCGAGCACGGTGCGGCCGAACGCCTCGGCCTTGCGCGACAGCTGCAGCACCAGGTCGCTCGCGGCGTAGGCGCGTGCCATGGCAGCCGTCGGCGCGGTGATCGCGAGCGCTTCGGCGACCCCGAGCGCGCGCGCCGACGCTTCGAGTTCCTCGCGATAGCGCGCGCGCGCCGGGTCGAGCGCACCGGGCATCCACAGGCGCGCATCGCTGCCCTGCCCGCGCAGCCGGGCGAGCAGCCCGATCGCATCGGCGTGGCCCTTCAGGCGCGTGCCCCGCCCCGGCAGCAGCAGCAACGGCCCGTCGCCGCCGAGCCGCGGATGCAGCGCCGCGGCTTCCGCGCGCGCCGCGGGATCCGGCAGCGGCGCGCGCGGGAACGCCGCCGGGTCGATGCCGCGCGGGATCACCCGCAGCCGTGCCGGATCGACCCATGGATAGTGGCGGAGCACGTGCGCGCGCACCGTCTCCGAGACGCAGACCACGCGTTCGCCCGACGCCATCACCGCGCTGTAGCGCGACGGCGAGTTCAAGCCGTGCACCGTGGTCACGAAACGGGCATCGCCGCCGCGCAGCGCGAACCGCGCCAGCCAGGCCGGCACGCGCGAGCGCGCGTGGACGATGTCGGCGCGCTCGGTCGCGAACAGGCGGCGCAGCGCCGGCACGTGGCGCAGCGAGAGCGGCGACTTGCGTCCGATGTCGAGCGCCACGTGCCTTGCGCCCATGGCTTCGAGCGCGGGCACGAGCCGCCCGCCCGCGGAGACGACCACGGCGCGATGGCCGGCGCGCACCAGCGCGTCGGCGATTTCGAGGGTGGAACGTTCGACCCCGCCGGACTCCAGCGCGGGGAGCAGCTGCACGACCGTCAGCGGGCGCATCGGCGGCGCGCGGCGCGGCGGCGGGCCGGGAGCGTCGGCGCGGCCGGGCTCAGTCGACCAGGACGAAGTGCGCGCCGCAGTACGGGCACTGGCTTTCGCCGCCCTCGGACTCGATCGGCAGGTAGACGCGCGGATGCGAGTTCCACAGCGCCATCGACGGCAGCGGGCAGCTCAGCGGCAGGTCGGCGCGGGACACTTCGTAGCGCCGGCTGGCATTGGCGGGCGCGGAAGCGGTGTGCGGGTGGTCGGCCATGGCGCTGCTCGGTCCTCGGAGGCCGGCATTTTAGCGCGGGAGGTCGAAGAGGAGGACGTCGGCGCCCTCGCCGGCAAGCCGCACGGGCGAATTCTCGTCCGCGAACCCGAGCGCATCGCCCGCGCCCAGCGCGTGGCCGCCGACCTGCACCCGGCCCCGGGCGACGTGCAGCCAGTAGCGGCGCACGGGATCCGGGGTGAGCGCGACGGACTCGCCGGCATCGAGCAGCACGCCGCGCAACCAGGCCTGCTGGCGGATCGCCAGGCTGCCTTCGGCGCCATCGGGCGAGGCCAGCACCGCCCAGCGCCCGCGCCGGGCCGCCGGATCGAACGCACGCTGTTCGTAGGCCGGCGGCGCGTTGACGCGATCGGGCTGGATCCAGATCTGGAGGAAGTGCACCGGCTCCTCCTTCGACGCGTTGAACTCGCTGTGCTCGATGCCATGGCCCGCCGACATCCACTGCACCTCGCCGGGGCGCAGCACGCCGCCGCCGCCCGAGTCGTCGCGGTGCGCGAGCGCGCCCGACAGCACGTAGCTCAGGATCTCCATGTTCGCGTGGCGGTGCGGCGCGAAGCCGCCGCCCGGGGCGACGCGGTCCTCGTTGATCACGCGCAGCGGTCCGAAGCCCATCCAGCGCGGATCGTGGTAATGGCCGAACGAGAACGTGTGCCGGCTGTCGAGCCAGCCGGTGCGCACGATGCCGCGCTCCGCGGCCGGGCGGGCGACGATCATGGCCGCCTCACTTCGCCTTCTTTTCGGCGCCGGCTTCGGTGGTGATGCGCAGCGCGACCTCGTCGCCCACCATCGGCACGTACTTGTCGATGCCGAACTCGGAACGACGGATCGTGGTGGTGGCGTCGAAGCCGATGACGTCCGCCTTGCTCATGGGGTGCGGGGCGGCCTTGTTGAGCTTCACGTCCAGCACCACCGGCTTCTGCACGCCGTGCAGGTCGAGCGTGCCGGCGACTTCCAGGCGGCCTTCGCCGAGCGCCTTCACCGAGGTGCTGCGGAAGCTGGCCTGCGGGTACTTCTCCGCATCGAAGAAATCCGGGCTGCGGAGGTGCTCGGTGAGCTTCGGCACGAAGGCATCGAGCCCGGACATGGGCAGCACGACCTCGACCGACGACTTTTCCGGCGCGGCCGCGTCGTACACCAGCGTGCCGCTGGCACCGCCGAAGTTGGCGCTGGGGTTCGAATAGCCGAAATGGTTCCAGGTCGCCAGGACCACGGTGTGGCCCGGATCAATGCGGTAGGCCACGCCTTCCGCGAAGGCGGGCGCGGTGAACGCCGCGAACAGCGAGGCCGCGAGGACGGCGGCAGCGGGGAAACGCTTGTGCATGGGGGACATCTCCGTTGGATTCATTCGATGCGGCAGGTTTCGTCGAAGCCGAGGCGCGGCGCGCGGGGGTGCACGCTCGCCGGATCGCCGCGGCCGAGGTTGACGAGGAAGTTGGAGCGGATCGCGGTGCCGGCGAAGAACGCCGCGTCGAGCTTCGCGCGATCGAAGCCGGACATCGGGCCGCAGTCGAGGCCGAGCGCGCGCGCCGCGAGGATCAGGTAGGCGCCCTCGAGGCTGCTGCTGCGCAGCGCGGTGCGGTACAGCTCGTCGTCGGGCATCTCCGAGAACCAGGGCCGCGTCTCGGTGTGCGGGGCGAGCACCGGCATCTTGTCGAAGAAGGCCATGTCGTAGGCGACGATCGCCGTGCACGGCGCGGCCATCGTCTTGGCGTAGTTGCCCTTGTCCAGCGCCGGCCCGAGCTTCGCCTTGCCCTCGGCCGAGCGCACGAACACGAAGCGCGCCGGGCAGGTGTTGGTCTGCGTCGGCCCGAACTTCATCAGGTCGTAGAGCCGGTGCAGCAGGGCGTCGTCCACCTCGCCGGTGAAGGCGTTGTAGGTGCGGGCCTTGAGGAACAGTTGGTCCAGGGCCTCCGGCGCAAGCGCCTCGTGGTGCGGCGTGTCGGACATCGTGGGCGGGCCTTCGGTTCGATCCATCGTGGGCAAGTGTAGAGTGTCGGCCTGCGGATTATCGCCCTGCCGCCGCAACGGACGGTCGCAACGATGGAACGATCCCTGCACGATGCCGCCGGCGGCACCCTCGCCGTCAGCGACGGCCGCGCCGGCAATGCACGCCAGGCCGTCGCGCTGGCGCGCGCGCTCGACGCGGCGGCAGGCGACTTCATGCTCGAGCCGCGCGCGCCATGGCGCTGGTGCGCGCCGCGGCGGCTGCCGGGGGACGACGCGGCGTTCGGGGACGGTTTCGCGGCACTGCTGGGGCGACCGCCCGCACTCGCGGTGGGCTGCGGGCGCCAGGCCGCGCTGGCCACGCGCCTGCTGCGCGAACGCGGCGCGCGCGTCGTGCAGGCGCTGGACCCGCGGCTTGCACCGTCGCACTGGGATGTCGTGGTGGCGCCGGAGCACGACCGCCTGCGCGGCGACAACGTGGTGACGCTGCTCGGCAGCCTCAACCCGGTGGACGACGCCTGGCTGGAGCGTGCGCGGGCGGAATTCCCCGCGCCCGCGGAGCTCGCCGGCCCGCGCGTTGCGTTCCTGGTCGGCGGCCCGACGGCGCAGGCGCGCTACGACCGGCGCGAGCTGACGGCATGGATCGAGGCGATCGACGCGATCCTCGCCCGCGACGGGGGCACGCTGATGGTGAGCGCGTCGCGGCGCACGCCCCCGGGCTTCCGTGCGCGGCTGCGCGAGCGTTGCGCGAAGCGTGCCGCGCTGCTGTGGCTCGACGCCGGCGACGGCGAGAATCCATATCCCGGCCTGCTCGCCTGGGCCGACCGCATCGTCTGCACGCCCGACTCGGTGAACATGCTGTCGGAAGCCGCGGCCACGCGCGCGCCGGTCCATGTCGCCGACCCGGGGATCGCGCAGGGGCGGCTGCGCACGTTCGTGGACGCCCTGTCCGCGCGCGGACGCATTCGCCCACTGGACGCCGCGCTGGCCCCCTTCGCCGTCGAACCGTTGCGCGAGACCGCGCGCGTCGCCGCCGAGGTGCGCCGGCGCCTCGACGCCGGCTGACGCTCAGGCCAGGCCCGCCGTCCGCCAGGCCGAGCGGATCGCCGCGCGCGCGCCGGCGATCGCCTCGTCCTCCGGCACCAGGCGCGCGCGCCGGTCGAGCGTGCAGCGCAGCCCCGCATCCAGCAGCACCGCGTGCGCTTCGCGCAGCGGCAGGCACGCCTCCGCTGCGAGCGCGCCGGCATCGCAGGCCGCCTGCAGCAATCCCGGCGTGTCGCGCGGATCGAGCAGCGCGGGCGCCTGCGCGGCGTCGCGCAGCACCAGGAACTGCAGCAGGAATTCCAGGTCCACGAGGCCGCCTTCGCCCTGCTTGAGGTCGAAGCGGGCCGGGGCCGAGCGGTCGAGCTCGCCACGCATGCGCGCGCGCATCGCGACGACGTCGTCGCGCAACGCGCCGGCGTCGCGGCGGCGCGCCAGCACCTCGCCGCGCACGGCGTCGAAGCGCGCGCACAATGCGGCATCGCCCGCCACGCCGCGCGCGCGCACCAGCGCCTGGTGCTCCCACGTCCATGCGCGCTGCCGCTGGTACTCGGCGAAGCCGGACAGCGGCGACACCAGCAGGCCCTTCGCGCCGTCGGGGCGCAGGCGCACGTCGACGTCGAACAGCCTGCCGGCCGCGGTCACCGTGCCGAGCAGCGCCACGACCTTCTGCGCAAGCCGCGCGAACCAGCGCTGTGCATCCAGCGGGCGGGCGCCGTCGGAGGCCGACCCGGCGTCGGCGTCGTACAGGAACACGAGGTCCAGGTCGGACCCGAAGCCCAGTTCTTCGCCACCGAGGCTGCCGTAGCCCACGACCGCGAAGCGCGCGCCGGGCAGCGCGCCGTGCGCCGCGGCCATTTCGCGCATGGCCAGCTGCAGCACCACCGCGACCACGGCGTCCGCGAGCCAGGCAAGCTGGCGCACGCTGTCCTGCGCCCCCTGCCGTGCGTCCAGCGTGGCGAGCGCGATGCGGAAGCTCAGCGCCTGGCGGATCTCGTTGAGCGCGAGCAGCGCGGCTTCCGGGTCGTCGTGCGCGAGCGCGGCGTCGCAGGCCGCGCGCAGCGCGGCGCGCCCGGGCAGCGGACCCGCGGCGCGCGCGTCCAGCAGTTCGTCTAGCAGCAGCGGATGCGCGGCGAGGCGCTCGCCGAGCAGCGCGCTGCGCGCGAG
>JANINR010000019.1 GCA_024508915.1 Lysobacteraceae bacterium | reverse complement strand
GAGGCCGCTGCCGCTTCGGCTTCGGCGCTCGGGCCGGAAGCGGCGCCCTGCGCCGCGGGCGCGGCGGCATCGCCGGCAGGCCCGGACGGCTGGCAGGCGGCCAGCAGCAGCGCGGAAAGGATCAGTGCGGGGAAGGCCAGCGAACGCGTCATGTCTTCGACCTCTCGTGGGATTCGTGTCAGTGCGCGGCGCGCAGCCTGGCGATCAGCTGGTCGGCGATGCGCAGGGCATCTTCGTGCGTGCGCGGCGTGATCAGGTAGCGGCCGTTGACCACCATGGCGGGCGTGCCCGGCAGGCGGATGGCGACCTCGAACTCGCGCGCGCGCTTCATCCGTGCGTCCACCGCGGGCCCGGTCATGGCGGCCTTCATCGCCGCCTGGCCCAGGCCCTGCTGGCCGTAGAACCATGCCAGCTCGTCGATGGTGGCATTGCGTGCCAGCAAACCCTTGTGATGGACCGCGTCGTAGACCGCCGCGTGGGTGCGGGCCACGGCGCCCTTGTCCTCGGCGGCGAAGAAGCCGCGGGCGAATGCGTCGTTCGCGTCGAAGGCGGCCGGCAGGTAGGTGAAGCGCACGTCCTTCGGCAGCGCCCGGACCCAGGGGTCGAGCACCGGCTGGAACTCGGCGCAGTGCGGGCACCAGTAGGCGAAGACTTCGACGACCTCGGCCTTGACGCCCGGGCCGAGCGGCTGGAAGGGCCGGCCGCCGTCGATGACGACGTAGTCCACGCCTTCGACCGGATCGCCGGCATGTGCCGCGGCCGGCGACGCGAAGGCCAGTCCCGGCAGTGCGAGCGCCGCGAAGAGGAGGCCCTGCAGCAACCGCAGGCGCAGGCCGCGCGGCGCGACGGCCGGGGACGCCGGAGTCATCGGCGCTCGCCTTACTTCGTCGAGGCCGCGGCCTCGTCGCGGCGCGCGTGCAGGCCCTGCACGTAGCTCGAGAGCGAACCGATCTCCTCGTCGCTCAGCTGGCGCGCGACAACGGCCATGATGTCGAAGTTGCGGCGGTCGCGCTCGTTCGTGGTGCCGGTGCGGTATTCCTCGAGGCGGCGCTGCACGTAGGCCGACTGCTGGCCGCCGATGTGCGGGTAGGCCGGGCCCGGGTTGCCGGCGCCCGTCGGGCCGTGGCAGGCCATGCACGCCGGGATGCCGCGCGCCGGGTCGCCGCCGTGGAAGAGCTTCTCGCCGACCTGGTAGAACTTCAGGCCCTTGTTCGGGCCGTCGGCGATGACGGTGTCGTCGGCGATGCCGGCGCCCGCCTTCTGCTGGGCGAAGAACGCGCCGAGGTCGCGCATGTCCTGCGCCGACAGCGGGGCGGCCATCGGCACCATGATCGCGGCCATGCCGCCGGTGCGCTCGCCGCTCTTGAACAGCGCGAGCTGCGTGGCGACGTAGCGCTCCGGCATGCCGGCCAGGCGCGGGTACTGCGGATCGCTCGGATTGCCGTCGAGGCCGTGGCAGGCGGCGCAGGCGCCGGCCTTGGTGGCGCCCGCCTTCGGGTCGCCCCAGTGGGCCTTGGACAGTTCGGCGACGGCGTCGAGCGCGCTCGCCTGCACCGGCGCGTTGTCGGGCAGCGCGGTCGTGGTCGAGGCCACCGGGGCCGGGGCTTCGGACGCGGGCGCACCGGCGGCGGGCGCGGAGGCCGGCGGGGTGGTCTGCTGGGCGTACGCGGCGGCGGCAACCAGGGCGATGGTTGCGGTGGCTGCGATGGCGTAGGCGCGGGCGTTGCGCATGCGAGGCTCCGGACACGAGGGGCGGCGCGCCGCATGGCGACCGCAAAGTCCATGAATTATCGGGCTGGCGGGCTTGCACGGTCAAACTGCGGGCGGGGCGCGGGCCGCCCGGCAGGGGCGCCGTGCGAAGCTATGCCCATGGCTGCCCCCAATCCCTTCGCCCGCGCGACCTACCGGCTCGCCGCCCACGAACCGCGCCAGTTGCCGCCCGACCTCGGCCGCGAGGTCGCGTTCGCCGGCCGTTCCAACGCCGGCAAATCGAGCGCGCTCAACGCCCTGTGCCAGCAGAACGCGCTGGCGCGGGTGTCGAAGACGCCGGGACGCACCCAGCAGCTGGTGTTCTTCGATGTCGCCCGCCCGGTGCCGCCCGGCGCGACCGCGGCGCCGGAGGACGCGCGCTGGCTCGTGGACCTGCCGGGCTACGGCTACGCCAAGGTGCCGCAGGACCTGCAGGCGCACTGGCAGGCCTTCATCGAGCGCTATTTCGAGCAGCGCCAGGCGCTGCAGGGGCTGGTGGTGGTGATGGACATCCGCCACCCGCTCAAGGACTACGACCGGCAGATGCTCGGCTACGCGGTGCGCCGCGGGCTGCCGGCGCACGCGCTGCTGACCAAGGCCGACAAGCTCGGCCGCGGTGCGCAGGGCAACGCGCTGCTGGCGGTGCGCCGCGAGCTGTCGGCGGCCTGGGGCGACACCGTCGGCGTGCAGACGTTCTCGGCCGAGTCGCGGCAGGGCGTCGACGAGTTGCGTGCCGTCGTCGCCGGATGGCTCGACCTGCAGAGCCGACCCATGGCCGGCTCCACGACGCCGTAAAATGAACGCAGCCGACCATGGGTCGGCTCTACCGAAGAGCAGCCGATGTCGAGCCCGAGCAGCGTCGCCGAATCCCCGGTCACCGACCGCCGCGAACTGGTCGAGTACATGGCCGGCGGCGCGCGCCCCGCGGCCGACTGGCGCATCGGCACCGAGCACGAGAAGTTCGGTTTCCGCCTCGACGACCTGCGCCCGCCGACGTTCGACGGCGAGCGCGGCATCGAGGCGCTGCTCACCGGCATGCAACGCTACGGCTGGGCGCCGGTGCAGGAGTCGGTGGACGGCGTGCCCGCGCGCACCATCGCGCTGCTGCGCGACGGCGCGTCGGTGACGCTGGAGCCGGCCGGCCAGCTGGAACTGTCCGGCGCGCAGCTCGAGACGATCCACCAGACCTGCTGCGAAGTGGAATGCCACCTGCAGGAAGTGCGCGGCGTGGCCGACGAGATCGGCCTGGGCTTCCTCGGCATGGGCTTCCAGCCGAAGTGGCGCCGCGACGAGATGCCGTGGATGCCGAAGGGCCGCTACCGGATCATGCGCGACTACATGCCGAAGGTCGGTTCCCTCGGGCTCGACATGATGACGCGCACCTGCACGGTGCAGGTCAACCTCGACTTCGGCAGCGAAGCGGACATGGTGAAGAAGTTCCGCGTGTCGCTGGCGCTGCAGCCGGTCGCGACCGCGCTGTTCGCCGATTCGCCGTTCACCGAGGGCAAGCCCAACGGCTACCTCTCCTACCGCTCGCACATCTGGACCGACACCGACCCGGATCGCACGGGCATGCTCGACTTCGTGTTCGAGGACGGCTTCGGCTTCGAGCGCTACGTCGATTACCTGCTCGACGTTCCGATGTACTTCTCGTACCGCGAAGGCAAGTACATCGACCTCAGCGGCAAGTCGTTCCGCGACTTCATGGACGGGCGGCTGGACGCGCTGCCGGGCGCGAAGCCGACGCTGCGCGACTGGTCGGACCACATGACCACCGCGTTCCCCGAAGTGCGGCTGAAGAAGTACCTGGAGATGCGCGGCGCCGACGGCGGCCCCTGGAATCGGCTGTGTGCGCTGCCGGCGTTCTGGGTCGGCCTGCTGTACGACGACGCGGCGCTCGATGCGGCCTGGGACCTGGTGAAGGACTTCACGATGGCCGAGCGCAACGCGCTGCGCGACGGCGTGCCGAAGCACGCCCTCAAGCTCGCCGCGCCGGCGTCGCTCGGCGCCGGCGCGACCGTGCGCGACCTCGCGCGCCGCGCACTGGAGATTTCCGCCGCCGGCCTGCAGCGTCGCGCGCGCCACAACCGCAACGGCGCCGACGAGCGCATCTTCCTCGCGCCGCTGATGGATTTCGTCGACGCCGGGCAGACGCCCGCCGAGCGCAAGCTGGAGCTGTTCCACGGCGAGTGGAACGGCAGCGTCGACCCCGTCTTCCGCGAGTTCGCCTACTAGCCGGCACGGCCTACAATGGCAGGCCCCGCGCCAGGAGCCGTTGCCATGAAATCACGCGCCGCCGTCGCCTTCGGGCCAGGGCAACCGCTGCAGGTCGTCGAGATCGACGTCGCGCCGCCGCGCGGCGGCGAAGTCCTCGTGCGCATCACCCACACCGGCGTCTGCCACACCGACGCGTTCACGCTGTCGGGCGACGATCCCGAAGGCCTGTTCCCGGTCGTGCTCGGCCACGAAGGCGCAGGCATCGTGGTCGAGGTCGGCGAAGGCGTGACCAGCGTGAAGCCGGGGGACCACGTCATCCCGCTGTACACCGCCGAATGCCGCGAGTGCCTCTTCTGCAAGTCGGGCAAGACCAACCTGTGCGTGGCGGTGCGCGCGACGCAAGGCAAGGGCGTGATGCCCGACGGCACGACGCGCTTCTCGTACCAGGGCCAGCCGCTCTACCACTACATGGGCTGCTCGACCTTCAGCGAGCACACGGTGGTGGCCGAAGTGTCGCTGGCGAAGATCCACCCGGAGGCGAACCCGGAGCACGTGTGCCTGCTCGGCTGCGGCGTCACCACCGGCATCGGCGCGGTCCACAACACGGCGAAGGTGCAGCCCGGCGACAGCGTGGCGGTGTTCGGGCTCGGCGGCATCGGCCTCGCCGTGATCCAGGGCGCGCGCCAGGCGAAGGCGGGGCGCATCATCGCGATCGACACGAATCCGGGCAAGTTCGAGCTTGCGCGCGAGATGGGCGCGACGGACTGCGTCAACCCGAAGGACCATGCGGAACCGATCCAGCAGGTCATCGTCGGCATGACCGGCTGGGGCGTCGACCACTCGTTCGAATGCATCGGCAACGTCGACGTCATGCGCGCGGCGCTCGAGTGCGCGCACCGCGGCTGGGGCCAGTCGGTGATCATCGGCGTGGCCGGCGCGGGCCAGGAGATCTCGACGCGGCCGTTCCAGCTGGTGACGGGCCGCAAGTGGATGGGCACCGCGTTCGGCGGCGTGAAGGGGCGTTCGCAGCTGCCCGGCATGGTCGAGGACGCGATGCGCGGCGACATCGCGCTCGCGCCGTTCGTCACGCACACGATGCCGCTGGACGGCATCAACGAGGCGTTCGAACTGATGCATGCCGGCAAGTCGATCCGCAGTGTGGTGCACTTCTGAGCATGGACGCGTTGCGCGACGGATTCGCGGGCATGGACGGGCCGGGCGTGCAGCGGCTGGAGCGCCATGCCTGCTTCGGCGGCTTCCAGGACGTGTACCGGCATCGCTCCGGCGCGCTCGACTGCGACATGACGGTCGGCGTGTATTTCCCGCCGCGGGCCGCGGTCGCGCCTTGCCCGGTGCTGTACTGGCTGTCGGGGCTGACCTGCACCGAGCAGAACTTCATCACCAAGGCCGGCGCGCAGCGCTACGCCGCCGGGCACGGGCTGGTCCTGGTGGCGCCCGACACGAGCCCGCGCGGCGACGGCGTCGCCGACGAGGACCGCTACGACCTCGGCAAGGGCGCCGGCTTCTACGTCGACGCGACGCAGGCGCCGTGGTCGCGGCACTACCGGATGCACGACTACGTCGCACGCGAACTGCCGGCGTGGATCGAGTCGCACCCGGCGGTGGCCGGGGACGCGCGCGCGATCTCCGGGCATTCGATGGGCGGGCACGGCGCGCTGGTCATGGCGCTGCGCAACCCGGGGCGTTACCGCAGCGTGTCGGCGTTCTCGCCCATCGTCGCGCCGTCGCGCGTGCCGTGGGGCGAGCTGGCGTTCGCGACGTACTTCGGCGCGGACCGCGCGGCTTGGCGGGAATGGGATGCGTCCGAACTGGTGGCGGCGGCGGCCGAGCGCCTGCCGCTGCTGGTCGACCAGGGCGACGCCGACGAGTTCCTCGCCACGCAACTGCGCCCGGACCTGCTGCGCGAGGCGTGCGCCGCCGCGGGGCATCCGCTGACGTTGCGGATGCAGCCCGGTTACGACCACAGCTACTACTTCATCTCGAGCTTCATCGGCGAGCACGTCGCATGGCACGCCGCGGCCCTGCGGGCGTAGGCGCTACAGGGTGAAGTCGGTGTAGGCGAAGCGGCCGTCGCGCAGCACGGTCCCGCCGCGCGCGAGCGCCAGCGGCGCGGCGAACATCGGCCCGGCGCGCGCGCAGGTATGGAATTCGCCGTTCTCGCCGCAGGGGTCGACGCCGGCCGGCAGGTCGCGCAGCAGCGACGCGTCGAAGTCGCGGCCGGCGAAGGCGGCGTCGAGCTGCGTCGTGTCGACGCAGCACAGCGCGGCGCGCAGCCCGCCGGCCTGCATCTCCCGGGCCAGCGCCGCGGTGTCGCTGCCGAACAGCGGCGTGAGCACGTCCCAGCCGATGCGCGACATCCGCTCCACGCGGTAGGCGCGGATGTCCTCGAGGAACAGGTCGCCGAACGCGACCGTGCGCAGCCCGGGCCACCGCGCGGAGGCGTCGGCCAGTGCGGCGGACATCGCCGCGTCGTAGTCGTCGTTGCCGCACGCGGCGGGAATCTCCGCTTCGAGCAGCGGCAGCCCGGCCGCGGCCGCCTGCGCGCGCAGGACGTCGCGGCGGATGCCCTGCATCGAGGCGCGGTCGTGCTCGCGCGTGATCGTGCACAGCAGGCCGACCACTTCGACCTCGTCGCGCTGCCGCAGCGCGTGCAGCGCCCAGGCGGCATCCTTGCCGCCGCTCCAGGCCAGCAGGATCTGCACGTCAGGCCTGCACGTCAGGCCGCGGCGACGTCGCGCAGCTCCCAGCCCTGGCCCGCGAGCAGGCGCAGCCGGTGCCGCAGCACGGCGCCGGGAATCGAGGTCACCGCGATGAGGTCGAAGTGCAGGTCGTGCTGCTGGCCGTCGACGGTCGCGGCGGGATCGGTGGCGCCCAGGGCCGGGTCCACGTCGTCCGGATCGTCCTGCGCGCCGCGCCAGCGCTGGAACAGCGCATCGCCGCGCAGGGCGTCCTGCAGTTCCTGCGCCAGCGCTTCCGCGCCGTGCCCGCGGAACGCGAAGTCGGGGTCGTCGCCGCGGGCGGTGTCGGGGTGGCGCAGGGTGATGTGGTAGCGGATGGGCATCGTTGCTCCCGGGTCTAGGGCCAGAGTCCGAGGATCATGCCGCATGCCGCGACCTGCAACCCGTGATGGCCGACGCCGTTCATTCGAACGCGTGCGGCTCGGACGCGAAGCCGACCGTCAGCGTGCCCTTGCCGACGTTGACCATGCCGGTCAGGCCCATCACCGCCTCGAACAGCTCGATGTTGTACGAGGCGCAGGTCGCGCGCAGGTCGTCGTAGCCGCGCAGCGCGCGCATCTCCTCCAGCTCGCCGCCGTAGCTCAGGCACAGCGTCGGCGTCAGCAGGCCCTTGCGGACGCGCTCGCCGGCGAAGCGGAACAGGCGCTCGCACGCGTTCTCCAGCCCCTTCACCTTGGCGACGGGGCCGGTCTCGCCGCGGTTGCAGTGAAGGATCGGCTTGATGTCCAGCGCGCTGCCGAGCGTGGCGGCGACGAGGCTGACGCTGCGATCGCCGCGCTTGCGGGTCCGCGCGCGCAGGTACTGCAGGTCCGGCGCCACCATGTACGCGTGGGTGTGCAGCGCCAGGTGCTCGAGCCGCGCGCGGATCTTGGCCGCGCCCTCGCCGCCCTCGATCAGGCGCACCGCCTCGACCGCGGTCACGCCCTGGCCGGCGAACACGTTCTGCGAATCCACCACGCGCAGCGCGAACGGCGTGTCGTGGCCGGCCGCGGCGCGGATCGGCCGGTATTCGTTGAGGATCGCGAAGCTGGCCTGGGTCGCGTTCTCGTGGATCGCGCTGCGGGTCTTCGACGTGGTCAGGCAGAACACGTAGTCGTAGTCGATCACCAGGCGGCCGAGGAACAGCTCCTGGATCTGCTGCACCGTGAACGGCGAGGTTTCCGCGTCGGCGCCGCGCTCGGCGATGTGCGAATGCAGGAACTGCAGGGTCGCCTGCTCGTCGCGCATGTCGGTGAGGGAGTCCTCGCCGATGTGCACGGTCACCGGCAACAGGGTGATGTGGTGCTGGCGGAAATAGGCGGCCGGCAGGTCGCAGGCCGAGTCGACGACGAGTCCGATGCGCATTGGGCGATCCCCTGGGATGTCCAACCCCGCACGCTACCCCAATGCGCCGCCGCATGCACCGCCCGCCTGCCGAGGGTCGCCGGCGCGGCCGCCGGGCGCCGCCGCTTGCGGCCGGCCTGCGGCGGGTCGACACTGGCGGCCATGAAGGAAAAGGAACAGATCGTCGCCAACTGGCTGCCGCGCTACACCGGCGTGCCCCTGGACGGCTTCGGCGACTATGTGCTGCTGACCAATTTCGGCGGCTACCTGGGGCATTTCGCCCGGCTGATGGGGGCCGAGGTCGTCGGCGTCGACCGGCCGATGCCCAGCGCGACCGCCGACGGCATCACCATGATCAATTTCGGCATGGGCAGCCCCAACGCGGCGACGATGATGGACCTGCTGTCGGCGATCGGGCCGAAGGCGGTGCTGTTCCTCGGCAAGTGCGGCGGGCTCAAGCGCAAGAACCAGCTCGGCGACCTGATCCTGCCGATCGCCGCGATCCGCGGCGACGGCACCAGCGACGACTACCTGCCGCCGCAGGTGCCGGCGCTGCCCGCGTTCGCGCTGCAGCGCGCGGTCTCGACGATGGTGCGCGACCTCGGCCTGGACTACTGGACCGGCACGGTCTACACCACCAACCGCCGCGTCTGGGAACACGACGAGGCGTTCAAGGAACGCCTGCGCGCGATGCGCTGCATGGCCATCGACATGGAGACGGCGACGATCTTCGCCGCCGGCTTCGCCAACCGCATTCCCTGCGGCGCGCTGCTGCTGGTCAGCGACCAGCCGATGGTCCCGGAGGGCGTCAAGACCGAGGCGAGCGACGCCAGGGTCAGCGCGTCCTACGTCGAGTCGCACATCCAGGCGGGCATCGAGGCGCTGCGGCTGATCCGGCGCAACGGCAAGTCCGTGCGCCATCTCCGCTTCAACGAATGACCCCCAGGTAGCGGTCGCGCAGCTCGGTCTGGCGCGAGCGCATCGGCTGCGCGCGACCGTCCAGCCACACCTGGTCGGGCAGGCTCGACAGCTCGAGCGGGTCGCCGCTCCAGAGGACGAGGTCGCCGCGCATGCCCGGCGCGATGGCCCCGAGCTGGTCGCCGAGGCCGAGCGCCTGCGCCGGCACGCGGGTGAGGCCCGCCAGCGCGGCCTCCCACGGCATGCCGTTGGCGACGGCATTGCCCGCCAGCTGGCGCACCTTGCGCGCGTTGTGCGAGGCGTCGCCCGCCTGGCTGAAGCCGACGGCCACGCCTGCCGCCTGCAGGCGCGCGGCGTTCTCCATGGTCGCGCCGATGCGGTCGAAGTCGGCCGGCAGGTTCGCCAGCGGATCCACGAACACCGGCACCTTCGCCGCCGCGAGCTGCGGCGCGAGCTTCCACGCCTCGGCGCCGCCGGCGATGGCGACGCGCACGCCCTGGCGCTTGCTCCAGCGCAGCAGTTGCACGATGTCCGCGGCGCGCTCGACCTGCACCATCACCAGGCCCTTGCCGTCGAGGAAGCGCGCGAGCGCCGCGCGCCCGGCGGGCGTCATCAGCGCGTTGCGCGATTCCGGCGCGATGCGGCCGCGCGCTTCGTCCACCAGCTGGTCGAGCAGCATCCATTGCGCCGCGCGCGATTCGCCGCTGAGCCCGGCGCCGGCGGCGCCGAGCTCGACGAACAGCACGCGCGGGCCGACTGGATCGATGCCGCCGTCCAGCCGGACCGTGCCGCCCTGGCCGCCGATGATCGAGCCGCCGCGCGCGTTGCCCGCGTGCAGCAGGGTGAAGCCGATCCCTTCGATCCGCGCGACCGGCAGCAGCACCGTGTCGGGGTTGTAGGCGAGGGTGACGTCGAACTCCGGGCGCACCGTCATCACCGGCTGCGCGCCGGCGCCGAGCGCGAGCGTCGCGTCGACGGTGTCGGATTCGCCGGAGACTTCCTCGATGCCGATGCCGGTGATGCCGCCGAACAGCGCCGGCGTCAGCGAGCGGCCGGCGGCGTCGACCACGGCGACGCCCGCGGGCGCCGCGAGGCCCGTGCCGACGGCGGCGATGCGGCCGTTGCGCACCAGCACGTCGCTGTTGCGCAGCGTGCCGGCGCTGCCGGCGGTGTGGACGGTGGCGTTGCGGACCAGCAGGTCCTGCGCGGCGGCGGCGCGGGGCGCGGCCAGGCCGGCGAGGGCGAGCGCGGTGCCGCAGGCGGCCAGCGCGAGGCCGTGCAAGCGGCGGGCGGGCAGGCGGCGGTCGTGCAGACGGTTCATCGGGCACCTCCGGCGGACTGGCCGAGCATGAAGTCGGACACGTGCTGCAGCGACCGGTCGTGGCGGTCGTACACGCGCGCGCCGTCGATCCACACCTGTTCGGCCTGCGCGTACACGCTGAACGGGTCGCGGTTCCACAGCACCACGTCGGCGAGCTTGCCCGCCTCCAGCGTGCCGGTGCGGTCGAGCAGGCCCAGCGCCTTCGCCGGGTTGGCGGTGAGCCAGCGGATCGCGCGTTCCGGCGGGATGTCGATGCCCGCCTTGTGCGCGTGCGCCATCACCTTCGCCGCTTCCTGGTTGAGCCGCTGGATGCCTTCCTCCGAATCGGAGTGCACGATCGCGCAGCCGCCCTCGGGGCGATCCACCAGCGCGATGTTCTCCTGGATGCCGTCGAAGGCCTCCATCTTGAAGCCCCACCAGTCGGCCCAGAGCGCGCCGCACACGCCTTCCTTCGCCAGCCGGTCGGCGATCTTGTACGCCTCGACGCCGTGGTGGAACGCGGCGACCTTGAAGCCGAACTCCTTCGCCAGGTCGAGCATGGTCGTCATCTCGTCGGCGCGGTAGCAGTGGATGTGCACCAGGATGTCGCCCTGGATCGCCGCCGCCAGCGTGTCGAGCTTGAGGTCGCGCTTGGACGGGTCCTTGTCGCCGTCCTTGCCCTTCTTCGCGGCCTTTTCCTGCTTGCGGATGTAGTCGGCCGCGTCGATGAACGCCGCGCGGTAGCCGGCGACGTTGCCCATGCGGGTGGACGGGCCGCCCTTCTGGCCGTAGACGCGCTTGGGGTTCTCGCCGCAGGCCATCTTCAGGCCCCAGGGCGCGCCCGGGAACTTCATCGCCTGGTAGCTGGTGGCGGGCACGTTGCGCAGGGTGACGCCGCGGCCGCCGACGAGGTTCGCCGAGCCCGGCAGCACCTGCAGCGTGGTGATGCCGCCGGCGCGCGCGGCGTCGAAACCGGGATCCTGCGGCCACACCGAGTGCTCGGCCCACACGTTCGGCGTCACCGGCGACGTGGCTTCGTTGCCGTCCGAATGCGCGCGTGCGCCGGGGCTGGGATACACGCCGAGGTGCGAGTGCACGTCGATGATGCCGGGCGTGACCCACTTGCCCTTGCCGTCGACGCGCACCGCGTCCGCGGCGTCGAGGCCGGTGCCGACCGCTTCGATGCGACCGTCGCGCATCAGCACGTCCGCGCCCTCGAGCCGCTCGCCGGTGCCGGTGAGCACCGTCGCGCCCGCGATCAGCACCGGCTGCGAGGCCGGCGCGGCGTAGGTGCTCGCGTAGGGATCGTCGATGAAGCTGGACTTCGCGGCGTCGGCGGCCTTGCCGCCGTCGGGCGGCGTGTCGCGCGTGGCCGCCGTGGTGGCGCAGCCGGCGAGCAAGGTCGCCGCGAGCGCGGCAACGAGCGGTCGTTTCATGGTGGTCTCCCCGTGGAAGGCCAAACCTAGCCCGCCGCGGGCGCCGTGCCAAGCCTGACCTTGGTCACGCCCTAGTCGGGGACGTGGATGCTGGCCTTGATGTGCTTGAGGTGCGCGACGATGGTGAAGGTCATCACCACCAGCAGCGACCACGAGCTCCACTTGCCCACGTGCACCGTGGACCATGCGCCGAGCTGGTCGGGATAGCGCCAGATCCCGAAGAAGGTGCTGAAGTTCTCGGCCAGCCAGATGAAGAAGCCGACCAGCACGAAGGCGAGCAGCATCGGCATGCGCCGGTCGCGGTCGAGCGGCCGGAACACCACGGTCGTGCGCGCGTACACGCCCAGCGCGCAGGCGGCGATGTACCAGCGGAAGTCGCCGATCCAGTGGTGGGTGAAGAAGTTGGCGTAGATCGCGAGCGCAACCAAGGTCGCCAGCCAGTACGGCGGATGGTGGCGGATGCGCACGTCGAGCAGGCGCCAGGCCTGGATCACGTAGCTGCCGACGGCGGCATACATGAAGCCCGAGAACAGCGGCACGCCGAGCACCTTGGTGTAGGCGAAGTCGGGATAGGACCATGCGCCGATCGCCGGCGAGGTCTTGAACGCCTCGAGCGCGAAGCCGACGCCGTGGAAGAGCGTGATCGCCTTCAGCTCGTCGATCGTCTCCAGCTTCGCCAGCACCATGAAGGCCTGGATCGCGAGTGCGATGACGAGCAGCAGGTCGTAGCGCGGGATGCCGAACAGGCCGGCGCGCGGCACCGCGAAGATCGCGACGAAGAACAGCCCCGCGAACAGGCAGGCGCGCGCTTCCTTGATGCCGAAGTACAGGAACTCGACCAGGCCGCGCGGCAGGCGCTCGAGCGGCCGCCACGGCGTCGGGCGGAGCAGGGCGGCATCGAAGGCGTCGATCGGCATGCGTGGCATGCTAGCGGAACGCGGTCGGGCCCGACCGTGCCGTTCGAGGGAGCCCCGCCGTGACCGAAACGCCGTCGCAGGTCGTCGCATTCTGGCGCGAAGCCGGGCCCGCGAAGTGGTTCCGGGGCGGCGAGGCGTTCGATGCGGCCTGCCGCGAGCGGCTGGGCGCCGCGCACCACGCCGCCGCGCGGCGCGAACTCGACGGCTGGGCCGCGACCGCGGAGGGCGCGCTGGCGCTGTTGCTGCTGCTCGACCAGATCCCGCGCAACATCTTCCGCGGCAGCGCCCATGCGTTCGCGACCGACGGGCTCGCGCTGCACTTCGCCGCCGGCGCGCTCGCGGCGGGCCACGACGCCGCGTTCGAGCCGGCGTTGCGCGCGTTCTTCTACCTGCCGTTCGAGCACTCCGAGGCGCGCGCCGACCAGGAGCGTTCCGTCGCGCTGTTCGAGGCGCTCGGCGACGCCAACTACCGCGACTATGCCGTCGCGCACCGCGACGCCATCCTGCGCTTCGGCCGCTTCCCGCACCGCAACGCCGCGCTGGGTCGCGCCACCACGCCGGACGAGCAGGCCTGGCTCGACGCCGGGGGCGGCTGGTAAAAAATGTGGTCAAAAAAGGGGGTCAGACCCCCTGTTTTTCAGTACTTCGGGACCGACGGCTCGATGTCGGCCCAGGCGTCGATGCCGCCCGTGACGTTGTAGACCTCGCGGAAGCCGAGGCGGCGGAAATGCTCCGCGGCCTGCGCGCTGCGTCCGCCGTGGTGGCACAGGAACGCGAGCGGCGTGTCCTTCGGCAGCGCCTCGAGCGCGGCGGTGCCGCCGGCATCGAGCGTGTCGAACGCCACGGACAGCGCGGCGAGTTCGCGCTCCTGCGCCGGGCGCACGTCCACCAGGCGCAGCGTGCCCGCCGAGAGCCGCTGCGCCGCGTCGGCCGGCGCGAGCTCGCGCACCTTCGGCGGCGCGTTCGGGTTCTCGATCACCAGGCCGCGGCCGCGCGCGTCGTCCACCCACTCGATCGACAGGCCTTCGGCGCGCCGCGCCGAGGCGAGGTCGAACTGCATGCGGATGCCGGCGGCTTCGGTCGCGATCGCGTTCGGGTTCGCCGGCTCGGCCTGCAGCTGCGCGTTGAAGCGCGGATCCACCGACACCTTCAGCGCGAAGCCTTCGCCGGCATCGGCCAGCGCCTGGCGCAGCACCGCGGCCGCGGCTTCGCTCACGTGCACCGACGGCGGCGTGCGGTCCGGCGGCGGCAGGCCGAGCGCCGCCTGCAGCTCGCCGCTGGAGGCCATCTGCTCGATGATGTCGCTGCCGCCGACCAGCTCGCCGCCGATGTACAGCTGCGGGATCGTCGGCCAGTCGCCGTAGGCCTTGATGCCCTCGCGGATCTCCTGGTCGGCGAGCACGTCGACGTGCGCGTAGTCGTCCAGGCCGATCGACGCCAGCGCCGCGGCCGCCTTGGCCGAGAAGCCGCACTGCGGCGCGTCGGGCTGGCCTTTCATGAACAGGACCACCGGGTGGGCGGCGAGCAGCGCGTCGATGCGGGCGCGCAGGGCGGGGTCGAGCGACATGGCGGCGATCCTGGAACGTGCGTGGGGGGCCGTCATTCTACGCCCCCGTGCAGCGCAGCCCGCCCGCGTGCGGCATGATCCGCGTCATGGAATCCGCGTTCCCGGCCCTCGACCATCCGCCGCGCCGGCCCCATGCCTGGGCCTGGGCGTTCGCCGGCGCGCAGCTGCTGGCCGCGGCGCTGTGGTGGCGCCTGGGCTGGCACGTCGGGCTGCCGGTGCTGCTGCTGTCGCACGCCGTGGTGGTGTGGGGCACCTTCCGGCCGCGTTCGGCGCTGTTCGGGCCGGTGCTGTGGCGGCTGCCGACACGGGAACGCGTGGCGTGGATCACCATCGACGACGGCCCGTCGGACGACACGCGCGCGATGCTCGACCTGCTCGACGCGCGCGGCATCCGGGCGACGTTCTTCGTGGTCGCCGATCGCGCGCGCGCGCGGCCCGAGCTGGTGCACGAGATGATCCGGCGCGGCCACGCCATCGGCAACCACAGCGCCGCGCATCCCGCCGGCTGGTTCTGGGCGCTGGGGCCGAAGCGCATGTCGCGCGAGATCGAAGGCGCGCAGGCGGTGCTCACCGAGATCGCGGGCGTGGCGCCGCGCTGGTTCCGCGCCGTGGTCGGCATGTCCAATCCCTTCGTCGCGGCGCCGCTCGCGCGGCTCGGCCTGACGCGGGTCGCGTGGAGCGCGCGCGGCTACGACGCGGTGGAAGGCGACCCGGCGGTGGTGTCGCGGCGGATCCTGCGCACGCTCGCGCCGGGC
The DNA here is from genome assembly GCA_024508915.1 of Lysobacteraceae bacterium. GTDB lineage: Bacteria > Pseudomonadota > Gammaproteobacteria > Xanthomonadales > Xanthomonadaceae > Cognatiluteimonas. Next base: position 44,690 of record JANINR010000019.1, on the reverse strand, counting down.
GCGATCGTGCTGCTGCACGAAGGTTCGCCGCACCGCCGCAACCTCGAGGTCGTCGCGCGGGTGCTCGACGACATCGCGGCGCGCGGCTACCGCACGGTGCTGCCCGGCTAGGCGGGACGTTCGGCGACGACCAGCCAGTTGTTGAAGGGCGTGCGGCCGTACAGCGGCGAGAAGGCGTGCGACAGCCCGGCCGCATCGAAGCGCGCGCGCAGGGCGTCCGGATCGGGATAGGCCTGCGGGCCGGCGTTCATCCAGCGCACCTTGCGCGAGAAGACGTCGATGCGGCGCGTGGTCCGCGCACGCGCGCTGCCGTCGTCGAGCCCCGTGCGGATCACCAGCCGCGCGCCGGGCGCGAGCATCGCGACGGCGGCATCGAGGATCGCGGCCTGCGCCTGCGGCGACACGAACTGCAGCACGTCGAGGATGGCGACGCTGCCTTGGTGGGCCGGCATGCGCGCCGACAGGTCCACGGCTTCGAAGGCGACGTCGCGCAGCCCGGCATTGGCGGCCGCGCGTTGCGCCTGCGGGATCTTGCGCGCGTCGATGTCCACGCCGCGATACGGCATGGCCAGGCCGGCGTCGCGCAGCGCGTGCGCGAGCAGGCCGATGCCGCAGCCGAGGTCGAGCAGCGGCGCGTCGCATCCGCGCAGCGCGGCGATGACGCCGGGATACAGCGGATCGCAGCGCAGCTTCGCGCGGACGTAGCACCACAGGGCGCGGTTGCCGTACCAGCGCGCCGGCAGGAACGAGGAGGCGATGCGCCGCGCGGTCGCGGCGTCGAGCGCGGACGTCGCGCCCACGGTCAATCGGGTTCCGTGTCGACCAGCAGGCGCTGCGCCACCGGCAGCGCGGCCTGCAGCCACAGCGCGTGCATCGCCGCCGACGGATGCAGGCCGTCGGCGGCCTGCATCGCGGGCTCGCCGCCGCGCGCGCGCGACACCGGCGCGATGTCCACGAACGCCACGCCGTGCCGCGTGCTCAGTTCGCGCGCCGCATCGTTGAAGGCATCGAGCTCGCGCGAGACCTGCGCCAGGTCGCGGCCCGATTCCGCACCGAAACGGGTGACGCCCCAGTCCGGGATCGAGAGCACCATCACCCGTTCGCAGCGCCCGCCCGCGAGCACGATCGCGCGGTGCAGCAGCGACTCGAACTGCGCGCGGTACTCGTCCAGGCCGCGGCCGCGGTACTGGTTGTTGACGCCGATGAGCAGGGTCACGAAGTCCCAGTCGCCCAGCGGCGCGGCGGCGTCCATCGCCGCGGCCAGCTCGTCGGTGGTCCAGCCGGTGGTGGCGATGATGCGCGGGTCGTCGATGGCGACGTCGCCGTCGCGCAGCGCGCGCGCGAGCAGCACCGGCCAGCGCGCGTCCTCCGCGACGCCTTCGCCGATGGTGTAGCTGTCGCCGAGCGCGAGGTACTTCATGTCAGGCCACGGCGCTCGCGACGGCAGGCGTCGCGGCGGCGGCCGCCGCGCGCCGCGAGAGCACGCGGTCGATGCGCGCGAACACCTCGCGCAGCACCGGCGCCTCCGGCAGCAGGGTCACGCGGAAATGGTTGCGGTACGGCACGTTGAAGCTCGAGCCGGGCACCACCAGCACGCCCTCCTCCTCCATCAGCTCCAGCGCGAACGCATGGTCGTCGAAGCCGCGCGCGGCGTCGCCGACCACCGCCGGGAAGCCGTACAGCGCGCCCTGCGGTGCGACCAGCGACAGGTGGGGGCTCGCGGCGCACGCCTCGACGAGCGCGGCGCGCGTCTCGTGCAGGCGCCCGCCGGGCGCGGTGAGGGCCGCGATCGTGTCCTCGCCGTGCAGCGCGGCCTCGATCGCGAACTGGCCGGGCACGTTCGCGCACAGCCGCAGCGCGCCGAGCAGGTCCATCGCGTGGTGCAGGTCGCCGCTCGCCATCGGATCGCCGCTGAGCACGGCCCAGCCGACGCGCCAGCCGCAGGCGCGGTGCACCTTCGACAGGCCGCCGAACGACAGGCACGGCAGGTCGCCGGCCAGCGGCGCCAGCGGCTCGAACGCCGCTTCGTCGTAGAGGATGCCGTCGTAGATCTCGTCGGCCATCAGCAGCAGCCGGTGCTTCGCCGCCACGGCGACGATGCGCTCGAGCAGCGCGCGCGGATAGCTGGCACCGGTCGGATTGTTCGGGTTGATCAGCACGATCGCGCGCGTGCGCGGCGTCACCAGCGCGGCGATCTCGTCGGGATCCGGCAGGAAGCCGTTCTCCGGGCGGCACGCGTAGTACACCGGCCGGCCGTCGTTGAGGATCGTGGCGGCGCTCCACAGCGGATAGTCGGGCGAGGGCAGCAGCACCTCGTCGCCGGGATTCAGCAGCGCGCGCAGCGACAGGTCGATCAGCTCGCTGACGCCGTTGCCGACGAACACGCGCTCGGGCGCCGCGTTGGGCGTGCCGCGCGCGCGGTGGAAGGCCGCGATCGCCTCCCGCGCGGCCGGCAGTCCCTGCTGGTGCGTGTACGGGTCGGTGGCCTCGATGCGGCCGGCGATCGCGCGCTGCAGGTGCTCCGGCGCGCGGAAGCCGAACGCCCCGGGGTTGCCGATGTTCAGCTTGATCAGGCTGCGGCCGGCGGCCTCGAGCTCGCGGGCGCGGCGGGCGAGTTCGCCGCGGATCTCGTAGCGCACTTCGGAGAGGCGCGCGCTGGTCTTGAGGGGCGTCATCGGCTTGGGGGAAGCGGCATCCATGCGGGCAGCGTGCCGGCGCTGCCGGCGGATCGGAAGGGAACGCCAGCCTAGCCGAAAATGCGCCCGGGACACGCCGGATCCGCGCCGGATTCGCGCCGGACGCGTGCCGGATCCGCAGGCCGGCGCGTGCCACTGCCGGCGCGGCAGGGCAGAATCCCCCGATGACCGACCTCCGCGCCATCGGCTGGCCCTATCCCCTCGAGGGCGACGACGTCCGTGCGCATGCCGCCGACCCGGCGTGGGCGGCGCTGCTGGCGGAGCATCCGGCCGCGCGGCCGGCGCGGGTCGTGGAGCAGCACCGCAGCGGGTACCTGGTGGCGGAAGCCCCCGGCGAAGGCGTGGCCGTCGAATCGCTGCCCGAATGGCAGCGCGCCGCCGGCTATCGCAAGGGCCAGGCCGCGCCCGAGGAACGCGCCGCCGTCGGCGACTGGGTGCTGGTCGAGGGCCCGACGCTGGAAGGCGCGAAGATCGTGGCCCTGCTCCCGCGCCACTCGGCGATCAAGCGCGGCGCCGCCGGCGAGCACTACAAACAGCAGCTGATCGCGGCGAACGTCGACACCGTCTTCGTCGTCTGCGGCCTCGACGCCGACTTCAACCCGCGCCGCATCGAGCGCTACCTGCTGCTGGTGCAGGGCAGCGGCGCCGGCGCCGTGGTCGTGCTCACCAAGGCCGACAAGGCCGCCGCGGACGATCCGGCCGCGGTCGCCACCGCGCTGGAGGCGATCTCCGGCAGCCTCGCGCAGGAGATGACCGCGGTCGCGGTGAACGCCAAGGATCGGGCCACCGTCGACGTGCTCGCGCCGTGGCTGCAGCCCGGCAGCAGCGTCGTGCTCGTCGGGTCCTCCGGCGCGGGCAAGTCGACGCTCATGAACACGCTGCTCGGCGTCGAGAAGATGAAGACCGGCGAGGTGCGCGAGAGCGACGCGCGCGGCCGCCACACCACCACCCACCGCGCGCTGGTGCCGCTGCCCTCGGGCGCGTGCCTGATCGACACGCCCGGCATGCGCGAGCTCAAGCCCACCGGCGAAGAGGACGTCGACCGCAACTTCGCCGACATCGAGGCGCTGGCGGAGCAGTGCCGCTTCCGCGACTGCCGCCACGACCGCGAGCCCGGCTGCGCCGTGCGCGCCGCGATCGAGGCCGGCACGCTCGACGCCGACCGCTACGCCAACTACCTCAAGCTGCGCGACGAGGTCGCCGGCGCCGCCGACAGGCTCGCGACGCGCCTGGCGCAGAAATCCGAGGCGAAAGTGCTGACCCGCGCGCTGCACAAGCGCCTCGACGAAAAGCACGGCAAGCACTGAAGGTCTTTTTGCCACAGATTTCACAGATGACACAGATGAAAGAGCAGAACACCATGGCGTGCGTTGGCCTGATCCGTGTGATCTGTGAGATCCGTGGCTGAAAGCACTGACATCGCGAGGTACGCGGCGCTGGACGCGCGGATGGTGCGCGCGGCGCGCGGCCTGAACCTGCTGAACCTGGTGAGCTGGCCCGCGCGCGTGCAGGACGCGTTCCTCGCGCAGTGGCGCGCCGGCCAACCGACCTTGCCGCGCTACGACTATCCGAAGCACGATTTCGCCGAAGCGCGGCGCGAGATGGACGCGATCGCCGCCGAGGCCGATCCGGCGCATCCGCTCGGCCGCTACCTGGTCGAGTCCGCGCGCTCCTGGGGCGTCGCCGCGGAACTGCTGGAGGCGCTGGGCACGCCCCGCGCCGGTGCGCTGTCGCGGCAGCTGTTCGGTCGCCCCGACGAGCCGCTGCCCGGTGCCGGCCCGAGCACGCGCGAGGCCGCGCGCCACTTCATCGGCATCGCCAGCCAGCTCGACCGCGAGCTGCTCGCGCCCGAGGAGCAGGTGCCGATTTCCGCCACCGCGCTGCGCCTGCAGCTGCAATCGGACCTCGACGACTACTTCAACGGCCGCGTGATCGAAGTGGTGCTCGATCCGGACCTCATCGCCAAGGCCGCCGCCGGCTCGACCCGCATCCGCCTGCGCGCCGGTGCCGCCTTCAGCGACTACGACCGCCACCAGCTGCTGCAGCACGAGGCCTTCGTGCATTCGCTCACCGCGCTCAACGGCCGCCAGCAGCCGGTGCTGCAGAGCATGGCGCTGTCCTCGCCGCGGACGACGGCGACGCAGGAGGGCCTGGCGACGTTCGCCGAGCAGATCACCGGCGCGATCGACATCGAGCGCATGAAGCGCGTGTCGCTGCGCATCGAGGCGGTGGCGATGGCGACGGAAGGCGCCGACTTCCTGCAGGTGTTCCGCTACTTCCTCGACGCCGGCCAGGGCGAGGTCGAGAGCTTCGCCTCAGCGCAGCGGATCTTCCGCGGCGTGCCGGTCGAGGGCGGCGCGGCGTTCACCAAGGACGTGGTGTACCTGCGCGGCCTCGTCGGCGTGCACACCTTCTTCCGCTGGGCGCTGAAGCACCGCAAGCTGCACCTGTGCCGGCAGCTGTTCGCGGGCAAGATGACGCTGGGCGACGCGGTGCGCTTCGAGCCGTTGTTCCGCGGCGGCACCGACGCGCAGGGCCGCGCGGTCGCGCCGGCGCTGGCCCCGCCGCGCTGGCTGCCGCGCTGGATCTCGCGCGCCAACGGGCTGGCCGGGATGCTGGCGTTCTCGCTGTTCGCCAACCGCATCCGCATGGACCAGCTCGCTGCGCCGGAAGGCGGCGACGAGCCCCGCGACCCGGGCGACCCGGCGAGCCCTTTGCCGGCGCCGGCGACTAGAATGGGTCCTCCCGCACCCGCGATGCCGTGACGATGACCGACCAGCCCGACAACCCGGCCAATTCGACCGACGACCTGAAAACGGCCGCGCTCGAGTACCACCGCTGGGCGCCGCCCGGGAAGATCAAGGTCGTCGCGACCAAGCCGATGGTCACCCAGCGCGACCTCGCCCTGGCGTATTCGCCGGGCGTGGCCTACGCCTGCGAGGCCATCGTCGCCGACCCGAATGCCGCCAGCGAGCTCACCGCGCGCGGCAACCTCGTGGCCGTCGTCACCAACGGCACCGCCGTACTCGGCCTGGGCGACATCGGCCCGCTCGCCGGCAAGCCGGTCATGGAAGGCAAGGGCGTGCTGTTCCAGAAGTTCGCCGGCATCGACGTGTTCGACATCGAGCTCAACGAGCGCGACCCCGACAAGCTCGTCGACATCATCGCGGCGATGGAGCCGACGTTCGGCGGCATCAACCTCGAGGACATCAAGGCGCCGGAGTGCTTCATCGTCGAGCGCAAGCTGCGCGAGCGCATGCGCATCCCGGTCTTCCACGACGACCAGCACGGCACCGCCATCATCGTCGGCGCCGCGGTGGTCAACGCGCTGGAAGTGGTCGGCAAGAAGATCGAGGACGTGAAGCTGGCGACCGCGGGCGCGGGCGCCGCGGGCATCGCCTGCCTCGACATGCTGGTCGCGCTGGGCATGAAGCCGGAGAACATCCTCGCCGTGGACCGCGACGGCGTGCTGTACGCCGGCCGCGGCCACATGGATCCGGACAAGCAGCGCTACGCGCGCGACACGGCCAAGCGCACGCTTGCCGAGATCGTTGAAGGCGCCGACATCTTCCTCGGCCTGTCCGCCGGCGGCGTGCTGAAGCCGGAGATGGTGGCGACGATGGCCGCGAAGCCGATCATCCTCGCGCTCGCCAACCCGAACCCCGAGATCCTGCCGGAAGACGCGAAGCGCGTGCGCCCGGACTGCATCATCGCCACCGGCCGCAGCGACTACCCGAACCAGGTCAACAACGCGCTGTGCTTCCCGTACATCTTCCGCGGCGCGCTGGACGTCGGCGCGCGGCAGATCAACGAGGCGATGAAGCTCGCCTGCGTGCGCGCGATCGCGCAGCTCGCGCGCATGGAAGCCGGCGACCTCGCCGCCGCGTACGGCGACGACATTCCCTCGTTCGGCCCCGAATACCTGATCCCGCGCCCGTTCGACCCGCGCCTGCTGGTAATGCTGGCGCCGGCCGTCGCGCGCGCCGCGATGGAATCGGGCGTCGCCGATCGCCCCATCGCCGACTTCAATGCCTACGAGGAGAAGCTCGGCCAGTTCATCTATCGCACCGGCCTGCTGATGAAGCCGGTGTACGACCGCGCGCGCGCCGACCGGCAGCGCGTGGTGTACGCCGAGGGCGAGGAAGAGGTCACGCTGCGCGCGGTGCAGACCGTGGTCGACGAAGGCCTGGCGCGGCCGATCCTGATCGGCCGGCCGGAGGTGATCGAATCGCGCATCGCGAGGCTCGGGCTGCGGCTGAAGCCGGGCGTCGACTTCGAACTGACCAACATCAACGACGACCCGCGCTTCCACGAGTACTGGCAGCAGTACCACGCGCTCACCGCGCGCCGCGGCGTGACCCCGGCGGCGGCGAAGAACCTGATGCGCTCGCGGCCGACGCTGATCGCCGCGCTGATGGTCGAGCGCGGCGAAGCCGACGCGCTGATCTGCGGCCTGGTTGGCCGATACCACAAGAAGCTCGGCTACCTGCGCAGCGTGTTCGACTTCGACAAGGGCGTGTCCGGCACCGCCGCGATGACCGGCGTCATCAACGACCGCGGCGTGTGGTTCTTCCTCGACACGCACGTGCAGCTCGACCCGAACGCCGAGCAGATCGCGGAGGCGACGCTGCAGGCCTCGTACCGGCTCAAGCTGTTCGGCGTCGAGCCGAAGGTGGCGCTGCTGTCGCACTCCAACTTCGGCAGCCACGACGACGCGAGCGCGCGCAAGATGCGCGAGGCCCTGCAGATCATCCGCACGCGCGCGCCCAAGCTCGAGGTCGACGGCGAGATGATGGCCGACACCGCCTGGAGCCCGCAGCTGCGCGAGCAGATGCTGCCGGGCACCACGCTCAGCGGCCGCGCCAACCTGTTCGTGATGCCGAACCTCGACGCCGCCAACATCGCCTACAACATGACCCGGGTGATGACCGACGGCGTCGCGATCGGCCCGATCCTGATGGGCCTCGACCAGCCGGCGCACATCCTGACGACCGCGTCCACGCCGCGCCGCGTGATCAACATGACCGCGATCGCGGCCGTCGACGCCCAGCTCCGCAAGGAGCGTGGGCGCCGTTAAACAAGGGGGTCGGAAAAGGGCGTCAGACCCCTTTTTTCACCAGCCGGCGGCGAGCAATTGGTCGAGCTGCGCGAACTGGCCCGGCAGGCCTTCGGCGGAGCCGGCGATGGCTTCGTCGCAGGCTTCGGCGGTCGGGTAGAGCTCGCTGTAGCTGACGAGCGTCTTGCCGTCGCGCTCCGTGAACGTCACGGTGGTCAGCGCACCCTGGTCCTCGCCACCCTCTTCGTTGGTCCAGGCGATGCGCTTGTTCGGCACGACGTCGGTGTAGCGGCCGAAGAACGCCATCGGCCCGTCGAACTGCGGATGGCGGAACACGAGTCGGTACTTGCCGCCGGTACGCACGTCCATCTCGCACGATTCCAGCGTCATGCCCGCGCCCTCCGGCACCCACCACTTGCGGAACAGGTCGGGGTTGCGCCACGCCTCGTAGACCAGGCGGGCGGGGGCGTCGAACGTACGGGTCGCCACGAATTCGCGGTCGGACCTGCGTTCCACGTTCGTGGGATTCATTGCGGAGGCGCTACTTGCGTTGGCCATCTTCCTTCTCCTTGCGCTTGAGGTCTTCGACGATCGTGTCCAGAGCGTCGAAGCGCGCGCTCCAGAGCCGGTGGTGCCGCGCGATCCACGCGGCTTCTTCCTCGAGCCGGTGCGGCCCGAGCCTGCAGGTCCGCACGCGGCCGACTTTCTCGGTGGTCACCAGGCCCGCCTGCTCCAGCACGCCGACATGCTTTTTCATGCCGGTGAGGGTCATGTCGAACTTCGCGGCGAGGTCGCTGATCGAGGCATCCGCGCGCCACAGCTGCTCCAGCACGCCGCGCCGGGTGACGTCGGAGAGCGCGGCGAAGGTGGCGTCCAGGCGGGCCGGGGTCTGATGGTGAACCATGTGGTTCACTGTGCGCCGCCGCCCCGGGATTTGCAAGCCCCCGGGCTCAGGCGGCGGGCGGGCCTTCCAGGCGGCGGGCCACCCACCAGCCGCCGGCCGCTCCGAGGCACTGGGCCAGCACGAAGCCGGAGACGTCGCCGGGCCGGATGCCGGAGAAGCTCGAGGTCAGCGCGCGCGCCAGCGTCACGGCGGGGTTCGCGAACGAGGTGCTGGCCGTGAACCAGTACGCGGCGAAGATCCAGGCCGCCACCAGCGCGGCCACCGCGCCGGCCCTGCGGCGCATGCCCAACTGGATCGTCAGCACCAGGCCGAAGGTCGCGACGCCTTCGCTCAGCCACTGGCCGGCTCCGGTGCGCGTGTGGTCGCCGGGTTGCCACAGCGCCTGCCCGAACATCGCGTGCGCGAGCAGCACGCCCGCCACCGCGCCAAGCAGCTGCAGCGCGACGTACGCGGCGGCCTCGCGATTGCCGATGCCGCGATCGAGGCGCGCGGCCAGCGTGACCACCGGGTTGAAGTGCGCGCCGGACACCGGCCCCAGCACCACGATCAGCACATAGAGGATCGCCGCCGTCGCGCCCGCGTTCGCGAGCAGCGCGATGCCGTCGTTGCCGTGCGACAGGGCCACGCCCATGATCCCGGAGCCGACGACGGCCGCGAGCAGGAGGGCGGTGCCGACGAGCTCGGCGAGGAGCCGCTGGCGCAGCGACATCACAGCGACGCCAGCAGCGCGCGCACGCGGCGCGAGATCTCGTCGCGCACCGCGCGGTAGCCGTCGTCGTCCAGGTCCTTCGGATCCGGCAGCGCCCAGTCCTCGCGCCGTTTCGCGGGCACCCACGGGCAATCGTCGCCGCAGCCCATCGTGACCACCGCATCGAATTCGCCGGTCACGTCGGCCAGCGATTTCGATGCATGCGCCGTGAGGTCGTAGCCGAGCTCGCCCATGAAGCGCGCCGCCTTCGGGTTGATGCGGCCGGACGGTTTCGAACCGGCGCTCAAGGCCTCGACGGCGTCGCCGCCGTGCATGCGCGCGAAGGCCTCGGCCATCTGGCTGCGATTCGAGTTCTCGATGCAGACGAACAGCACGCGCTTGCGCGCAGGCGTCGCCACGTCAGCAGCAGCCGGACTGCGGCGCGCAGCACGACGCTTCCTTGTCGACCTTCGGCTTCATGCTGGCGACGTCGGGGCTGCACGAGGTGCCGTCCGTCGCGCAAGCGGCGCCGGCCGCGTGGTACGTCGTCGCCTCGCCGAAAGTGTGGAAGGTCTCCCAGCGCGTGCCCTGCGGATCCTCCGTCCACAGCTTGTCGGACTGCGCGTAGCAGCAGACCGTCGCTTCCTCCGGCACCACGCTGCCGCCGGCGGCGTCGAGGCGCACGCCGATCGCGGCGAGCGCGTCGGCGCTGTCGGCCTGGATGCCGAGGTGGTCGATGCCCGGCGCGCGGCCGGTGTTCGAGATCGCGAAGTTGACGCGCGGATCCTCGAGCATCCACTTCGCGTAGTCGTGCTTGAGCACGGTGGGCTGCACGCCGAACAGCTCGGCGTAGAAACGGACGCTCGCCGGCAGGTCGGCGACGTTGAGGTGGACGTGGAAACGATTCATCGGTCGGTGTCCTCGGTGTGGGGCGAGCGCGCGTCGCGCGGGATGCAGGGAGTGCAGGCGGACGCCGGCCCGCACTCCGCGGCACCGGCGCAGCAGTTCTCGGTGAGGTAGGCCAGCAGCGCGTCCATGCGCGGGTAGTCGGCGCGGACGCGGATGACGCGGCCCTCGCGCTCGTCGGTGACGAGGGCGGCGGCGCGCAGCACGTTGAGGTGGGCGGTCAGGGTGGCGGGCGCCAGGCCCAGCTGCTCGCGCAATGCGCCGACCGAGAGCCCGTCGTGGCCGGCTTGCACCAGGGCGCGGAAGGCGGCGAGCCGCGACTCGTGGCTCAGGGCGGTGAGGGCGGCGAGGGCCTGGGGGGTGTCCATGATTCCAATATTCTGGAATCATCGAAATGTTGTCAAGCGGTCTTCGGCGACAGGGGTCGGCAGAGGCCATTTTTGCTTCGCAAAAAAGACCTCTGCCTGGAGGTCGCGCGACGGGCTTGAATTAACCCCGGGTGATATTCGGAGGCAGGTCCGGAAGCCGGCGGACGCTGCTACCATCGGGCTTCCACAACCGTTTACGACAGCGCCGCCACAGGGCCGCGCGGAGGCCCAGGACCATGAACCAGCTCAACGAGTTGCTGCGCGACGACCCCGATCCGACCGAGACCCGCGAATGGGTGGAGTCGATCCAGGCCGTCCTGGACCGCGAGGGCGCCGACCGCGCCCACCAGCTGCTCGAGAACGTGGTCGAGGTCACCCGCCGCGCCGGCGCCAACCTGCCCTTCCAGCCGACCACCGAGTACATCAACACCATCCCCGCCGGCCAGGAGGCGCGGAGCCCGGGCGACGCGGCGATGGAATGGCGGATCCGCTCGATCATCCGCTGGAACGCGATGGCCATGGTCGTCGCCGCCAACCGCAAGCCAGGCGAGCTCGGCGGCCACATCGCCACCTTCGGCTCCAGCGCGACGCTGTACGACGTCGGCTTCAACCACTTCTGGCGCGCCCCGAGCGCGGACCACCCCGGCGACCTGCTCTACATCCAGGGCCACGGCTCGCCCGGCATCTACGCGCGCTCCTTCCTCGAGGGCCGCATCACCGAGGACCAGCTGCACCACTTCCGCATGGAAGTCGACGGCAAGGGCATCAGCTCCTACCCGCACCCGTGGCTGATGCCCGACTACTGGCAGACGCCGACGGTGAGCATGGGCCTGGGCCCGATCGCCGCGATCTACCAGGCGCGCGCGTTCAAGTACCTCGAAGCGCGCGGCCTGATGCCGAAGACCGACCGCAAGGTGTGGTGCTTCCTCGGCGACGGCGAGACCGACGAGCCCGAGTCGCTGGGCGCGATCTCGGTCGCCGGCCGCGAAGGCCTCGACAACCTGATCTTCGTCATCAACTGCAACCTGCAACGCCTCGACGGCCCGGTGCGCGGCAACGGCAAGATCATCCAGGAGCTGGAAGGCAACTTCCGCGGCGCCGGCTGGAACGTCATCAAGACCATCTGGGGCAGCCACTGGGACCCGCTGCTCGCGCGCGACACCCACGGCAAGCTGCGCCAGGTGATGATGGAGACCGTCGACGGCGAGTACCAGAACTGCAAGGCCTTCGGCGGCGCGTACACGCGCGAGCATTTCTTCGGCAAGACGCCGGAGACGCTGGCCATGGTCGCCAGCATGAGCGACGACGACATCTGGCGCCTCAACCGCGGCGGCCACGACCCGCACAAGGTGTACGCGGCCTACGACGCGGCGGTGAAGACCACCGGCATGCCGACCGTGATCCTGGCCAAGACGGTCAAGGGCTACGGCATGGGCAAGGCCGGCGAGGCGCTGAACCCGACGCACGGCACCAAGAAGATGGACGACGAGGACGTCAAGGCGTTCCGCGACCGCTTCCAGATCCCGGTGACCGACGCGCAGCTCGCCGACCACCAGGTGCCGTTCTACCACCCGGGCAAGGACTCGCCGGAAGTGGAGTACATGCTCGAGCGCCGCCGCGCGCTGGGCGGCTTCCTGCCGCAGCGCCGGCGCAAAAGCACCGAGTCGCTGCCGGTGCCGGCGCTGTCGGCCTACGAGCGCCTGCTCAAGTCCACCGGCGAGCGCGAGATCAGCACGACGATGGCGTTCGTGCAGATGCTCAACATCGCGCTGCGCGACAAGCAGGTCGGCCCGCGCCTGGTGCCGATCGTCGCCGACGAGGCGCGCACCTTCGGCATGGAGGGCATGTTCCGCCAGCTCGGCATCTACGCGCCGCAGGGCCAGAAGTACAAGCCCGTCGACCGCGACCAGCTCATGTACTACCGCGAGGACGCGACCGGCCAGGTGCTGGAGGAAGGCATCACCGAGGCCGGCGCGTTCGCCTCGTGGCTCGCCTGCGCCACCAGCTACAGCACCAACGACCTGCAGCTGCTGCCGTTCTACATCTACTACTCGATGTTCGGCTTCCAGCGCATCGGCGACAGCGCCTGGCAGGCCGGCGACATGCGCGCGCGCGGCTTCCTGCTGGGCGCCACCGCCGGCCGGACCACGCTCAACGGCGAGGGCCTGCAGCACGAGGACGGCCATTCGCTGATCCAGGCCGGCCTGATCCCGAACGTGCGCAGCTACGACCCCACGTTCTCCTACGAAGTGGTCACGATCATCCAGCACGGCATGCAGCGCATGCTCACCGAGCAGCACGACGAGTACTGGTACGTGACGCTGATGAACGAGAACTACGCGCACCCCGACATGCCGGAAGGCTCAGCGGAAGGCATCCTGCGCGGCATGTACCTGTTCCGCGACGCCGGCAAGCCGAAGAAGGGCGAGCTGCGCGTGCAGCTGATGGGCTCCGGCACGATCCTGCGCGAAGTGATCGCCGCGGCCGAGCTGCTGGAGAAGGACTTCGGGGTGAAGGCCGACATCTGGTCCTGCCCGAGCTTCAACGAGCTGGCCCGCGACGGGTGGGACGTGGAGCGCTGGAACCGGCTGAATCCGGAGGGCGAGCGTCGCGTGCCGTACGTGACGTCACTGCTGGAGGGTCGTTCGGGGCCGGCGATCGCGGCGACCGACTACATCCGGATGTATCCGGAGCAGATCCGGCAGTTCGTGCCGATGCGGTACACGGTGCTGGGGACGGACGGGTACGGGCGGTCGGATACGCGGGAGAACCTGCGGCGGCATTTCGAGGTGAACCGGTATTACGTGGCGCAGGCGGCGGTGGCTGCGTTGGCGGCGGAGGGCAAACTCACGGCGAAGGATGTGGCTAAGGCCAACGGCCTGTACGGACTCGATGGGGCCAAGCCGAATCCGTTAGGGGCTTGAAGTTCTGACAACTGAACGCAAGAGGCGGCCGATTTGGCCGCCTCTTGCGTTATGAGGTAGTGATCGCTCTCGACCTAGCAGTCCCTCGATCGGAGCGGGTGGCCATCTGGAAGCGCTTGCGATAACAGGAGAGAGCTACGCAATCCCCATGGCTCTGAAATATACGCCCGAAGAACTTGATCTCATTCAACGGATGCCGGATCTGCCGGATCAAGCATGGATAGCGCCATCCAATGTTTGGATCATTCAATGGCTACGTGAGGCCGATCCTAACTCAGGCGAAGCGGGTGATCGACAAACCGGAGTGGAGCTTCACCAGTGGTTGGAGACGAGGCGACCCAGGTGGGCTCATATCGTGATCTCAAATAGCAAGAACGAGACGCTCGCGGCGATAGAAAGGGCTACATTTGTTGCCAATAAGCGAAAGCTGCGGCCGATCCTCCATATTGAAGCGCATGGATGCGCGGCAGGAATCGAAGGACCCGATGGCAGAGGCGGCACCGAGCAGATTGAGTGGGCGGAACTGCGGGCGCGCTTCGCTCGGTTGAACGCGGCCACACAATTCAATCTGCTGATCTTCATGGCCGCATGCACGGGCTTCGCAGGCATTGATGCACTTATCGAGTTCAACCGGGCTCCGGCGCTTGCATTGGTGGGATCAGGCGGGCTGATCTCCGATCAAAAGCTCCTCGAAGGTGCGAAAGAGTTCTATCGGCGAATTATTGCCGGCGACTCAACTTTGCATGAAACGGCAGCAGAGGCCTCGAGGGAGGCTGGCGAAGACGTCTGGTTCGAACCCGAAATTTTTCCGGTGCTCGCACGAGAATCGCTCATCGACATGATTATGGGGCGCACAAGTAACGGGCGATTAACTCCAAGCGACTCCGCCGTGATACAGGCGATTTGGAATCGGCTCATGATGATCGATCTATATCCAATGAACGAAGAACGATTCAGACTCGATGTTCGTGGAATCATGGAGCAGGCTGCGTCGTTCTATAACCTGAAGAAAAGGCCGTAGATACGGGATGATAGAACTTCGTTGCCCCACCCAAAGTCTCGCCGGAATCATCTTTGCGAGTTCGAAATGGGCGCGAATCTATCGCGCATCAATGGCGAGTAAGGCGCTCTATTAGTGGCGCTTGGAGATATATCCGCGACCTGCACATTTCAAGCGTCGTGTGATCTCACCTAGGATAGAGGCTATGAATAAGAACATCGGTTTCTTCATTTTGCGGACCGTCGCAGCCATCGCTTTTCTGATCATTGCGGTTGCCACGTATTTGAGCCTGGACTTCAACCACGAAAGACAATGGTTTGATTGGGTTGCGGCGGCCCCGCTCATTTACATTCTTGTCAGCTTGGCAATATTTCGTAACGACAGTGCGCTAGTTGAAGAGCTGGATACAACCTTAATAAGGATTAGGCGGTGCTTTTTGCGCGCTCTGCGCGCCGATCGGTGACGGCAGGTGCAGATCATTTCGCCCTATTAAAATCGGAACTCCCAACTTTCAAAAAGCTTGGGGGCATGACTGGGGAGCTTCGTCACTTTGGCCAAGAGGCCATGCGATTCCACTCGATCGCTGGAACCCTGTTGGAGAACATGACGCTCGACAAAAGCTCTGTGGATGAGCGCTACATAACGCACATTTTGGCGAGGTCCGTCATTGAAGGCTTCTTCTGGAATGCGTACATTTTCGGCGAACCCGCAGTTCGAAGCGTACGTTACGAGGAATTTGTTAACTCATTCAAACGAGACTATCTAAAGCTCTACAACGAAAACCTGCTGCCACAAAAGGCACTTCTTGAGCCGGCTGATCCTAACTGGGCTGCCCTTCATGCCGCGCTAGATGTCAAGAGCATGTTGACCCAGTTAAGGAACGACCACGGCGACCGGCTCGACTATTTGTACGTTATCTATCGAATCGCGAGCTTTGATACGCACGGAAAGAACTTAAATTCCGTTTTTGATCGCGTCTTTGGGAAGAAGTGCAGCTTTCCCTTCCTGGATCTTCGCTTCGGCTTTGATCTTATTGCCAATCACTACCTGGTGATTCTGCAACAGCTCCGTTCCGATGGTGAGGTTTAGCCGTCCTATTCGGCTTGTGTGCTTGCGAACTCACTCGGAGATGTCCGCCAACCCCAGCGACTTGAGATATCGATAAGTGGTGTCGTAATGGTATGGTGACCGAGTTGGGTCAGCGGTGCTTCCTTCCGGAACAACAAGAACCATTCCTTGGCGAGCACGGGTCAATAGCACGCGGTATGCGTTTTCAAGATAGCGCTGGCGCTCAGCCTTCTTGACTCGATTCCAACGAGTTCCTTTGAACTCGTGATGAGACCACCCGCTCCCGTTGAATCGAAGGTCTCCATCCCAAACTACGCATGCCCAGTCCAATTCAAGACCTTGAACCTGAAACTCGGTGGCAACGTCTTCTAAGTAGTAGGACGAGCGAATATCGTTCTTTCCGTCCAAGAACCACTTGACGGGATCAGTCTTTACTCGAACATCGATGGCGTGCGGCTTTAGCCGTTCGGCTTGAGATGAAACGATAATTCCATAACGTTCCGACCCCCGGGCTTGACTGCGAAGCCAATCCTTTGCGGCATTCAGATTCCTAGTGAGCTTAATAGGATAGCGATCCGCCAACTCGCGTAGCGTCGACTTGGCGGCTGCTTCCTCGACGTCAAGCATTTCGCGGACGAACCTGCTGAGGGACTCGGCACGGAACGAACGAATTGACGTCGCGAGATGCAAGTTTGGATTTGGATATGCGGTTGGTAGGGACAGAACTTTGGACAGGGATTCCGTGCTGCGGTATTCGGATTCCACTAAGTGGGGAGACAAATGTACTTCCCACCCCTGAAAGCTCTTCAGTATGGCTTCCAGCCATTCGCTGATACCCGCCTCTCCGGTATTAATTTCTTGCCCGCCGCCGACAAGGCAAACGACAACGGCCCAATCCTCATGTCGATCGAGGCAAGAAATCAGGAACTCGGGCTCTGATTTAGAGAAACCAGATAGCCCCTTCTTCTTGGCCATGAAGGAGGCTGTTTGCTCAAGAGTCCATGCACGCTGGGCTTCGTCGAAGAGCACAACATGCTCGGGTGGAGCGCCAGCATCTTTGAGGTATTCATCTCTGAAATGGTGAACGTTCTGGACGAATGCCTTCACATCATTGCGGGCATCGCCTTTCCGAAGCCTATTCCCTCCTCGTGCAGCGCGTTCCACTTTGTCGCGAGCTAACGCCTCTTGGATGACCGCAACGAGAGGACCATTACCGGAAAGAAAGACGCTGTAGGTTTCGCTTTTTGGATCCAGATGTCGATTGGCAATGTCAAGGCCAACCAGCGTCTTTCCCGCGCCTGGTACGCCGGTGACAAAGCAGATTGCTTTTGCGCGCCTGGCTTTGACACTGCCGACAATGGCGTCAACTGCTTTCGATGTCACCGCCAGGTTCTGAGCGCCTGCTTCATTGCGAGATATCGAATCGACGGCATGCCCTGCAAAAAGCGCTCGTGCCGCTTCGATAATGGTTGGTGTAGGCAAATATCGCCCACGTTCCCACACATTGATATCGATAGACGGCGCATCAAAGAATGTAAGAGCCGTTGCGACAATCTCGGACAGGTTGTCAGAATTGGATCGGACAGGTCGGACAAGTCCGTCATCATGAATAGTGCGTTGGAGCTCGATGCGTTGAGGGGCGCCGGCAGTGGCGATCAGAACAGGAACGATGCAGATGCCATGACTGCTCTCGTGGAAGTTCTTGAGGTCAAGCGCATAGTCCCAAACCTGATCCAGAGCATTCGGTGTGAAGTTGGATTCACCAACCTTGTATTCGAGCACGAACAAAACCTGCTCGACGATCAAGATGACGTCGGCGCGCCGTCCTAAGCGAGGGATTGAATACTCGAAGTAAATCTTCGCGGATTGGAATTGCGCTTCTGAGAGCTGCAAATTCTTGAGTGCATGGATTTGCCCGAGCCACGCATTGCGCTGTGTAGCTTCGACGCTGCCTACGGATCCCTGTAGCAACTGCCCCAGGATTTCCGTGGGAGGAGCGTTAAAAAAATCGGCAAACCGAGCGCCGTACATCCATCGATGTACGACTTGAGCAGATGGTACGGAGAGGCTGTCGTTCGGCATTAGCATCTCGGGCAGAAGCGCTCCCCAGCGCTGACCCAGGGTAGCCGATTTTGTTGGGATTGGCGCTCGAGCAGTTGTTCTCACTCCAAGAGATGCGGTTGCGGGAGGCTACTGGTACGAAGTGCCGCGGGCCCAGACATGAACAAATGCTGCGTACTTGAGTACCTCTATCGTGATGGCGGTAACTGGAAGACCCATGGCCAGCTGCTTCTGGCAGGTGATCCGGAGGGGCATGTCGCGGAGTTTCGGGAATGCATCGAATGGGGAGACCTTTTCGTAGCCGAGCAAGTAGGGATGCCGTCCCTGTGTCCGCAGCATTTTGTCGCCTGCGGAGAGGGACCATCTGAGATGGACCACGCTTATCACGAGTTCGTCGATTTGAGGGCTGCCACCGCTGCCGATATGGCCAATGCATTTCCTGCCCGAAGTCTGGAAGATCTCCTAACCCGCTTTCAGGCGGCTTCGGGGCGTTGGAATGTCACTCTCTCGCCAAACTGCTGGCTATGATCGCCCCATGCCCCCCATCATCTCCATCCGCAACCTCACCAAGACCTACGCCTCCGGCTTCCAGGCCCTCAAGGGCATCGACCTGGACATCCGGCGCGGCGAGATCTTCGCCCTGCTCGGGCCCAACGGGGCCGGCAAGACCTCGCTGATCAGCATCGTCTGCGGCATCGTCAATGCCAGCTCGGGGACGGTCACGGTGGACGGCCACGACCACGTCCGCGAGGCCCGGGCGGCCCGGTCGCTGATCGGGCTGGTGCCGCAGGAGCTGTCCACCGACGCCTTCGAGTCGGTCTGGGCGACCTGCCGGTTCAGCCGGGGGCTGTTCGGCAAGGCGCCGGATCCGGCGCACCTGGAGAAGGTGCTGCGGCAGCTGTCGCTGTGGGACAAGCGCGACAGCAAGATCATGGCGCTGTCGGGCGGCATGAAGCGGCGGGTGCTGATCGCCAAGGCGCTGGCGCACGAGCCGCGCATCCTGTTCCTCGACGAACCCACCGCGGGCGTGGACGTGGAGCTGCGCCATGACATGTGGCAGCTGGTGCGGCGCCTGCGCGAGGACGGGGTCACCATCCTCCTGACCACGCACTACATCGAGGAGGCCGAGGAGATGGCCGACCGCATCGGCGTGATCAACCATGGCGAGCTGATCGTCGTGGAGGAGAAGGCGACGCTGATGCGCAAGCTCGGCAAGCGGCAGCTGGCGCTGACGCTGCAGGCGCCGCTGCCGGCGATCCCGGAGGCCCTGGGCGACCTGCCGCTGGAGCTGTCCGG
Source organism: Lysobacteraceae bacterium (assembly GCA_024508915.1). Classification (GTDB taxonomy): domain Bacteria; phylum Pseudomonadota; class Gammaproteobacteria; order Xanthomonadales; family Xanthomonadaceae; genus Cognatiluteimonas. The sequence continues at coordinate 25,723 of JANINR010000019.1, read as the reverse complement.
GGACGGCGGCACGCTCACTTACACGTTTGATGTGGAGCAGGCCTTCGACGTGCAGCAGGAGGAGCGCACCGGCATCGCCGCCTTGTTGCGGCGGCTGGCCGAGCAGGGCATCGACTTCCGGGACCTGCATTCGAGCGAGAGCTCGCTCGAGGACATCTTCGTCAGCCTGGTGCGGGGGCGCGCATGAGCGGCCTCAACGTGCACGCGATCCGCGCGATCTACCGCTTCGAGATGGCGCGCACCTTCCGCACGCTGTTCGAATCGATCGCGTCGCCGGTGCTGTCGACGTCGCTGTACTTCATCGTGTTCGGCGCGGCGATCGGCTCGCGCATGGGCGAGATCGACGGCGTGGGCTACGGGGCCTTCATCATCCCTGGCCTGATCATGCTGTCGCTGCTCAGCGAGAGCATCTCCAACGCCTCGTTCGGCATCTACATGCCCAAGTGGGCGGGCACCATCTACGAGCTGCTGTCGGCGCCGGTGTCGTTCGTGGAGGTGGTGCTGGGCTACGTGGGCGCGGCGGCGACGAAGTCGCTGATCCTCGGCGTGCTGATCCTCGCCACGGCGCGGCTGTTCGTGGATTACGAGATCCTGCATCCGGTGTGGATGCTCGCGTTCCTGGTGCTGACGGCGGTGAGCTTCAGCCTGTTCGGCTTCATCATCGGGCTGTGGGCCGACGACTTCCAGAAGCTGCAGATCGTGCCGCTGATGGTGATGACGCCGCTGACCTTCCTCGGCGGCGCGTTCTACTCGATCAAGATGCTGCCGCCGGTGTGGCAGACCGTCACCTTGTTCAACCCGGTGGTGTACCTGGTCAGCGGCTTCCGCTGGAGCTTCTACGGCAACGCCGACGTGCCGGTGGGCATCAGCATCGCGGCGATCACCGGCTTCCTGGTGCTGTGCCTGGCGGTGGTGTGGTGGATCTTCCGCAGCGGGTGGAAGCTCAAGGCCTGACGGCGTCCAGGCCGCGCGCCCCCAAGTTCGGGCGGGCTTGAAACCTTATGAAGCATCCAAGGCTTGATAAGGTTTCAAGGCATCTTTACAATGCCGCGGCAGGCATTATAAGCTTAGTGGAAATCCTTAACGAAACCCGGGCGCTTCGTAAGTTTCCCCGGAGAGGACGACACGATGCGCCGGGACCAGATCGCTCCGCATCTCCAGCCCTGTCTGGTGCCCGCGGACGGGCACCCCAACGCCCTTGCCCTGGTGGCGCCGCCGACACCGCGGAGCATTCCGGACGGTGGGCGCTACCACGCGTTGTTCGCGGGCGCCGAAGCGGCATTGCGCCGGCTCCAGGTCGCGATGGCGCGGATCCCGGAATCCGACCTCGTCACCCGCACGCTCGCGCGCCGGGAAGCGGTCGCCAGTTCGCAGATCGAAGGCACCCGGACCAACCTCCCGCAGCTCCTCGCCTATGAAGCCACGCGCGGCACGACGGGGCTGCCGCCCGACGTCGCGATCACCGAGCGCTATGTCGCCGCGCTCCAGCTCGGCCTGGAGCGCGTCCGCGCCGAAGGCCGGCGGGCGCTCGACCTGCCCCTGATCCATCGGCTGCATGCCGTGTTGATGCAGGACCAGGCCGGTGTCGTACCGGTCGGCGCGTGGCGCGACACGCAGGCGTGGATCGGCGGCAGCCCCCGGATCGAGGATGCGACCTTCGTGCCGGCACCGCCGGCGCGGATCGCAGCCTGCATGGCGGAGATGGCCGGCAGCATCCTGCAGTACGCGCCGCGCGGCGAAGAGCAGGGTGCGTTGACGCTGGTGGCGCAACTCGCGATCGCGCACGCCCAGTTCGAAACCATCCATCCCTATGCGGACGGCAACGGCCGCACCGGCCGCCTGCTGTTGCCGCTGATGCTCGCTGCGGAAGGTTATCCGCCGCTTTACCTGTCAGGGGTGCTGCTGCGCGCGAGGGTTGCGTACTACTCGGCCCTGGCGGCAGTGCAGTTGCGCGGCGACTGGGGGCCATGGCTCGAGTTGCTCGCCCGCGCGATCGTCGAGGCGAGCGACGAATCGGTGGCGATCGCTTCGGACCTGGTCGCGATGGCGGATCGTTGGGAACGGCGGCTCGCGCGCTTCCGCTCCCACTCGGCGACCCGCCGCCTGCCGCGCTTCCTGCTCGGGCATCCCGTGCTTTCCGTGCAGCAGGCGGCGACAGGCCTGGGGGTTTCGCAACCGGCGGCGAACGCGGCGCTCAACAACCTGCTCGCGGAGGGCATCGTCGGACTGGCCAACGAGCGCCAATGGGGACGCGTGTTCCAGGCCAACGAGATCCTGCAGCGCCTCGACCGGCCGCCGGCGTGACGCGCGGCGGCCGGTCGCGGGCGCGGTGTCACCTGGCCGGGTCGATGTGCAACGTGCCGATGTCCACCGCCGTTGTCGATCTTCCACTTGCCGACGGTGGCGCCGACCGCGCGCGCCGAGAGCCGGACGCGCAGATCTCCGACCTGCACCCATCAATCCATCAGGCACGAGGGTTCGATGGGAATGGACAGTCGCGCGCGCAGGAAACGCTGCGCTGCGTCGAGGAGGCGTGCATTGTCCCGATGGGGTTGCGCGTTCTCGCGGCATCGCACGACATGCTTCCCTGGCCGATGGTCGCCGTGACTTCCGGTGCATGACGCCACGGGCCGCGTTGTCCATCGTGCGTAATCGCCACAGGAACGCAACCCGCATGCATCGGTCCCTTCGCTTTGCCGCCCCTCTCCTCATTGCGACCCTCCTGTGCTGGACCGCCTTGGCCGGCTGCACGGAACAGTCCGTGCCCGAGGACGTCGGCCCCGTGGCGACGCCGGCGACACCCGTGCCGCAAGGCCACGGCGTCGGGCGCGCCTCCGTGGCCTGGACCGATGCCACGCGCGCCGAGGACGACACCGTATCCGGCAAGCGGGAATTGCGCGGCCTGCTGTTCTACCCGGCGGCGCAGGCCGTCGCGGATGGCGGCCCCGCGCTCGACGCGGCGTGGGCGGACGCGTACCGCCCCTCGCTCGTGCGCCGCATCGGCCCGGCCGCCGCCGACGCCTTCCTCAAGATGCGCTGGCACGCCGCCGACGGCGCCGCCGCCGCGGACGGTCGGTTCCCCGTGCTGGTGTTCGCGCATGGTTACCACCAGCCGCCGACCAGCTACATGGCGCTGGTCGAGTCGCTCGTGGCGCGCGGCTACGCGGTGCTCGCGATCGCCGCGCCAGGCTTCGCCGAGGTGGTCCCGCTCGCCGACGGCCGCATCGCGCCGAACCTGCCGCTCGACGATGACGGCTACGCGAAGTTCGCGCAGGACATCGCGTCGGCGGTCGCCGAGCTGCCGAAGCTCGATGCAGCCGCCGGCCAGCCTTACGCGGGGCACCTGGACACCGCCCGCGTGGGCGTGTTCGGGCACTCGCTCGGCGGCGCCGCCGCGGTGCTCGCGTCCGCGCGCACGCCCGGCATCCGCGCCGCCGCGAACCTCGACGGCGACTACGCCGGCGCGGCCGCGAAGGCACAGCCGCGCGTGCCCTTGCTCTACATCACGACGCAGCCGCCCTCGCGCGAGGCGGCACCGAAGGCGAGCTGGGACGACGAGAAGAACGAAGTGCGACGCACCGGCGTCTGGCGCCATCTCGCGGCCGCCAGCCCCCGCGCGTCGTGGGTGCGCGTGGGCGGGATGTTCCACGCCAACTTCCAGGACGAGGCGCTGTTTCCCGCGAGCGCGATCCCGAAGAAGCTCCGCGGCACCCGCTTCGGCTCGATCGACGGCGTGCGCGGACTGGAACTGACTTCGCGCCTGCTCGCCGCCTTCTTCGCCGAAACGCTCGGCGGCCCCGGTGCGGAGGGGGTGGACCAGGTCGTGGACGCCTATCCGGAAGCCGACCTGCGCCTGTCGGGCGCTGCGTCGCGCTGACGCGCGGAGGCGCACAATGGCGGTCTTCCCCCGAGGAGACCGCCATGAGCGTGAAGGCCTACGGCGCCATCGCCGCCGACAACCCGCTGGAGCCCATGGCCATCGCGCGCCGCGCGCCCGGCCCGCGCGACGTGCAGGTCGAGATCGCCTATTGCGGCGTCTGCCACTCGGACCTGCACACCGTGCGTTCCGAGTGGGGCGGCACGCGCTACCCGTGCGTGCCGGGGCACGAGATCGTCGGCAAGGTGAGCGCGGTCGGCGCCGAAGTGAAGGGATTCCAGGTCGGCGACACCGTCGGCGTCGGCTGCATGGTCGACAGCTGCGGGCACTGCGCGGCCTGCGGCGAGGGGCTCGAGCAGTACTGCGAGAACGGCTTCACCGGTACCTACAACGGCGCGACCGCCGATCCGCCCGGCCACACGTTCGGTGGCTATTCGCAGCGCATCGTGGTGGACGAGCGCTTCGTGCTGCGCATCCGCCACCCGGAGGCGCAGCTCGCGGCCGTTGCGCCGCTGCTGTGCGCGGGCATCACCACGTATTCGCCGCTGCGGCACTGGAACGCCGGCCCGGGGAAGAAGGTCGGCATCGTCGGCATCGGCGGCCTCGGCCACATGGGCATCAAGATCGCGCATGCGATGGGCGCGCACGTGGTCGCGTTCACCACCAGCGAGGGCAAGCGCCGGGACGCGCACGCGCTCGGCGCGGACGAGGTGGTGATCTCGCGCGACGCGGCGCAGATGCAGGCGCACGCCGGCAGCTTCGACATGATCCTCGACACCGTCGCCGCCAGCCACGACCTCGACGCGTTCACGTCGCTGCTCAAGCGCGACGGCACGCTGGTGCTGGTGGGCGTGCCGGAGCATCCCCACCCGTCGCCGGCCATCGGCAACCTGGTCTTCAAGCGCCGCGCGATCGCGGGCTCGCTGATCGGCGGCATCGCCGAGACCCAGGAGATGCTCGACTTCTGCGCCGGACACGGCCTCGTCGCCGACATCGAGATGGTCGCCGCCCGCGACATCGACAAGGCCTACGACCGGATGGTGCGCAGCGACGTGAAGTACCGCTTCGTCATCGATGCGGCGACGCTGTAGCGGCGCGCCGCCGGATCCACAGGTTGATCATCTCGACGAACACCGAGAACGCCATCGCCACGTAGATGTAGCCCTTCGGCACGTGGTGGCCGAAGCCGTCGGCCACCAGCACCAGGCCGATCATGATCAGGAAGCTCAGCGCGAGCACCTTGACCGTGGGGTGGCGGTCGACGAACTCGCCGAGCGGCCGCGCGAACGCGAGCATGAACACGATCGAGATGAGGATCGCCGCGACCATCACCCAGCGCTGGTCGACCATGCCGACGGCGGTGATGATCGAATCGAGCGAGAACACGATGTCGAGCATCATGATCTGCGCCACCACCGCGCCGAACGTCGCCGTCCCCGCCGCCGTCGCCGCGGACGCGGCGGTGGCGGGCAGGCCGGCGCCTTCGATCTTCTGGTGGATCTCGTGCGTGGCCTTGGCGATCAGGAACAGGCCGCCGCCGATCAGGATCAGGTCGCGCCACGAGAATGCATGGCCCAGCACGGAGAACAGCGGCGCGGTCAGGCCCACGATCCAGGCGATCGCGAGCAGCAGGCCGAGCCGCGTGACCGCGGCCATCAGGATGCCGAGGTTGCGCGCGCGGTTGCGCTGCGGGAGCGGCACCTTCGCCGCGAGGATCGAGATGAAGATGATGTTGTCGATGCCCAGCACCAGTTCGAGCGCGGTGAGGGTGGCGAGTGCGATCCAGATTTCCGGGTTCGCGAGCTGTTCCATGAGGAGGTTCCGAAGGGTGGAGGGCGTCGATCCGCCCACGACCGGCCGTCCGCTGGACGCACCTTCGCCGTGACCGGCGAAGGTCTCGCTCACAGGCCGTGTCGCTGGCCTGCTGCCGCACCGGAGCCGGGGCTCGTCATGACGGTGGCGGCAATTGGGAGCTACTCCCCTTCGAGCGGAAGACTAGCACGCCCTTCCGCGCGGGCGGGCGATCACTTCGGCGCGGCGAGCCCCTCGATGATCGGGCAGTCCGGCCGCCCGTCGCCGTGGCACTTGCGCGCCAGGTCCTCGAGCGTGCGCTGCATCGCCTGCATCTCCGCGATGCGCGCGCCCAGGTCCGCGGCGTGCTGCAGCGCGAGCGCCTTCACGTCGGCGCTGGCTCGGCTGCGGTCGTTCCACAGGTTCAGCAGCACGGCGACCTGCTTCGCCGGGAAGCCGAGGTTGCGCGCGCGCTTGATGAAGTGCAGGCGGTGCAGGTCGGCGTCGTTGTAGAGACGGTAGCCGGCGAAGGTGCGCTGCGCCGGAGGGATCAGGCCGTTGCGCTCGTACTCGCGGATCATCTTCGCGCTCACGCCGGTCGCGGCGGCGGCCTCGCCGATGTTGTGGAAGCCCTGTTCGCGGGCTTCGGCCAGTTCGGGGCGCGGCGTGGGTCGGGCCATGGCGGGATGCGGGGCAGTGGGGACGACGCCTGATTATGGCGCCGCCCGCGGGCCGTTGACCTTGACCCGGGGGCAGGGCCCAGCCTGCGTCCTGCGGCAATCGGCCGCATCTCCCACGACGAGGATCCGCCATGAACGACACGCTCGAAACCATCCCCTCCGCCGCTGCCGGCAGCTGTCATTGCTGCGCGTGCAAGCCCTGCACCTGCGTCGACTGCCAGTGCTGCGGCTGCGCCGCGGAAAGCACCGGCGGTTGCGCCTGCGACTGACCTCCGTCAGGCGGTGGCCGCGAGGCGACTCGCGGCCAGCCGCGCGCCGACGGCGCGCGCGAACGCCGCGCCGGCATCCGGCGCCTGCGCGAGGTAGAGGTCCGGTTCGATCAGTTCGGCCTCCATCAGGCGCCAGCGCCCGTCCGCATCCGGCACGAGATCGATGCGCGCGTACAGCAGCGGCGCCTCCGCGGCGGCCAGCACGCGTTCGGCCAGGGCGACCGCTTCCGGCGCGGGAACGACGGCGCGGTAGTCGCCGCCGAACTCCGACTGGATGCGGAAATCGCCGGCCACCGGCCGCTTGTTGACCGCGTGGCTGAACCGGCCGTCGAAGAACAGCAGCGAGGTCTCGCCTTCGGTCTCGATCGTGGGCAGGTAGGACTGCAGCATCGCGGCACCTTCGGGCGCGCCGTCGAGGCGGTCGCCGCGGCGCAGGCGCAGTGTCTGCCAGGCGCCGCCCGACACCACGGGCTTGACGATGAGGCGCTCCGCGCCGGTGTCGTCGAACATCGCATCGACCTGCGCCTGGTCGACCCGCCCGGTCCACCGCGTCGGCGGGATCGCGATGCCCTGCCGTTCCAGCGCCGCGAGGTAGCGTTTGTCGGAATTGGCGGCGAGGATCGGCGCGGGGTTGGCGATCCGCACGCCGGCGTCCTGCCAGGTCCGGCAGGCGTGCAGCCAGCGCGCGTGGTCGAGGTGGTAGCCCCAGGCGAGCAAAGGCAGCACGAGGGGGTGGTCGAGGAGCTCCCGGGCGTCGTCCGCATGCGCGGTCCACGGCGTCGGGATCGCCTTGATGCCGGCGCCGGCGAGTGCGGCGGCCAGCCGGTCGAGCGGGCCCTGCCAGCCGTCGCTGCGGCCGGCATCGGCCGGATCGGGGGTGAGGATGGCGACGGAATCCGCGGGGTCGGCGTGCATCCCGCGAGTGTAGCGAAGCGGCTCCGCGGGCCGCCGCCACGGCGATTCCTCAGGAATTCCTCAGGCGGCGATCAGGCCGTTCATCGCGCGGGCGGCGAAGCTGTCGCCTTCATTCATCTCGGGAGTGGGGCGATGACGGCAGGCATGGACGGGGCGGGCGACGGCGCGCGGGGCGGGGCGGCGAACCGTTGGCGCGCGGCGGTGTGGATGCTGGCGGCGGGGCTGTTCCTGCTGCCGCTGGTGGCGATGCAGTTCACGCAGGAGGTGCAGTGGACCGGGTTCGACTTCCTGGTCTGGGGCGTGATGCTGCTCGCCGCCTGCGGCGCCTACGAGTTCGTCGCGCGGATGTCGCCGAGCCGGGATTACCGGCTGGGGACGGGCGTGGCCGTCGTCACGGGCTTCGTGGTCTTCTGGGTCAACGGCGCGGTGGGGATGGTCGGGGACGAGGGCAACCCGTACAACCTGCTGTTCCTCGGCGCGATCGCGCTGGGCGCCCTGGTCGCGCTGGTGTCGGCGTTCCGGCCCGCGGGCATGGTGCGGGCACTCTGCGCGACGGCCGCGGCGCACGCAGTCGTGTCGCTCGTGGCCCTGTTCGCGGGCTGGGACCTGCGCGGCGCGCTGTTCTCCCTGGCCTTCGTGCTGCCTTACCTGGCCGCCGCCGGGCTGTTCCAGCGATCGATGCGCGCGGCATAGCAGCCGCGCGTCGCGTAGTGCGCGTGGACGTAGGCCACCTGCGGTCGCGCGAACAGGCGCGCGATCGCGGCTTCTGCGTCGCGGCCGTCCACGAGCTCGGCATCGGCCATGCAATGCGCGTCGTCGAAGGCGCGCAGCGAAAGCATGCGGGAGCGCATCGCCTCGGGGATCACGTCGACGAATTCGCAGGGAGCGGTCGTCCCTTCGCGGATGAAGATGGCATGCGTCGCGCGATACGGCGTGTCGGCGGGCTGGTGCGCGTAATTGAGCAGCAACAGCGTCTCGCCCGGCGCGGCGTCGCGGACTTCGACGCGGTCGGGCAGGCGCGAGCCTTCCGTGGCGATCCAGCGCTGCGCGCCGTGCGCCGCGAGTTCCTCGTCCGGCAGGTCGAAGAGGTGACGGAACGGTTCGGGCGACAGCCCGGTGATGCGGAACGCCATGGCGGACTCCGGTGGGGAATCGGCCCAGGCTAGCGATTGCGCGGGCGCGGAACGCGCCGCTTTCGGACTTGTCACCCGCGCGTGTCGTCCCGTTGCGGCGGAGGCGTCGCGTCGGGTACGAACAGGGGCGCGAACGCCACCATCGCGCCGACGATGCAGGCGCCGAACAGCGCGCCCTCGAGCGCACCGGTGGCGGCCTGCGCGACCGGACCGAAGCCGGGCTCGCCGAACAGCGCGCCGATCGGGTCGAGCCGCAGCCGCGACTCGGGGAAGCTGCGCGCGAGCAGGTCGAGGCTGCCGCCCATCAGGCGACCGCCGAACAGCGGGATCGCGCTGCCCGCCACCGCGCCTGCGAGCGCCGCCGCGACGACGCTGCGACGCCGCCACGGTGCGCCGCCGCGCCCGCCGAACCAGAGGCCGAAGCCCACCGCCGCGCCGAGCACGAGGCCTTCGGACGCGCCGGTGATGTTGCCCGGCGACCGGCCGAGCAGCAGGTTGAACGCGTCGAGCCCGAGCAGCTTCGCGACCGCGCCGACCAGCAAACCTCCGAGCGCGCCGCCGGCGAGGCTCCAGCGCCAGCGTGCGCGCAGGTCGCGCGCGCTGCCCGGCAGCAGCGCCGATGCGGCGATGCCCGCGCTCACCGCCGCACCGCCCGCGACGGCGGCGACGATCGTCAGGCACACCATGACCAGCAGCATCGAGACCGCGCCCATGCCCGGCGCCAGCGGCTGCGATGCGCCGGCGAAGCCGTAGAACAGGCCGCCGACCACGCCGGCCACGCCGGCACCGGTGGTGCCTGCGGCGGCCAGCAGCAGCGACTGTCGCCAGGTCCATGCCGACGGCAGCGCCGCTGCCGCTGCCGATGCCGCGGCGATGAAGCGGTACCCGTGCTTCGGCACGGTTTCGATGTAGCGCGGATTCGCGACGCTGTCGCCGAGCTGCCTGCGCAAGGTGCGGATGCACTGGGTCAGCGCTTCCTCGGTCACCGGCACGCCGCGCCACACCTCGTCGAGGAAGCGGTCCTTCGACACGAGCCGGCCCTGCTCGCGGACCAGCAGCACCAGCGCGTCGAGGTAACGGGCGTTGATCTCGACGGCGGTGCCGCCGCGCAGCAGCAGGCGCTCGCCCGGATCGAGGAGGAAGTCGTCGAAGCGGTAGCGCTCGCCGTCGGCCATGGGCGCCAAGCCTCCCCGATCGGGCCGCGCGTGGCAAATGGCTTCTTCCGTGCAGTGCCGGGCTTGCCAGCTTTCCGCCGCCTGAACGCCGCGCGCAGGCCTGCGCCGCCCGGCGGGGCGAATCGCGTTTGATACGCGTGAAGCCGAGACGGCGAACGACTGAGAGGGGCACATGCGGCAAGGGTTCGGATCGATGGGGGCCTGGCTGGGCCTGTGGTGCGTGCTGGGCCTGGCCGCATGCGCCCCGGCGCAGCTGCGCATGCCGGACGGCTTCGCCGCGGACGCCGCGGTGTGGCCGGTGTCGGGGCACTCGCCGCGGCATTGGGACGAGCCGGTGCGCTTCGGCCCCTACAGCGCGCTGCAGCTCGAGGAAGGCGGCACGTTCGGCTGGATGCTGCCCGTCGGCCGCGTCGACTTCGGGCGCAGCGAGCGCCGCTACGCGTTCACGCTCGTGGCGATCGGCCAGGCGCCGGTCGAAGTGCAGTGCCGCGTGCGCAACCTGGCGGTCGGGCAGTGGGGCGCCAACGGCCGGGTCGAAACGCGCATTGAAGTGGATGCGACGGCGCTCGAAGGCCCGATGCTCGACTGCGGCCTCGTCCACGACGGCATCGCGCCCGCGCTGCCGCTCGCGCTGGATCGCAAGGGCACGCACCTCGACGGCCGGCTCGCGTCGCCGTGGGGCGACTACGCGGTGCGCAGCCTGCACGGCTACGCGGGCACGCCCATCGCCGGCTACGCGCCGACCGGTTTCGAGATCGCCGCGGGCGGGCGCACGGTGATGGTGGTCGACCTGATCGACCACGGCCAGGTCTTCCTCGACCCTGCGGTCGACGAATCGCAGCGGACCTACCTCGCGGCGGCAGCGGCTATCCTGCTGCTGCTCGGAGAAGACGCGGAGGCTTGATGGCGATCGCGACGCGGGACCTGGAGCTGTTCGTGCGGGACGCGCTGGCCGCCGGCCAGCCGCGACCGGCCATCGAGACCGCGCTCGCGCAGGCCGGCTGGCCCGCCGAACAGGTGCGCGACGCGCTCGATGCGTATGCCGAGGTCGCGTTCCCCGTGCCCGTGCCGAAACCGCGCCCCTACCTGTCCGCGCGCGAGGCGTTCCTGTACCTCGTGCTGTTCGCGACGCTGTACGTCTCGACCTACCACCTCGGCAGCCTGCTGTTCGACCTGCTGAACCGCGCGCTGCCGGATCCCGCCGACGCGGGCTACGCGTTCGCCAACCCGGGGTCGTCGATGCGCTGGGCGGTCGCGTCGCTGGTGGTCGCGTTCCCGGTGTTCCTGTTCGTCGCGCGGCTGCTCGGCCGCGAGCTCGCGCGCAATCCGGTGAAGCGCCTGTCGGCGGTGCGCCGCTGGCTCACCTACATCACGCTGTTCCTGGCCGCGGGGATCGTCATCGGCGACCTGATCGCGGCGGTGTACAACGTACTCGGCGGCGAACTGACGCTGCGCTTCGCGTTGAAGGTGCTGGTGGTCGGGGCGATCGCGGGCACGGTGTTCGCGTACTACCTGCTCGACCTGCGCCGCGAGGAGCGCGAGGCATGAGCGCGCCGGCGCCACCGTCGCGCGCGGGCCGCTGGATCGCCATCGTCGCCAGTGTCGTGGTGATCGCGACGATCGTCGCGGCGATCGCGGTGATCGGCTCGCCCTCGCAGCAGCGCCTGCTGCGGCTCGACGAGCGGCGCGTCGCCGACCTCCAGGCGATCGCGAACCAGGTCGAGGCGTATCGCAACGAACATGGCCGGGTGCCGGCGTCGCTCGCCGTGCTGGCGGCCGCGCCCGGGGTCCGCGTGCCGCAGGATCCCGCGTCGCGGCAGGCCTACGGCTACGAAGTCCTCGGCGCGGCGGAGTTCCGGCTGTGCGCGCGATTCGACACCGACTCCTCGGATGCGGGGGAGCCGCAACCCTGGGGGCGCGCGGCATGGGCGCACGGCACGGGTCGTCAATGCTTCAAGCGCCGCGCAGACGACATCCGCGAGTGAGGCTTCATCGTCAGTTGCATCGCGTCCCGTGCGCAGGCCGGTTGCCCGCCGCGATGGCTTCCGCTTCGCTGGCGAAACGCCCTCGTTTCGTGTTTCCGTAATAGCGCGTACCAAGGCAGTGGTAGACGCCAGAACCCGTGTTGACCCAGACGCGATCTCCCGCAAGCGCGGCGGGGCCCAAGAACCCCTGCACTGCCAGCGCGATGACCAGGGCGCACGTTTTCCAGACGGTCCGCAGGTGCATGGGGGTTTCTCCTCTCGGAGAACTCCTACGGGGCAGGGCTGCCGCAGCGGCCATCCGCCAACGCGCAGTCGTGAACTGAAGTTGACACATCGTGAACTACAGGTCACAATCGCTCGGTGGCCCTGGTTATCGCGTGTATTACATCGCTCGAGGTGCCGCCTTGGTCATGTTGATGTGCGGCGGTGACAAGCGCACGCAACGGCAGGATATCGAACTCGCATTGGCGTTGAAGAAGATGCTGGAGGAACCGTGATGGCACTCAAGACCACGCGTTGGGATTCCGCGCGCCACCTCGACACCGAGGAAGAGCGCGCGGCTTACCTCGAAGCCTGCCTCGAAGATTCCGGCGACGACGCGGGTCTTGTCGCGTATGCGCTCGGCGTGGTGGCGCGCTCGCGCAACATGAGCCAGTTGGCCCGCGACACGGGGTTGACGCGGGAGGGCCTGTACAAGGCGCTGTCCGAGGAGGGCAATCCCAGTTTCGGCACCGTGCTCAAGGTGATGGGCGCGCTCGGTTACCGGTTTTCGGTAGTGCGGGAAACACGCGCAGGTTACGCGTCAAAGCCCGCGGACGGGCCGGCGAAGATCAAGGCTCGCGGCAGTCGGGACGCGGCAGCGCCGCGTCGCGCGCCACGCAGAAGCGGAAGCCGGGCAGGCCGGTGAACTCGCGCTCGCCGCCGCGCGCCAGCGCGAAGCGCGTGAGCGGCTTGTCGACGCACGCGTCGCTGTCGCAGGCATCGCGATACAACGTGTACCAGCACTTGCCGCTGCTGCTTTCCACGCATTCGAAACGCGCGCGGCCGTCCTTCGCCCACGCCTTGCTGTAGAGCGCATCGCCGTGGTCGCCGGTGATGCGGTGGCTCCAGGTGGTTCCGCCGAGGTGGAAGCCCAGCAGCGACAACGCGAACGCGACGACGGCGGCGAACTTGGCGATCATGTGGATTCCATCCCTCTTGCCGCGCGCAAGGGCGCGCATTACATGTTGCGGAACAGCGCCATGAACGGCTGGCTGACCGTGAGCGTCTCGGGTCGGTTGCGCAGGCGCAGCACGCCGCGGCCGCTCTCGTCGCGGACGACCGAGGCGACGGCGCGCAGGTTGACGATGGTCGAGCGGTGCACCTGCTTGAATACCGCCGGGTCGAGGCGCTCCAGCAATTCGCGGATCGACGTGCGCAGCAGCGCTTCGCCGTCGGAGGTGACCACCGACGTGTACTTGTCGCTGGCGCGGAAGTAGGCGACGTCGTCGACCAGGATCAGGCGCGTCTCGCGGCCGGCGCTCGCGGTCAGCCAGGTCAGCGGCTCGCGCGTGGCGTTGTGGCGCGACATGCCGGCGCCGGCCTTCGCCAGCGCCGCGGCCACCGCGGCCGCGTCGGCCTGGCTGCGTGCCTGCAGGCGCTGCACCGTCGCCGCGAGGCGGTCCGCCGCGACCGGCTTGAGCAGGTAGTCGATCGCGCCCTGTTCGAAGGCGTCGATCGCGTACTGGTCGTAGGCGGTGACGAACACGACCTGCGTGCGCGGGCTCGCTTCCGCCGCGGCGGTCGCGACCTCGAGGCCGGTGAGCCCGGGCATGCGGATGTCGAGGAACGCGACGTCCGGCTGGTGCTCGGCGAGCGCCTCGAGCGCGGCGGCGCCGTCGTCGCACACCGCGACCAGCTCGAGGCCGGGCCAGGCGTCCGCGAGTTGCGCGACGAACGCGTCGCGCAGCAGCGCTTCATCCTCGGCGACGATCGCGGTCCAGGCGGGATCAGCCACGGCGCACGCTCCCGGCCATCGCCGCGCCCGCGCTGCCCGCGGCCCCCGCGGCCGGCACGGTGATCGTCGCGGCCACGCCGTTCGGGAAGTTGCCCGCCACCGACAGCGAGGCCGCGCCCCCGTACAGCAGCTGCAGGCGCTCGCGCACGTTGCGCAGGCCGATGCCGGGGCCGCTGGTCCTGGTGCTGAAGCCGTCGCCGTCGTCGGCCACCGTGATCGCCACGGAATCGCGGTCGGAGCGGCGCGCGCGGATCCACACCGTGCCGCCGGCGCTGCGCGGCTCCAGGCCGTGCTTGATCGCGTTCTCCACCAGCGTCTGCAGCATCATCGGCGGCAGCGGCACCGGCAGCAGTTCCTCCGGCACGTCGAGCTGCACCTCGAGGCGCGTGCCCATGCGGATCTTCAGGATCTCGAGGTAGGCGACGGCGCGCTCGAGCTCGACGCCGAGCGTGGACGCATCGTCTTGCGTGCGCGGCAGCGAGTGGCGCAGGTAGTCGATCAGGTGGCCGAGCATCTCGTCGGCGCGCTGCGGATCCTGGCGCGTCAGCAGCTGCGCGCTGGCCAGCGTGTTGTAGAGGAAGTGCGGTTCGACCTGCGCGTGCAGCAGGCTCAGCTTGGCCTGCGTGAGTTCCTTCTCGGTGACGGTCTGCGCGGCGGCAGCCTGCTCGTCGCGGCGGCGCTGCGCGACGCGGCGGGTGATCGCGCGCGCGATCGCCTCGGCGTTCTCGAGGTTGGTGCCGTCGTCGACGCGGAACAGGTCGGTCCACGCCGGCGCTTCCGGCTCGCAGATCAGCGTGACGCTGCCGCTGTCGTGGTTGGGCGTGACCGTGGCGAGCAGCTGGTTGCGCGGCGTGCCGAACCATTCCAGCGGGTTCCAGCGGCCGAGCGCGCGGTGGCCGTACGGGTTGGGGCGCGCGACCTTCGCCGAGACCTGCAGGCTGTCGCGCGCGCTGCGCACCTGTTCGACGTTCGGCAGCTCGCGGATCGCGGCGTCGAGCAGGTCGAAGGCTTCGCCGGCTTCGAACGGGATCTCGATCTGGCGGCGCTGCCGGTTGGCGAGCGCGTTGCCGTCGACCCGCCCCGCGATCAGGCGCACGCGGTTGATGTGCGAGAACAGCCCGCTCACCACCAGCGCCGCCGTGATGCCGCAGGCCAGCACGATCGGCCCCTCGGCCTGGCCGATGAAGGGCAGGCCCGACCACAGGCCCGCGGCCAGGAAGAAGACGAACAGCCAGGCGGCGAGGATGCGGAGGAGGAAGAAGGCGCTGCGGATCACGGGAATGGCCGGTTTCGGAGTCGCAGCGAAGCATAGCGGCGCGCCCGGCGGGCGCCAGCGGCGGGCGACGGAACCGCACCGGGCGCGACGGAACCGCGTCGGATCGACCCGAACGGGAGCCGTGCCGGCGTCAGTGCCGCCTCTTTCAGGATCCTGAAAATTCGCCAACGCCCGCAGGGGGCGCCCCGGCCCCCACTTGAAAGCGCGGCGGGCTTCCCTACGTAGCCGGCAGTCGCGGGGGCCATCCCCGCCATCAGCCACAGGAGGAAGCGATGAACAAGTTGAGCCGTTACCAGCCGTCGGCGACCCAGGCCCAGGACCCGATGCGCCAGCTCTTCGACCGGCTGTTCGAAGGCAGCCTGTTCCAGCCCGGCAACGACGAATCGTCGGTCGTGACCAGCCAGTGGATGCCGCTGGTGGACATCCGCGAAGAGGGCGACCGTTTCGTGCTGTTCGCCGACATCCCGGGCGTCGATCCGCAGGACATCGAGGTGCAGATGGACAAGGGCCTGCTCACGATCAAGGGCGAGCGCCGCGCCGAGTCCACGGCGGAAACCGAACGCTATTCGCGGGTGGAGCGCGTGCACGGCAGCTTCCATCGCCGCTTCGCGCTGCCCGACAGCGCGGACCCGGACGGCATCACCGCCACCGGCAGCAACGGCGTGCTGCGCATCGACATCCCGAAGCGCCCGGAATCGACCCCGCGCCGCATCCAGGTCGGCAGCACGCTCAACTCCTGACAACGGCACGGGCCACCGCGCACTGCGGTGGCCCGTGTGGTCGGCGGCGCATCACCAGTTCGGGATGACTTCCGGGCAGGGCGAGGCGGCGGCGTCCATCTGCTGCAGCATCCCGGCCATCTGCGCCGCGTAGGCGTCGGATTCGGCCGGGTTCGAGGTGCTGCGCTTCATCGCCACCGCCGCGCAGGCGGTCCACGATTGCACGTTGGCGGGATCGCTTTCGATCCTGCCCGCGTATTCTTCGGCGAGCGCCTCGTAGCGGTCCGCGTCGGCGGGCGCCGCGTCGTCCGTGCCGCCCTGGGCGACCGCGCCGCCCATGCGCACGAGGCGCGTGGCCGGATTGTCCGGGTAGTCCGGCTTGAACGCCTCGATGGCGTTCGCGTCGAGGATGCGGATCCCGTACGTCGTCTCCGTGACGTCGCTGTAGAACGTGTAGCTGCCGTCGGCCTGGCGGGTGTAGCGCGACTCCTTGTTCGGTTCGACGACGACCAGCGCGTCGCCGTCCTGCCGCAGCTCGATCATGTAGCTGCCGCCCTCGACCATGTAGGTCCCGCTGGCCGATCCCGCCTGTTGCGCCTGCACGCCGGCGGCGCCCGCCAGGCACAGCAGTCCCGCCGCCGCGGCCACCAGGCCGCGCCATCGCATCGCTTGCATCATCGTCGTGTTCCCCTTGGGTTGGCCGGCATGGATGGGCCGGGCCTTTTTCCCCGCACCGGCGCCCCCATCTTACGGGGGCCGCCCATCGAAAGGAGCCTCCGCATGGCCACCTACCGCAAGGATCCCGACGCCGTCGCCCGGCTCACCCCCGAGCAGTTCCGGGTCACCCAGGAGAGCGGGACCGAGCGCCCGGGCACCGGCGAGCACCTGCACGAGAAGCGTCCCGGCCTCTACGTCGACATCGTCTCCGGCGAGCCGCTGTTCGCCTCGTCCGACAAGTTCGAGTCCGGCTGCGGCTGGCCGAGCTTCACGAAGCCGATCGCCCCGGCGCACGTGAAGGAACTGCGCGACGCCAGCCACGGCATGATCCGGACCGAAGTCCGCTCCACCCACGGCGACAGCCACCTCGGCCACGTGTTCCCGGATGGCCCGCGCGACCGCGGCGGCCTGCGCTACTGCATCAACTCCGCATCGCTGCGCTTCATCCCCCGCGAGCGCATGGAGGCGGAAGGCTACGGCGCGTACCTCGACCAGGTGGAGGACATCGCATGAGCGGCGCAGGCGCGGGACTGGAGCGCGCGATCCTCGCCGGCGGCTGTTTCTGGGGCGTGCAGGAACTGCTGCGGAAGATGCCGGGCGTGGTCTCCACCCGCGTCGGCTACAGCGGCGGCGACGTGCCGGAGGCCACGTATCGCAACCACGGCACGCATGCCGAGGCGGTCGAGATCGTGTACGACCCGGCGAAGCTCGCCTATCGCGACCTGCTCGAGTTCTTCTTCCAGATCCACGACCCGAGCACGCCGGACCGGCAGGGCAACGACCGCGGCACGTCCTACCGATCCGCGATCTACTACACCACGCCGGAGCAGCGCGAGATCGCCGTCCAGACCATCGTCGACGTCGAGGCCTCCGGCCTGTGGCCGGGCAAGGTCGTGACCGAAGTGGCGCCCGCCGGCGACTTCTGGGAAGCCGAGCCCGAGCACCAGGACTACCTGCAGCGCTATCCCACCGGTTACACCTGCCACTACGTGCGGCCGGGCTGGAAGCTGCCGAAGCACGGCGCCGGCTGACGCCGGCGCGCCCCTCAGGGCGTGCCGGTGCCGGGCACCAGGCCGTCGCGGTCGCGCCAGCGCAGCCACGCCGTCTGCAGCACGAGCGCGATCGCCACGGCGAGCGCGACGCCGGCGGCGACGTGCGCGCCGGGGAGGTCGGCGCCGGACTGCTTCACGCAGACCGCGACCAGGCCCCACGCGGCGGCGCCGGCGTAGTCGACGTTGCCGCGCATGCGCGCGTTCATCGCCAGCAGCAACGCGGCTGCGACCCCGAACAGCACCAGGCTCCAGGCGAGCATGTCGCCGGCCGGCAACAGCCGGTAGGCCACGATCGCCTGCGCGAGGTTCAGGAACGCGGCGACCGACAGCCAGCCGGCATGCAGCGACAGGGGCGTCCACGCCCACAGCCACTGCGCGCGGCGCGGCAGCGTGTCCCGCGTCAGCAGCAGCGCGCAGCGCAGCAGGCACGCGAGCGCGCCGAAGATCACCAGCAGGCACAGCCAGAACAGTCCCCGCGAAAAAAGGGGCATCCAGGCCGCAGTGAGCAGGAAGCCCGCGAACGCCCAGGGCGCCACCGCGTCGAGGGTCGCATCGCGACGACGCGCGCCCGTCGCCTGCCAGAGGCCGTAGACGACGTCGAACAGGAAGATCAGGCCCCAGATCGCGAACGCGTAGCCGGACGCGATCAGCAACGTCGGGTACGCGGCGCTCACCTCGGCGTTGGTGGGGCCGAACGCGCCGCGCTCGGAGAACCAGGCGACGAGCGGCATCAGCAGCGCGGACAGCAGCACGATCAGGCGCATCGGTGGCTCCCGGGGCGAAAGGTCGCGCAAGTGTGCCGATGGCGCGTGAGCATCGCGTCCACGCGCCGCCGCCTGCGCCAGCGTGCCGCTAAGATGCGCTTCCGACGGACGAGA
Source organism: Lysobacteraceae bacterium (assembly GCA_024508915.1). Taxonomy (GTDB): domain Bacteria; phylum Pseudomonadota; class Gammaproteobacteria; order Xanthomonadales; family Xanthomonadaceae; genus Cognatiluteimonas. Next base: position 7,260 of record JANINR010000019.1, on the reverse strand, counting down.
TGCCCCGATGCCCCGCCTCCCCGCTTCCCGCGGCGCGCTCGCCGCGCTGGCCGTGCTCAGCCTGATCTGGAGCTACAACTGGGTGGTGATGAAGCAGGCGCTCGCCTGGACGGGGCCGTTCGAATTCGCCGCCTGGCGCGCCGCGCTCGGCACCCTGATGCTGTTCGCGCTGCTGCGCTGGCGCGGCCACGCGCTCGCGCCGCCGCGCTGGCAACCGCTGCTGCTGGTCGGGCTCGCCCAGACGCTGGGCTTCCAGGCGCTGGTGCAGTGGGCGCTGGTGGACGGCGGCGCCGGCCGCACCGCGCTGCTCGCGTACACGATGCCGTTCTGGGTGGTGCTGCTCGCGTGGTGGCTGCTGCGCGACCGGCCCTCGCGCTGGCAATGGGCGAGCCTGGCGCTCGCGTTCGCCGGCCTGCTGTTCCTGCTCGAACCCTGGGCCGGCATGGGGGGGTCGAAGAGCACGTTGCTCGCGATCGGCGGCGGCCTGTGCTGGGCGGTGGGCACGGTGCTGAGCAAGCGCATGTTCCAGCGCGGCGAGGCCGGCGTGCTGCAGCTGAGCGCGTGGCAGATGGCGGTCGGCACCGTCGGCCTGGTGCTGGTCGCGATCGCGGTGGACGAGCGGCCGATGGAATGGAACGGCGGCCTCGTGCTCGCGCTGGCCTACAACGGCGTGCTCGCCTCCGGGCTGGCGTGGCTGCTGTGGGGCTGGCTGGTGGACCACCTGCCCGCGCAGGTCGCGGGCGTGTCGAGCCTGGTCATCCCGATCCTCGGCGTGCTGTTCGCCTGGTGGATCCTGCACGAGGCGCCGAGCGGCGCCGAGTGGACCGGCATCGCGCTGCTCGTCGCCGCGCTGGCCGTCGTCGGCCGGCGAAAACGGATGACGAATGTAACTTGAGGTGGCGGTGAACCGTGCGAGCATGGGCGCCATGGCGTGCCGGGGGGATGCCCGATGATCGAAGTCGAAGGACTGTGCAAGCAGTACGACCGCCTGGCGGCCGTGCGCGATCTCTCGTTCGCGGTCCGGCCGGGCGAGATCATGGGGCTGGTGGGGCCTAACGGCGCCGGCAAGACCACGACGCTGCGCTGCGTCACCGGCATCATCCCGGCGACGTCGGGCACGGTGCGCGTGAACGGGGTGGACCTCGCGCAGGATCCCGCGGGCGCCAAGCGGCAGCTCGCCTTCATGCCCGACGAGCCGCGGCTGTTCGAGCACCTGACGGTGATGCAGCACCTCAACTTCGTCGCGCGCCTTTACGGCGTGCCGGATTTCGCGGCGCGCGCGCTGCCGATCCTCGCCGAGCTGGAGATGGCGGACAAGCAGGACCTGCTGCCCGGCGAGCTGTCGCGCGGCATGAAGCAGAAGCTGGTCATCGCCTGCGGGCTGCTGCACGGGCCGAAGGTGGTGATCTTCGACGAGCCGCTGACCGGACTCGACCCCGGCGGCATCCGCCGCATGAAGCAGGTGATGAAGCGGCTGGCCGCCGATGGCGCGGCGGTGATCCTGAGTTCGCACATGCTCGGCCTGATCCAGGAGGTGTGCACGCACCTGTTGATCCTCAAGAACGGCATGAAGGTCGCCGACGGCAGCGTCGCGGAGATCCAGGCGCGTTATCTCGGCGACGGCGGCGGGAGCCTCGAGGAGGTCTTCTTCCGCGCCACGGGCGACGTGGACGGGGACGGCCACGCCGCGCCTGCGTCCGCGGCGGCGCGCGACGCATGAACGCGGCGGCCGCGGCCATCGCGCGTGGCGCCGGTTCGCCGTGGAGCGCCTGCGTCTACCAGCAGGCCATGTCGATCCGCAACGCGGTCGTGCGCCGCGTGCTGCGGCTGAAGCAGCCGAAATACCTGGCGGGCGCGGTCGCAGGTGCGCTGTACTTCTATTTCTTCCTGTTCCGGCACGCGTTCCGCGGACATGGACGCGACGGCGGGCCGGGCCTCGAGCGCGCGGTCGGCTGGCTGCACGATCCGGCGATCGCGCCGCTGGTGCTCGGCATCGCGGCGCTGGCGCTGCTGGTGGCGATGCTGGCGACGTGGCTGTTGCCGGGCGAACGCACCGCGCTGGCCTTCAGCGAAGCGGAAGTCGCCTTCCTCTTCCCCGCGCCGATGACGCGCTCCCAGCTGGTGCGCTACAAGCTGCTGCGCTCGCAGCTGGCGATCTTGGCGTCGTCGGTGCTGTTGACCGTGGTGCTGCGGCGCGGTGGCGCGTTCGGCGGCAGTCCGTGGCTGCACGCGATCGGGTGGTGGATCGTGCTGTCGACGGTGCGCATGCATTTCATCGGCGCGTCGTTCGCGCGCGACCGCTTGCGCGGCGAGGGGCGCCTCGCGTGGCTGCGCGGCACCGGCGCGGGCGCGTTGGTGCTCGCCGGCGCCATCGCGCTGTTCTGGTGGGTGCGCACGCACGTGCCGCCGCCGCCCGCCGACGGTGCGCTGCTGCCCTGGGCGCAGCAGGTGCTGGCGGTGCCGGCGCTCGCCTGGGTGCTGTGGCCGCTGAAGCTGGTGGTCGCGCCGATGCTCGCGCCCGATGCGATGGCGTTCTGGCGCGCGGTGCCGGCGGCGCTGGTGGTGATGGCGCTGCATTTCTTCTGGATCGTGCGTTCCGACGCCAGCTTCGAGGAGGCGGCCATCGCGCAGTCCCGGAAGCGCGCGCGCATCGTCGAGGCGAAGCGCGACGGACGGCTCGGTTTCGATGCGCTCCGCCCGGCGAAGAAGCGCCCCGCGCCGTTCCGCCTGGCGCCCGTCGGGTTCCCGCCGGTGGCGATGCTGTGGCGCAACCTGCTCGCGATGGGCACGACGCGACTGCGCAGCTACGCCGCGATCGCCGCGCTGCTGCTGCTCGGGGAAGCATGGATCGCGCACGATGCGCAATTGCGCCCGGTGCTCAAGCTGTTCTTCGGGTTGGGCCTGGGCGTCGGCGGCTGGCTGCTCGTGGTCGGGCCGATGTTCGTGCAGCGCTCGCTGCATCGCGTGCTCGCGCACATGGACATGCTCAAGGCGTCGCCGCTGCCCGGCTGGCAGCTTGCGCTGGGCGAACTGCTCGCGCCGATGATGCTTCTTGCGGCCGCGGAATGGCTGCTGCTGGCGATGGCAACGCTGGCCGTGCTGCTCGGCGGCGTGCAGGCCGTGCCGCCGGCGACCGCGGTCGCCGGCGCGCTCGGCGCGGCGCTGCTCATCCCGCCGCTGTGCGGGCTGCTGCTGTGCCTGCCCTTCGCCGGGTTGCTGCTGTTCCCGGCATGGACCGGCGGCGGCCGCGGCGGCGGCGTCGAGGTCATGGGCCAGAGGATGATCTTCTTCGGCGGCTACCTGCTGGTGCTGGCGGTGACGCTGCTGCCGGCGCTGCTGCTGGGCGGCCTCGTCGGCGCCATCGCCTACTGGCTCGCCGGACCGGTCGGCGCGCTGCTGACCGGCGCGCCGGTGGCGGCCGCGGTCCTCGCGGTGGAACTCATGATCGCCGTTCGCTGGCTGGGCCGGCGGATCGAACGCTACGACCTGTCGCGGGAACAGGCCTGACCGCGGCCGTCGGGTGCTGCGGGCGCACGGCGCGCAGCACGTCGGTGGCGACGCGGCCGCGCCCGGATTCCTTGGCGACGTAGCACATGCGGTCGGCGGCTTCGATGACGTCCTCGGCTTCCAGGCCTTCGCCGCTGAATTCGATCAGTCCGGCGCTCGCGCCTAGCCGGTAGCCGAAGCCCTGCCACGCGAAGCGGAACTGCTCGACCGCTTCGATCAGCTTGTGCGCGACGGCTGCGGCCTGCTGCACGTCGGTGTTCTCCAGCAGCGCCGCGAATTCGTCGCCGCCGATGCGCGCCAGCGTGTCGCCTTCGCGCAGCTGGCGGCGCAGCGCCATCGCGAGCTGCCGCAACAGTTCGTCGCCGGCGACGTGGCCGCCGCTGTCGTTGACCGCCTTGAAGCGGTCGAGGTCGAGGTAGAGCAGCGCGTGCCGGCACCCCAGGCGCCCTGCGCTGTCGAGCGCGCGCTGCAGCCTGGCTTCCAGCACGCGGCGGTTGAGCAAACCGGTGAGCGGGTCGTGGTTGGCGTGCCACGACAGCTCGCGCGCGAGGCGCGTGGCGGCGGTGACGTTGCGGAAGGTGAGGATGTAGCCGAGCAGCTGCCGCGCGTCGTCGTGGATCTCGGCGACGGCGCCGTCGACCAGGATCACGTGGCCGTCGTGGCGCACGAGCGACATCACGTCGTCGCGGTCGCGGAAGCCTTCGCGGAGCGGGTCGACGCCGAGGCCGCCGGCGTCGACCAGCCGCACGACTTCCGAGATGTTGCGCGCGAGCGCCTCGGTGCCGGTCCACCCGGTCAGGTGGGTGGCGACGGGATTGAGGCTGGTGATGCGCCCGGCGGGATCGGTCACCGCGACGCCGTCGGCGATCGCGGCCAGCGCGCCTTGCGCCCGCAGCAGCGACTCGCGCAGCGTCGCGTTCTCGCGACGCGCCTGCGCGAGGGCATCGGCCGGATCGCCGGCGCGCGGCCCGGCCTCCGGAGGTGGCAGCTCGTGGGGGAGCATGGAGCGCACGCTAGGGGCCCAATCGGTAAGGACGGGTGAGCGTCGCCGTCGTGATGCACGGAACCGGCGTGATCGCGATTCCAGTTCGTGGCGCTGGATGGCGCCACGCCAGGCAACGGCGACGGACCGGAGTCAGTCCGGACCTGCCAGGGCGGCCTGGCGCAGTGCGAGTTCCGACGGGCGCGCGGTGCGCATGCGCGCTTCGGCGGCCTCGGCGGACGGCTGGCGCCGGGGGCCGCGGGCGCCGTCGGCGCCGTCGCCGGCGCCTCGCATCGCATCGCTGAACGCGGCGCCGACCTCGATGTCCAGCGGTGTTCCCGCCGCCGTGGTGCGCACGGGATCCGCGTTTGCCTCGCTCGCCGGCGCCGAGGCCTGGCGCTGCAGCGCCGAGATCATCACCGCCATGACCCGGCCGAACGCACTGCGCGTCTCGTCCGTGCGCGGATCCGCGGGAGCAGCGGCGGACGGCATCGCGTCGGCCGTTGCCGTCGCGCCGGGTGCATCGGCCTGCGCGAAGCACGCGCCCGGCGCGCAGAGCGCGGCAGACAGGAGCAGGAGGGAGGCGGCGCGATGCATGAGCGTTGATCCTCGAGGCGATGGTGCAGTCTTCGCGGCAAGGCTAGCGATGCAGAGGTCGGCGGCAGCGTGAAAGCCGCGGCGGCGCGCTGAACGGCGCCTGACATCGCGCGCGCCGGAACGCGCGCAAAAAAAAACGGCCCCGTGAAGGGGCCGTGCAAGGTTCCCTCGTCCCCCGGGTTCCCCCGGGTCAGTAACCCAGTACCTGGGTGATCAGGCCCGTGGCCAGCTGCACCAGCAGGTATTCGTTGCTGTTGCCGCCGTACGGGCGCACCCACTGGTAGCCGTAGGGCGGCTGCGACAGGCCGTAGGCGCGGTAGTCGTTCACGTAGTAGCGCGGCTGCAGGTACACCACCGGCATGCGCTGGCCGCGACGGAAGGACTGCTTGTACCAACCGAGGTGGCGGCCGTTGTCGTGGCGGTACTCAGGGCGGCGGTCGTGGTCGCGGTCGCGCCAGTCGCGGTCGCCGCGGCGGTCGTGCTTGTCGTACTTGTCGTGGTGGCCGCGATCGTGGCGATCCTGCGCCCAGCGCTGGCCGTCCGGCGCCGGCGACGGGGAAGCCATCGCCAGTGCGGGCGACAGCGCGAGGGCGATGGTGGCGGCAAGCATCAGGCGTTTCATGGCGGTCTCCTGGGATCACATGCCGTGCGGCACGATGTCGATCCTAGGACCGCGTGGATGAAGCGCCGCCGAACCCGGCGGGTCGCGCGCAGCCGGGGTTAATCGATGGTTGGAGCGCGTGAAGGCGCGTCCATGAGGTAGGGCTCGACCTTGCCCTTGAGCTTCATCGTCATCGGATTGCCGCGGCGATCGAGCGACTTTCCGGCGACGACGCGGATCCAGCCTTCGCTGATGCAGTATTCCTCGACGTTGGTGCGCTCGACCCCGTTGAAGACGATGCCCACGCCGCGCTGCAGCAGGTCGGCGTCGTGGAAGGGGCTGCGCGGATCGAGCGAGAGGCGGTCGGGAAGGGCGTCGGTCATGCCGCGATTCTAGCGCAGGGCACGCGCATTCACGCGCCGGGCCCGGGCGGCTCCCTAGGATCCATGCGATGGAACGCCCGCCGACCCCGGCGCAACGCTATGGCGACCTGTTCGTGGCGGTGCAGACCGCCCGCGTGTTCGCCGACAGCAAGACCTTCGTGGACTGCGCGCCGCGCCGCCATCCCGACGCCATCCTCGACGAGTACCGCGCCCGCCGCGACGCGCCCGGCTTCGACCTGGCCCGCTTCGTCCACGCGAACTTCGAAGTGCAGCGTCCCCCTGACAGCCACTACGTGTCCGATCCCGGCCAATCGCTGGTCGAGCACATCGACGGGCTGTGGGACGTGCTGGCGCGCGATCCGCGCGCGCATCCGGCGCACGGCTCGCTGCTGCCGCTGCCCCACGCCTATGTCGTGCCCGGCGGCCGCTTCGGCGAGGTCTGCTACTGGGACTCGTACTTCACGATGATCGGGCTCGCGGAGAGCGGCCGCCACGACCTGCTGCGCGCGATGGTCGGCAACTTCGCGGACCTCGTGGACCGCTACGGGTACGTGCCCAACGGCAACCGCACGTACTACCTCAGCCGCTCCCAGCCGCCGGTGTTCGCGCTGATGGTGGCGCTGGCCGCGCGACACGGACTCGTCGACCCGGCTGGATGCCTGCCGCGGCTCGTGCGCGAGCACGCGTTCTGGATGGACGGCGGCGCCGCGCTGCGGCCCGGCGAAGCGGCGTTGCACTGCGTGCGCATGCCCGACGGCGCATTGCTCAACCGCTACTGGGATGCGCTCGACGTGCCGCGCGAGGAAGCCTACGCCGAAGACCTGGCGACGGCCGCCGCGCAGGTCGCGCGGCCCGCCGCGGAGGTCTACCGGGAACTGCGTGCCGCGGCGGCCTCGGGCTGGGACTTCAGCTCGCGCTGGTACGACGAAGGCGCCGGGCTGCCCGGCACGCGGACGACGAGCATCGTCCCGGTGGACCTCAACGCATTCCTGTACGCGCTGGAATCGCTGGTGTCGCGGCTGTCCGCGGCGGCGGGCCGCGGCGACGCCGCCGCTTCCTTCGCCGCGGCGGCCCGCGCGCGGCGTGGGGCGATGCAGCGCTGGCTGTGGGACGAACCCGCCGGCGCCTTCCTCGACTACGACCTGCTGCGCGACCGGCGCCGCACGGCGCTGACCGGCGCGAGCGCCGCT
>JANINR010000018.1 GCA_024508915.1 Lysobacteraceae bacterium | reverse complement strand
TGCGCGCCGCCTCGCGCGTGCTCGCGGTGCGGCGCCCGCGCGCGGTGGTGAGCTTCGGCGGCTACGCGGCGGGTCCCGGCGGCATCGCCGCCCGCCTGCACGGCGTACCGCTGGTGGTGCACGAACAGAACCGCGCGCCGGGGATGACGAATCGCGTGCTGGCGCGGTTCGCGCGGCGCGTGCTCACCGGCTTCCCGCAGACGTTCGCCGGCGCACGCGAGGAACTTGCCGGCAATCCGGTGCGCGCCGCGATCGCGGGCCTGCCGCCGCCGGCAGAGCGCTTCGCGGCGCGCGGAGCAGGGGCGCCGCTGCGCCTGCTGGTGCTCGGCGGCAGCCAGGGCGCGCGTGCGTTGAACGCTGCGGTGCCGCGTGCGCTCGCCGACGCGGGCATCGAGGCGCAGGTGCGGCACCAGTGCGGCGAGAAGCTGCGCGCCGAAGCGGAGCAGGCCTACGGGCAGGCCGGCGTCGCCGCCAGCGTCGAACCCTTCATCGCGGACATGGCCGCCGCCTACGCCGAAGCCGACCTCGTGGTCTGCCGCGCGGGCGCCCTGACCCTCGCCGAGCTCTGCGCGGCCGGGGTCGGCAGCGTGCTGGTGCCGTTCCCGCAGGCGGTGGACGACCACCAGACCCGCAACGCCGAATACCTGGTCGAGCGCGGCGCCGCGTTGCTGCTGCCGCAAGGCGACCGCCTCGCAGGCCAGCTGCGCGACGCCCTGGCCGCGCTCGCCGCGGATCCGGCGCGTCGCCTGGCGATGGCCGAAGCGGCGCGCACCCTCGCCAGGCCCGATGCCGCGGCCCGCGTCGCCGACGCGGTGCTCGAGGCCGCCGATCACATCAAGGAAGCCGCATGAGCGCCCGCCGCTTGCTCTCCACCCGCGACATGGCCCGCACCGGGATGGACGGGGCCGCCACGCGCGTGCACTTCGTCGGCATCGGCGGCGTCGGCATGAGCGGGATCGCGGAGGTGCTGTGCACGCTCGGCTACCGCGTCTCCGGCTCGGACAACGCCGACAATGCGGTCACGCGCCGCCTCGCGTCGCTGGGCGCGACCATCCATCGCGGCCACGCCGCGACCCACGTGCACGGCGCCGACTGCGTCGTCGCGTCCAGCGCCATCCGGCGCGACAACCCCGAGCTCGCCGAAGCGCACGCGCTGCGGATCCCGATCGTGCCGCGCGCGGAGATGCTCGCCGAGCTGATGCGCTTCCGCCGCGGCATCGCCGTCGCCGGAACGCACGGCAAGACCACGACCACGTCGCTCGTCGCCAGCGTGCTCGGCGAGGGCGGCATGGATCCGACCTTCGTCATCGGCGGCAAGCTCATCGCGGCGGGCGCGAACGCGCGCCTGGGCGGCGGCGACTGGCTGGTGGCGGAGGCCGACGAGAGCGACGGCAGTTTCCTGCGCCTGAACCCGCTGGTGGCCATCGTCACCAACATCGACGCCGACCACCTCGAGAACTACGGCGGCGATTTCGCCCGCGTGCAGGCCGCGTTCGCGGAGTTCCTGCACCGCCTGCCGTTCTACGGCCTCGCGGTGCTGTGCATCGACGATCCCGAGGTGGCCGCGCTCGCCGCGAACACCACGCGCCACGTCATGACCTACGGCTTCGACGGCAGCGCCGACGTGCGCGCCGAGGACGTGAGCCAGGACGGCGCCTGCATGCGCTTTGTGCTGTGCCTGCCCGACGGCAGCCGCACCCGCGTGCAGCTGGCGCTCCCCGGCCGTCACAACGTGCTCAACTCGCTCGCCGCGGCCGCGGTGGGCTGGCAGCTGGGCATCGCGCCCGACGCGATCTCGCGCGCGCTGGCGAAGTTCGAGGGCATCGGCCGCCGCTTCAACCTGCTCGCGCAGCTGACGACGGCCAAGGGCGCGACGGTGCAGCTGGTCGACGACTACGGCCACCACCCGAAGGAACTCGAGGCCGTGTTCGCGGCCGCGCGCGGCGGCTGGCCCGACAAGCGCCTCGTCGTCGCGTTCCAGCCGCACCGGTACACCCGCACGCGCGACCTGTTCGACGACTTCGCCGGCGTGCTCTCCACCGTCGACGCGCTGGTGCTGACCGAGGTCTACGCCGCGGGCGAGGCGCCGATCGCGGGCGCCGACGCGCGCTCGCTGGCGCGCGCGATCCGCAGCCGCGGCCGCGTGGATCCCGTGGTCGTCGGCGAGGCGGCCGAGCTCGCCGGCGTGCTCCCCGACATCCTCCAGGACGGCGACCTGCTGCTGGTGATGGGGGCCGGCGACATCGGCCGCGTCGCCCAGCAGCTGGCGGCGCACGGTTTCGAAGGAGGCAGCGCATGAGCGCCGCGCACGCCTTCCCGCCGCCTCGGTTCGAGGATCCTTCCGTGTTCGGGCACGTCGCCGTGCTGATGGGCGGCAGCAGCGCCGAGCGCGAGGTCTCGCTCGACTCCGGGCGCAACGTCCTCACCGCGCTGCGCGCCCGCGGCGTGCGCGCCGATGCGGTGGACGGGATCCCGACCCTGGCGCGCGAGCTGCAGGACAAGCACTTCGACCGGGTCTTCAACATCCTCCACGGCAACAAGGGCGGTGGCGAGGACGGGACGCTGCAGGGCCTGCTGGAGGCGCTGGGGGTGCCGTACACCGGTTCCGGCGTGCTCGGCAGCGCGCTGGCCATGGACAAGATCCGCAGCAAGCAGGTCTGGCTCTCGCTGGGTTTGCCGACGCCGCGCTACGTGCGCCTGTCGCGCGGCGGCGACGTGCACGCGGCCGTGCGCGAGCTCGGGTTGCCGGTGATCGTGAAGCCGGCGAGCGAGGGCTCCAGCGTCGGCGTCAGCCGCGTGCACCAGGCCTCCGACCTCGACGCCGCGGTCGAACTCGCCGCGCGCTACCCCGGCGAGCTGCTGGTCGAGCAGCTCATCGAAGGGGACGAATACACCATCGGCGTGCTCGAGGGCCGCGCCCTCGCGACCATCCGAATCGTGCCGAAGGGCAGCTGGTACGACTACAACGCGAAGTACCTCGCGGACGACACGCAGTACATCTGCCCGGGCCTCGACGACGCCGGCGAGGCCGAGGCGCGCGACCAGGCCGAGCGCGCGTTCGCCGCGCTCGACCTGCGCGGCTGGGCACGCGTGGACTTCATGCGCGACCGCGCGGGCCGCAACTGGCTGCTCGAGGCGAACACCGCCCCGGGCATGACCAGCCACTCGCTGATGCCGAAGTCCGCCGCGGCGTTCGGACTGTCGTTCGAGGACCTGTGCTGGCGGATCCTCGAATCCAGCATGCCGGAGGGCGGCGCGCGATGAACGCACCGGCCGCCGCGCGCATCGCCGACAGCGCCGTCCTGCGGATCGCCGCATGGACGCTGGCGCTGGCGCTGGTCGTGCTGCCGGTGGTCGCCGTGGTCAACGGCTGGATCGGCGCGGAGCGCTGGCCGCTGCGCACGCTGCGCGTCGAAGGGCGGCTGCAGCGGGTGGATCCCGCCCGGCTGCAGAAGACGCTGCTGCCGTACGCGCGCCGCGGCTTCTTCGCGGTGCGCCTGGACGATGCGCAGGCCGCGGTCGCGCGCCTGCCGTGGGTGGACCACGCCGAAGTGCGCAAGCGCTGGCCGGACGTGCTCGAGGTGCGCGTGGTCGAGCACCGCCCGTTCGCGCGCTGGGGCGGGTCGCGCCTGCTGTCGGAGGACGGCCGGCTGTTCGCCGCGAAGGGCGTGGCGGTGCCGAAGTCGCTGCCGCTGCTCGACGGCCCGCCCGGGCACGAGGCCGAGGTGATGGCGCTGTACGGCGAATCGCGCGACCTGTTCGCCGGCGTCGGCCTGGACGTGCGTGCGCTCGCGCTCGACCGCCGCGGCAGCTGGTCGCTGCAACTGTCCAACGGCGTCGACGTGCTCGTCGGCAGCCGCGAGGCGCGCTCGCGCATGGCCCGCTTCGCGCGGCTGCTGCCGCAGGTCCTCGCGCAACGCGGGGGCGGCGATGCACTGCGCCGCGCCGACCTCCGCTACACCAACGGTTTCGCGCTGACGTGGGGCGACGCGCCCGCGCAAGGCAACGCACAGGCAACGGGCACATGAACCGCAAAGGCGACAAGGCACTGATCGTGGGTCTCGACATCGGCACCTCCAAGGTGGTGGCGCTGGTCGGCGAGTACTCGCCCGGCAACCCGATCGAGGTGATCGGCATCGGCTCGCACGAGTCGCGCGGCCTCAAGCGCGGCGTGGTCGTGGACATCGAGTCGACGGTGCAGTCGATCCAGCGCGCGGTCGAGGAAGCCGAGTTGATGGCCGGCTGCGAGATCAGCTCGGTGTACGCGTCGATCTCCGGCAACCACGTGCAGTGCCGCAATTCGCCCGGGATCGTGCCGATCCGCGACGGCGAGGTGACCTGGGCCGACCTCGACCGCGTCCTCGAGGCGGCGAAGGCGGTCGCGATCCCGGCCGACCAGCGCATCCTGCACGCGATCCCGCGCGAATACGTGCTCGACGATTCCCAGGACGGCATCCGCAACCCGGTCGGCATGAACGGCGTGCGCCTGGAGGTGCACGCGCACCTCGTCGTGTGCGCGCAGTCCGCGGCCGCCAACATCACCAAGTGCGTGCAGCGATGCGGGCTGCAGGTCGACGACCTGGTGCTGTCGTCGCTGGCCTCGGCCGTCGCGGTGCTGACCGCCGACGAGCGCGAGCTCGGCGTGGTGCTGGTCGACATCGGCGCCGGCACCACCGACATCGCGGTGTTCGTGCAGGGCGCGATCAGCCACACCGCGTCGCTGCCGATCGCCGGCGACCACGTCACCAGCGACATCGCGCACATGCTGCGCACGCCGACGCCCGAGGCCGAGCAGATCAAGGTGCGCTACGCCTGCGCGCTCGCGCAGCTGGCCACGGCCGAGGAGTCGATCCAGGTGCCGAGCGTCGGCGACCGCCCGCCGCGCCGCCTGCCGCGCCATTCGCTCGCGCAGGCCGTGCAGGGCCGCTACGAGGAGATCTTCGAGATGGTGCAGGCGGAACTGCGCCGCTCGGGGTTCGAGGAACTGGTCCGCGCCGGCATGGTGCTCACCGGCGGCGCATCGAAGATGGAAGGCGTGGTCGAACTGGCGGAGGAGATGCTGCAGATGCCGGTGCGCGTCGGCATCCCCCAGCACGTCACCGGCCTCGGCGAGGTCGTCAACAACCCGGTCCACGCCACCGGCGTCGGCCTGCTGCTGATGGGCAGCCAGATCGAGCACCCGCGGCGCCCGGCGCTGCGCGCCGGCCGCGCCGGCACGTTCCTTTCCAAGCTGAAGAACTGGTACCGGGGCGAATTCTGATGGACGCCCCCGGCACGAAGAGATCCACGCGACGACGACGAAAACGAAGCACGCGGCAACCCCGGTCAGGCACTGGCATTCATAAGAACTAGCGGTTCATAACAAAACGAGGACATGGTCATGGCGCATTTCGAACTGGTTGAGAAGATGGCCCCGAACGCGGTCATCAAGGTGGTCGGCGTGGGCGGCGGCGGCGGAAACGCGGTCGCGCACATGGTCAACGGCAGCGTCGACGGCGTGGAGTTCATCACCGCCAACACCGACGCGCAGGCGATCAAGAACTGCGGCGCCAAGCTGCAGCTGCAGCTCGGCAGCAACGTCACCAAGGGCCTGGGCGCGGGCGCGAACCCCGAGGTCGGCCGCCAGGCCGCGCTCGAGGACCGCGAGCGCATCATGGACGCGCTGCAGGGCGCGGACATGGTGTTCATCACCGCGGGCATGGGCGGCGGCACCGGCACCGGCGCGGCGCCGGTCGTGGCGCAGCTCGCCAAGGAGATGGGCATCCTGACCGTGGCCGTGGTCACCAAGCCGTTCCCGTTCGAAGGCCGCCGCCGCATGCAGGTCGCGCTCAAGGGCATCGACGAGCTGTCGCAGCACTGCGATTCGCTGATCACGATCCCGAACGAGAAGCTGATCACCGTGCTCGGCCGGAACGCGACGATGATCCAGGCGTTCCGCGCCGCCAACGACGTGCTGCTCGGCGCGGTGCAGGGCATCGCCGACCTGATCGTGCGCCCGGGCCTGATCAACGTCGACTTCGCCGACGTGCGGACCGTGATGTCGGAGATGGGCCTGGCGATGATGGGCACCGGCCACGCCCGCGGCGACGACCGCGCGCAGGCGGCGGCCGAGGCGGCGATCCAGAACCCGCTGCTCGACGACGTCAACCTGTCCGGCGCCAACGGCATCCTGGTCAACATCACCGCCGGCCCGGACTTCACGATGGCCGAGTTCGACGAGGTGGGCCGCACGATCGAGGGCTTCGCCTCCGAGGATGCGACCGTGGTCATCGGCACCGTGCTCGACCCGGACATGCAGGACGACGTGCGCGTCACCGTGGTCGCCACCGGCCTCAACCGCTCGGTGGCCCGCCAGCCGCTGCCGCGCGACGACTTCGGCTACAGCCGTCCCGAGCGCGAGCAGCGCCGCCCGCAGGTGCAGCTGATCCACGCCCAGGGCAAGCGCGACGGCACGACCGGCATGCTGATCGACGACGTGGCCGATCCGTACAGCCCGGGCAATCCAGGCAACGGCATCGCCTCGGCGCTGCGCGGCCGCTCCGGCGGCGGCACCACCGTCGAGGCCGGAGCCAAGCCGGAAGTGGCCGACTTCGGCGGCGACAGCAGCTACCTCGACATCCCGGCCTTCCTGCGCCGCCAGGCCGACTGACGCCCCGTCGGGCCGACCCAGGGTCGGCTCGCGGCGCCCCGGACGAGCCGACCCTGGGTCGGCTCTGCCGGCCGTCGTGGATCGACTCCGCCGTTCAGCTTCGAGTGGTAATCTTCCCCGCTGCCATGCTCGCCCAGCGCACCCTCAGGAACGTGATCCGCGCCACCGGCGTGGGGCTGCACAGCGGGGAAAAGGTGTATCTCACCCTGCGCCCGGCGGCCGCCGACACCGGCATCGTGTTCCGGCGCACGGACCTCGAGCCCGCCGTCGACATCCCCGCCAGCGCCTCGCTCGTCACCGAGACGATGCTCTGCACCGGGCTCTCGCAGGGCGAGGGCAAGGTGATGACGGTGGAGCACCTGATGTCGGCGCTCGCCGGCCTCGGCATCGACAACGCCTACATCGACCTGTCGGCGCCCGAGGTGCCGATCATGGACGGGTCCGCGGGCCCGTTCGTGTTCCTGCTGCAGTCGGCCGGCCTGGTCGAGCAGAACGCGCCGAAGCGCTTCATCCGCATCCTGCGCCCGGTCGAGGTGAGCGAGGGCGACAAGGTCGCGCGCTTCGTGCCGCACGACGGCTTCCGCCTCGATTTCACCGTGGAATTCGCCCATCCGGCGATCCCGGCGCAGCAGTCGCGCGCGGTCGTGGATTTCTCGACCGAGTCCTACATCCGCGAAGTGAGCCGCGCCCGCACCTTCGGCTTCATGCGCGACCTGGAGTTCATGCGCGAGCGCAACCTCGGCCTCGGCGGCTCGATGGACAACGCGATCGTGCTGGATGAGTTCCGGGTGCTGAACGACGACGGCCTGCGCTACGCCGACGAGTTCGTGCGCCACAAGATCCTCGACGCGGTGGGCGACCTGTACCTGGCCGGCCACCCCATCATCGGCGCCTACGAGGCGCGCAAGTCGGGCCATGCGCTGAACAACAAGCTGGTCCGCGCCCTGCTCGCCGAGCAGTCCGCCTGGGAAGAGGTCACCTTCCCGGATGCCCAGGCCGCACCGGCCGCCTACGGGCTGGCCCCCGCGGCCGCCTGACCCCCGCCGCCGCCTGATCCCGGCCGCCGCCTGACCCGCGCCGCCGCTTGACGCGTGCGCCGACCATGGGTCGGCGCTACATCGTTCATTTTCTTAACAAAAAACGAACGAAACCGGGCCGCGGCTTAACTTTTCACATGGCCTCGACGGGTAGGATGCCCCTCGCCGCCGCGCCCCCAAGGGTTAACCCGAACGGGTAACGCCGGGCACAGCGGCCATCAGGACCCGTCCTTCAACGATGCCAGGGCCGCCTCCAGCGCTTCGCGCGTGGCCGCCGACAGCGGAACGGGACGGCGGGACGCCGGCGGAGCCGGCGCCAGCGGCGTCGTGGCGACCTTCACCACCACCTCGTCGCATGCCAGCCCGACGGAACGGGCGGCGTCGAGGAGTTCGGCCGAGGCGAGGCGCAACCGCGCCTTCCACACCGGGGAATCGACGAGGAAGACCAGCCTGCCGCCGTCGACGTTGGCGAACCGCGCATGCGCGGCCAGCGCGGGGGGCAGGAGGGGACGCAAGCGCCGTTCCAGCGCGTCGAGCCACAAGGCCCGGCGGAGCGGATCGGCGTTGCCCGCGGCGAACAGCGCATCGAGCGCTTCGCGCGGGTTGCCCTCGCGGGCATGACCTGGACTGGAACGAGGCATCGCATGACTCTACACAACACGCTCGCCACCCACCTGCGGACGCGCTGCAACGCCGCCGCCCGCCACGCCTGCGACTGCGCGGCACAGCGGCCGGCGCTCGCCCTGGTGCTGCTGCTGGCGGCCGGCGTCGCGCTCGGCGCGGGCCTGCGCACCGGCGCCGCCGGCGCCCGCCTGGCCTGGCTCGAGGGCCGCACGGCCTCGCAGCAGGCGCAGCTGGTCGAGACGCGCGACCAGGCGCAGCGCGAGGTCAACGCCCTGGCCGCGCGGCTGGGCGAACTGCAGGCGCAGGCCAACCGCCTGAACGCCCTCGGCGAGCGCCTGGCCCAGGCCGGCCAGCTGGACGACGGCGAGTTCGACTTCGATGCCCCGGTCGGCGTCGGCGGCGCCGGCCCGGCGAGCGACATGCCGGTCGCGGAACTCCAGGCCGGCATCGACCAGCTCGACGCCCGCTTCAAGGCCTCCGGCGAGCAGCTGTCGGTCCTCGAGTCGCTGCTGTTCAGCCGGCGGCTGGAGCAGGCGGCCACCCCGTCGCGCAGCCCGATCGCGAACAGCTACATCACCTCCGGCTTCGGCCGGCGCGCCGATCCGTTCGGCGGCGGCGGCGAGTACCACAAGGGCATCGATTTCCACGCCCGGACCGGGGATCCGGTGACGGCGGTGGCCGACGGCGTCGTCAGCTACGCCGGCGTCCGTTCGGGCTACGGCAACGTCGTCGAAATCGACCACGGGAACGGTTACGTCACCCGCTACGCGCACAACTCGCGGCTCGTCGCGCACGTGGGCGATCTCGTCCGCGCCGGCCAGGTGGTGGCCCGGGCGGGCTCGACCGGCCGGTCCACCGGCGCCCACGTCCATTTCGAGGTCTGGGACGAAGGCAAGGTCGTGAACCCCCGCAAGTTCCTGTAGAGCCACAGGGGATTGATACCCCGCGCAGGCACCCCACGTTACAATCCGCAGTTGCCGTGAAGAAGGGCGCCTGGCGCCCTTTTTCGTTTCCGGGGAACTCCCGGCTCCGCCAGCGAGTCACGAGAGCCCCTCCGCCCAGCCGGACCGTCCATGTTCAATCGCCTGCTCACCAGCATCTTCGGCAGCCGCAACGAGCGCCTGCTCAAGCAACTCGGCGGCGTCGTCCGCAAGATCAACGCCCTCGAACCGCAGATGCAGGCGCTGTCCGACGCCGACCTGCAGGCCAAGACGGCGGAGTTCAAGGAGCGCCACGCCAGGGGCGAATCGCTCGACAAGCTGCTGCCCGAGGCGTTCGCGGTCTGCCGCGAGGCTTCGGTCCGCGTGTTCGGCATGCGCCATTTCGACGTGCAGCTGATCGGCGGCATGGTGCTGCACATGGGCAAGATCGCCGAGATGCGCACCGGCGAGGGCAAGACCCTCACCGCGACGCTCGCGGTCTACCTCAACGCGCTCGCCGGCAAGGGCGTGCACGTGGTCACGGTGAACGACTACCTGGCGCGCCGCGACGCCGCGCAGATGGGCAAGCTGTACGGCTGGCTGGGGCTGTCCACGGGCGTGGTGTTCCCGGGCATGCCGCACGCGGACAAGCACGCCGCGTACGCCGCCGACATCACCTATGCGACCAACAACGAGATCGGCTTCGACTACCTGCGCGACAACATGGCGCTGTCGAAGTCCGACCGCTTCCAGCGCGGGCTCAATTTCGCGATCGTCGACGAGGTCGACTCGATCCTGATCGACGAGGCGCGCACGCCGCTGATCATCTCCGGCCCCACCGACGACACGCCGGACCTGTACCTCAAGGTCGACCGCATCGTCCCGCAGCTCGTCCGCCAGAAGGAAGAGGACGGCGAGGGCGACTACTGGGTCGACGAGAAGCAGAAGCAGGTGCACCTGTCCGAGGCCGGCCAGGAGCACGCCGAGGCGCTGCTGCGCGCGGCGGGCATCCTCGAAGGCGAGGACAGCCTCTACGCCTCGCACAACATCCACGTGGTCCACCACCTCAACGCGGGCATGCGCGCGCACGCGCTGTACCAGCGCGACGTCGACTACATCGTGCGCGACGGCGAGGTGGTCATCGTCGACGAGTTCACCGGCCGCACCCTGCCGGGGCGCCGCTGGTCCGACGGCCTGCACCAGGCGGTCGAGGCGAAGGAAGGCGTGGACGTGCAGCGCGAGAACCAGACCCTCGCCTCGATCACGTTCCAGAACCTGTTCCGCATGTACGCCAAGCTCGCGGGCATGACCGGCACGGCCGACACCGAGGCCTACGAGTTCCAGAGCATCTACGGCCTCGAGGTCGTGGTGATCCCGACGCACCGGCCGATGATCCGCAAGGACCACAGCGATGCGGTGTTCCTCAACCGCGCCGGCAAGTTCCGCGCCGTGGTCAACGAGATCAAGGAAGCGCACGCCAAGGGCCAGCCGGTGCTGGTCGGCACGACGTCGATCGAGGTCTCGGAGATGCTGGGCGAGCAGCTGTCCGCCGCCGGCATCCCGCACGAGGTGCTCAACGCCAAGCAGCACGAGCGCGAGGCGACGATCGTGGCCCAGGCCGGCCGCCCGGGCGCGGTGACCATCGCCACCAACATGGCCGGCCGCGGCACGGACATCGTGCTGGGCGGCTCGCTGGACGCGGAGCTCGCCGAGCTCGAGGCGTCGACCGGCGCACCCGTCGACGAGGCCACGCGCGCGCGGCTCAAGGCCGAATGGCAGCAGCGCCACGACGCGGTCAAGGCCGCCGGCGGCCTGCACATCGTCGGCACCGAGCGGCACGAGTCGCGGCGCATCGACAACCAGCTGCGCGGCCGCTCCGGCCGCCAGGGCGACCCGGGCTCCTCGCGCTTCTACCTGTCCCTCGAGGACAACCTGATGCGCATCTTCGCCGCCGACTGGGTGCAGAAGGTGATGGCGCGGATGGGCCTGAAGGAAGACGACATCATCGAATCGCCGCTGGTGTCGAAGCAGATCGCCAACGCGCAGCGCAAGGTCGAGGCCCACAACTTCGACATCCGCAAGAACCTGCTCGACTTCGACGACGTCAACAACGACCAGCGCAAGGTCATCTACCAGCAGCGCAACGAGCTGCTGGAGGCCGACAGCGTGCAGGAGAACATCGACGGCATCCGCCAGGACGTCGTCGCCGATACCGTGCGCCGCTACGTGCCGGACAACTCGATCGACGAGCAGTGGGACATCCCCGGGCTGGAGGCCGAGCTGGCCGCCGAGTTCGGCATCGCCCCGCGCCTGGCCGCGGACATCGCGGCGCGCAGCGAGGTGGATGCCGAGCAGATCGCCGCGGAAGTGCAGCGCGAGGTCGCCGAAGCCTTCGCGGCGAAGGAGCAGCAGGTCGGTGCCGAGACCATGCGCGCGGTCGAGAAGCACGTGATGCTGAGCGTCCTCGACGACAACTGGAAGCAGCACCTGGCGCGCATGGATTACCTGCGCCAGGGCATCTACCTGCGCGGCTACGCGCAGAAGCAGCCGAAGCAGGAATACAAGCACGAGGCGTTCGAACTGTTCGGCGAGATGCTGGACAAGGTCAAGCGCGAGGTCGTGACCCTGCTGGCGCGGGTGCGGATCCGCAGCGAGGACGAAGTCGCGGCGATGGAGGCGGCCGAGCGCGCGGAGGCCGAGCGCCAGGCGCGGCAGCTCCAGTTCCAGCATGCCGACGCGGGCGGTCTCGGTGCCGACGAAGAGGCCATGCAGGCGCAGGCGATGGCCGCGGCGCTGCAGGCCCAGTCGCAGGGCGTCGGCCCGCGCGTCGGGCGCAACGATCCCTGCCCGTGCGGCAGCGGGAAGAAGTTCAAGCACTGCCACGGCCAAATTGCCTGACGATTCGCCACTGATCCACGTCGTCGCGGGCGTCGTCACCGACGCCCGCGGCCGCATCCTCCTGGCGCGGCGCACCGAGGGCCGCGACCTCGCCGGCCTGTGGGAATTCCCCGGCGGCAAGCGCGAGCCGGGCGAGGGCGCCGAGGAGGCGCTGGCGCGCGAACTGCACGAGGAGCTCGGCATCGCCGCCACGGTGGGTGCGCGTGTGATCGCCGTGCCGCACCGCTACCCGCACAAGCGCCTGCTGCTCGATGTCCGCCGCGTCGCCGCCTGGCAGGGCCCGCTCAAGGGGCTCGACGGCCAGGCGCTCGCCTGGGTGCCGCCGCACAAGCTCGCGAGCTACGCGATGCCGGGCGCGGACCGTCCGGTGGTCGCGGCGCTGCTGGAACCGGACCGCTACCTCGTGACGCCTGCGCCGGAAGGCGAGGGGCGGCGCTGGCTGGCCGCGGTCGAGCGCGCCGCGTCGCGCGACGATGTCCGGCGGGTCCAGCTGCGACCGGGCCCCGCGACCGACCCCGCGCGCTG
>JANINR010000017.1 GCA_024508915.1 Lysobacteraceae bacterium | reverse complement strand
GCCTTCTTCCGGGCCGCCGCCGGCCGCTTCGCCGCGGCCACCGTCGCCTTCGGCGCCGCGGCGCTGCCCTTGCGCGCGGCCGCGGCCTTGCGCGTGCTGGCCGCCGCCCTGCCGTCCAGCAGGTCGTCGGCATCCAGGTCGCCCGCGTACGCGTCGTCGCGCTTGAACAGCAGCCACTGCGGCTTGCCGCTGCGCACCTGCGCGGTGCGCACCAGCTTCCATCCGCCATGCAGCTTCTCGCCGTGCAGGACGAAATCGAGCTTGCCCGCCGCCAGCGCCTCCAGCGGATCGCCTTCGACGCTCCACACCCCGCGGTCGAAGATGTCGACGTGGCCCGCGCCGTAATGGCCCTTGGGGATGTCGCCTTCGAAATCGGCGTAGCGCAGCGGATGGTCCTCGACCTCGACCGCGAGGCGGCGCTCGCCGACGCGGTACGACGGGCCCTTCGGCACGGCCCAGCTCTTCAGCGTGCCGTCCATCTCCAGGCGGAAGTCGTAGTGGCGCGCGCGGGCGTGGTGCAACTGCACGACGAAGATCGGGCGGCGCCCGCGCTTGCCGGCCGGCGCATCGTCGCCGGGTTCCGGGGTTTCGCCGAAGCGGCGCTTGCGGGCGTACTCGCGCAGGCTCACCGCGGCGGCCTCACGCGCGCTTGCGCGCCGCCTTCGACGGAGCCTTCTTCGCGGCCTTCTTCGGGGCGGCCTTGCGCGCGGACTTCGCGGCCTTCGCGGGCTTGTCCTTCTCGCCCGCCTTCTTCGCGGCCGACTTCTTCGCCGGCGTGCGCTTGTTGCGGTCGATGCTCTTCTGCAGCAGCGACATGAAGTCGACGACGTTCGTCGCCGCGCCCTCGTCCGCCTCGGGCTCCTCGGGCGCGCGCTTCACCACCCCGTGCGCCTTCATGCGCTCGTCGATCACCTTGTGCAGGCGCGCGCGGAATTCGTCCTTGTAGTCCCTGGGGTCGAACTCGCCGGACATGGTCTCGATGAGCTGCTCGGAGAACGCCAGTTCCTTGGCGGTGATGCGGTAGTCGCCCTTCGCGCCTTCGGGGATCGCGTATTCGTCGAAATCCACCAGTTCCTGGGGATAGCGCATCATGAGCAGCAACAGCGCCTTGCCATAGGGCATGACCGCGCACAGGTGCTCGCGGGTGCGGATGACGACCCGGGCGATGCCGATCCGGCCGGTCTTCTCCAGCGCCTCGCGCAGCAGCACGTAGCCCTTCTCGGCCTTCTTCGCCGGCACGAGCACGTAGGGCTTCTCGAAATAGCGCGGATCGATCGAGCCGGCCTCGACGAAGGCCTCGACGTCGATCGCGTCATGGCTCTCGGGGGCGGCGGAGGCGATGTCCTCCTGCTCGAGGACGACGTAGCTGCCCTTGTCGTACTCGTAGGCCTTGACGATGTCCTTCCACGGCACTTCCTCGCCCGTCTCGGCGTTGACGCGCTCGTAGCGGATCGGCGAGTTGTCGCGCGAATCCAGCATGCGGAAGGAGATGTCGGTCTTCCGCTCCCCGGTCATCAGCGCGACCGGGATGTTGAGCAGGCCGAAGGACAGCGAGCCGGACCAGACCGGACGGGCCATCGGCGCCTCCGCTCAGTCGACGACGGGCGCGTGGTCGCGCAGGCAATCGCCCTGCTGCAGCGAGGCGACCTGCCAGGCCGAGTGCGCGTCGCCGCGCACCTGCGCCCACGACAGCGGGGAACCGCCGCGGACGCGGCGCCAGTCGCCCGCGACGCGCGGTTCGACTTCGCTCCAGGGCTGGCCCGGATAGAGTTCGTTGGCTTCCTCGCCGGCGGCGCGGGCGCGCACGCGCCCCTCGTCGCGATCGAGGCCGCGCGCATGGCGCAGGTGCAGGATCATGATGTCGCTCCGGGATGCATTCATGGGCGCATTACCGCAATCGCCGCGTTGGTCCGGCGTGAAAGCCGGCGGCCGGCGGCCTCAGCGCGGCGCCGCGTAGCCGCCCGGGACGCCGCGCGGCGAATACACCACCTGCCAGAGCTGGATCCGGCGGGCCCTGAATGCGGCCATGGACGCGGCCAGGTAGAAGCGCCACATGCGCCGGAAGCGCTCGTCGTAGCGCGGCGGCAGCCGCGGCCACGCCGCTTCGACGTTCGTCCGCCAGGCCTGCAGCGTGCGGTCGTAGTCGGGGCCGAAGTTGTGCCAGTCCTCCATCACGAACAGTCCCTCGCTGGCCTCGGCCACCTGGCGCGCGGACGGCAGCATGGAGTTCGGGAAGATGTAACGCGCGATCCACGGATCGGTATGCCGCACCGATACGTTGCCGCCGATGCAGTGCAGCAGGAACAGGCCGCCGCCGGTGGCGTCGCCGCCGCGCAGGCAGCGCCGGGCGACTTCGAAATACGTGCGGTAGTTCTTCGCCCCGACGTGCTCGAACATGCCGATCGAGAAGATGCGGTCGAAGCGGCTGTCGTCCGACGCGCCGTCCAGCGCGTGGTAGTCCTGCAGCCGGATTTCGATCGGCAGCCCCGCGCACAGCCGGCGCGCATAGTCGGCCTGCTCGTGCGAGATGGTCACGCCCACGCCCGACACGCCGTAGCGTTCGGCGGCGAACTTCAGCGCCTCGCCCCAGCCGCAACCGATGTCGAGCACCCGCATGCCCGGTCGCAGGCCGAGCTTGCGGCACACCAGGTCGAGCTTGGCTTCCTGCGCGTCGTCGAGCGTGCCCGCCTCGCGCCAGTAGCCGCAGCTGTAGACCAGGCGCTTGCCCAGCATCGCCTCGAACAGCTCGTTGCCGAGGTCGTAGTGGCGCTCGCCCACCGCGAACGCACGGCGGCCCGTCTGCAGGTTGAGCAGCCAGGCGCGCAGGTCGTCGAGCCAGCCGTGCAGGCCATGGACGCGTTCGTCGACGCCGTGGGCCATCAGCCGGAACAGCATCCCGTCGAGCGAGCGCACCGTCCACCAGCCGTCCATGTACGACTCGCCCAGCCCGAGCGAGCCTTCGCGCAGCACGCGGCCGTAGAAGCGCGGATCGTGCACCTGCGGGTCGCAGTCGCCCGGGCCGCCGGGGTGGAGCCCGGCGGCTTCCATCAGCGCGACCACGCGGCCCCGCAACGGGTGCAATCAGCCTCCCTCGAACAGCGTCCGGTAGCTGGGCGCGATCACCGGCAGCAGCACCGCCGCCGGCACCTCCACCGACTGTACTCCGTCCGAATACGGCCCGACCTGGTACGGCGGGAACACGAAGCGGAGGCCGGCGAGCCTGCCGCCGGCGCCGGCGATGGGTTCGAACTGGTCGAAGTTCGCGGCCTCGGGCATGGTGCCCTCGTCGATCATGCGCGCCCCGGTGCGGAGCATTTCCGCCCGGTCGCCCGGCGTGGGCGCCTCCTCGTCGAGGCGCTCCGACAGGCGCGTGGCGAGCGCTTCGCGCACGTAGGCGGAGATCGGCGCCCAGCCGGCCGGATCCTGCACCAGGCGCGCCGCGGTGAGCGCCTCGCCGCGGCGCGGCAGCCAGACGAAGCGCGCGACCAGCGGATTGCCGTGCGCACCGCCGGTGTAGCTGCTGCCGTCGGCCGCGACGGCGACGACGTCCGGCGTCTCCAGCAGCATGCTGTAGGCCAGCGACAGGTCGTAGGGGCCGGTGGGCGGGTTGCCGTCGAGCCCCGCCACGGCCTGCTTCAGTTCGGCGCGGGCGGACTCCGCGTACGCCTTCAACGACTTCGCCAGGCCGGGATAGGCGCGCGCCTCGGGCGGGTAGCTGATCCCGACGATGTAGCGCGGGTCGCGTTCCATCACGTCCTCGAGCGCGACGGGCGCCGAGGGCGCGGAGGCCGGGGTTCCGGCGGCGTTCGCGGCCGGCGTCGCCGCGCGCCCGGTCGCCCCTTCCTTCTGGCATCCGGACACGCCCACCAGCAGACACGCCACCAGCACCAGCACACCGGACATCCGGGACATCTCGCGGGCTCCTTCCCCTTCCATTCCGCGCAACGGTAGCGGCGGGCGCGTGATGCCTGAATGCACGCCGGCGGCAGCGGCGATGCGATGCCCCGGAACGGAAAAAGCCCGGCCGAAGCCGGGCTTTTCCTGGGTTCCCCGGCCACGGATGGCCGGAGCGCTTTCGGCAGCGAGGCTGTTTACAGCGCCTGGACCTCATCGGCCTGCAGGCCCTTCTGGCCCTGGACGACCTTGAAGGAGACCTTCTGGCCTTCCTGCAGCGACTTGAAGCCGGTGCCCTGGATCGAGCGGAAATGCACGAACAGGTCCGCGCCGCTCTCCGGGGTGATGAAGCCGAAGCCCTTGGCGTCGTTGAACCACTTGACGGTACCGGTCTGACGATCCGACATGTAACTACTCCTTGAAACGAGGTTTTTGTGTACACGGCCGCATCCACATGGAGGCGTACCGGACTGTCGAGCAAGGGGTAGAGACGCGTAGCGATGTAGCGGATCGTTGGATCTACCGCATCGAAACCACGATGTACCGTGATCCCGCTTGGAACAGTGCGCGCACCTTAACCTACTTTGCCCCGGAAGTGTGAACGGGCGGCGACCTTCCTTCCGGCCAACCCCCGCCGGCCGACGGACGGCAGCCGGGCCGGCCGCCCGGCCCGGGGCCGCGCCGGGGCCGTCCGGTCACCAGTCGACGTGTCCCGGGAGCAGCCCTCGCAGCTCGGGATCGGTGAGGTTCCGCCACTGGCCGGGCTTGAGGTGCCCGATCTTCACGTTCCCGATCCTCACGCGGACCAGCTGCTTCACCCGGTAGCCGAAGTGCGCCGCCATCAGGCGGATCTGCCGGTTGAGGCCCTGGACCAGCACGATCCGGAAGCCGAAGCGCCCGAGCTTGCCGGTGCGGCACGGGAGGGTCGGCTCGCCGTGCACCGGCACCCCGCCGCGGGCCATGCCGCGCAGGAACTCGTCGGTGACCGCGTGGTTCACCGCCACCAGGTATTCCTTCTCGAGCTTGTTCTCCGCGCGCAGGATCGCGTTGACGATGTCGCCGTTGCTGGTCAGCAGGATAAGCCCTTCCGAATCCTTGTCCAGGCGGCCGATCGGGAAGATGCGCTGCTCGTGGCCGACGCAGTCGACGATGTTGCCCTTGACCCCGGACTCGGTGGTGCTGGTCACGCCCACCGGCTTGTTGAGCGCGATGTAGACGTGGCGGCGCTTGCCCGGCGCCGCCTGCCGGGCGGCCAGGGGGCGGCCGTCGACGAGGACCTTCGCGCCTTCGGCCAGCTCTGCGCCGACGCGGGCGCGCACGCCGTCGACGGCGACGCGGCCCTCGGCGATCAGGCGATCGGCCTCGCGACGCGAGCAGAACCCGCTGTCTGCAATGAACTTGTTGAGCCGCATGGCTAGTGGACGACGATGTCCGCCTGGTCGGGATGGCGCTGCACCCACGCCGCGGCGTATTCGCAGGCCGGGCGGATCCGGTAGCCCTCGGCGCGCGCCCAGTCGAACACCGCGGCGACCAGCCGGCCGGCGATGCCGCGCCCGCCCAGGGGCTGCGGCACCTCGGTGTGGCGGATGGTGACCACGCCGTCCGCCAGGTGGTAATCGAGCAGCGAACGCTGCCCCTCCAGGTCGACGGTCCAGCGTTCCGCCGCCGGGTCGTGGACCGGCGTCACTTCATTGCCTGCGCTCATGGCGGCTCCGGGCTCAACGCTGATCGCGCTTGCCCTGATTATGCCGGTCCCGCGTGCTGATCGCGCCCTGGATGGCCTCCATGCGGCTCTCGCCGGCGTGCAGGGCGTTGGCCTGGTCGCGCGCCTGCTCGTCCTGGAAGCCGGCGTGCGCCGGGGCGGCGTGCCGCTCTTCCAGCGCCTGCCACGGCGGCGGCTCGCGATCGTGCGCCTGCTTGGCTTCGAGCAGCCGGCGGGTGTTCGCCAGGGCCTGGGCCGGGGTGATGCCGCGCCGCTTCTTCGCGGCCGCCTTCTTCGCGGTGGTCTTGCGGGGCGCCGCCTTCTTCGCGGGTGCCTTCTTCGCGGCGGCCTTGCGCGGTGCCGCCTTCTTCGCAGGTGCCTTCTTCGCGGCGGCCTTGCGCGGTGCCGCCTTCTTCGCTGCCGTCTTCTTCTTCGCGGCTGCCTTGCGCGGTGCCGCCTTCTTCGCGGTCGCCTTCTTCGCGGTCGCCTTCTTCTTCACCGTGGTCGCCATGCCTGCCTCCGTCGGGATCGCCGCGGCCGTCGCCGCGCAGTCCCGGGATAGCATCGGCGGCATTCACGCCGGGTGAGCGTGCGCCTCAGCCGAAGGACGGCTGCAGGAGGTTCGCCAGGAAGGCCGGCCCGACGCGCGGCTCCATCATCAGCGTGAAGAGGATGCCGTAGCCCGCGCCCCACAGGTGCGCGCTGTGGTTGACGTTGTCGCGCCCCTGCCGGTCCATCCAGATCGAGTAGCCGACGTACAGCACGCCGTACACGATCGCCGGCACCGGGATCACGAACACGATGATCAGCGACCACGGCTGGACCAGGATGAAGGTGAACAGCACCGCCGACACCGCGCCCGACGCGCCGAGGCTGCGGTAGCGGCTGTCGTGGCGGTGGCGGAGGTAGGTCGGCAGGATCGCGACGAGGATCGCCGAGAGGTAGAACAGCACGAAGCCGATCCCGCCGATGTACGGGACGAACCAGCCTTCCACCGCCCTGCCGAAGAAGTACAGGGTGATCATGTTGAACAGCAGGTGCTGGAAATCGGCATGGATGAAGCCGTGCGTGACCAGCCGGTCGTACTGGTGCTTCCGGTCGATCGCCGGCGGCCACAGGATCAACCGCTCGGCCAGGCGCGGGTTGTTGAACGCGAGCCACGACACCAGCACGGTGGCGGCGATGATCAGCAGGGTCAGCGAAATCGTCATCGGGCCGCGGCGTCCAGGTAGTTGTCCTGCATCGGGTAGCGGCGCGCGTAGGCCGCGAAGGCCAGCGCCGCGGCGAAGGCGAACGCGGCGAAGAAGAACATCAGGAAGGCGTTCTCGCTCCAGCCGGTCGCGGCGATGCGCGCGGTCACCGCGTCGTTGCGCACGGCGACGTTGGTGAGCAGCACCCAGAGGCTGCCGAACGTGCTGGCGAGGTACCAGAACGCCATGATCACGCCCTTCATCGACGCGCGCGCCTGGCTGTAGGCGAACTCGAGCGCCGTCGCCGACACCAGCACCTCGCCGAAGGTCAGCAGCGCATAGGGCCAGGCCTGCCAGGCCAGCGAAGTGCTGGCGCCGCCGTCGATGCGCAACTGGATCGCGCCGGCGAAGATCCAGGCGAGGCCGGCGAACGCGATGCCCCAGCCCATGCGCCGCAGCGGCGTGGGGTCGTAGCCCATCCGCCGCAACCACGGGTACAGCACGATGTTGTTGAGCGGGATGACGAGCATGATCAGCAGCGGGTTCAGCGCCTGCATCTGCGCCGCCTCCTTCACCAGCCAGCTCGGCCACCACCAGGCGTCGTGCGGCACTGCCATCGCATGGCCCTGGATGACCCAGGTGCTGGCCTTCTGGTCGAACAGCGACCAGAACGGCGTCGTCAGCGCGAACACGATGAGGATGCGGAGCACGGCGCGAACGCTGTCGACCGCGGCGTCGGGGTGCCGGCCGCGGGCGCGCTCCAGCTGCAGCGAGACCCCCGCGCCGCCGAAGGCGATCAGCGCGCCCAGCGCCAGGCAGGCGGTGATGACGAAATGGAAGCCGGCCGGCCAGTACGGCACGTCGATGCCGGCCCACGCATGCAGCGCCCAGCACAGCAGCATCGCCGCGGCCAGCGCCGCGCCGGCGATCGCCACCGCAAGGCCGGGCCGGCCCTGCCCCGGCGCACGCGCCAGCAGCGCGGTGCGCGCGACGTTGTAGAACGAGTCCGGATCCCGCCCGCGCGTCGGCGGCACGCGCACGTACTGCCTGCGCCCGAGCCAGAACACGAACGTGGCGACGAACATCAGCGCGCCCGGGATGCCGAACGCCACCGCCGGGCCGAAGCTGCGCAGGAACAGCGGCATCAGCAGCGAGGCGAAGAAGCTGCCGAAGTTGATGGTCCAGTAGAAGGCGTCGAAGACGATCTTGGCCAGCGCCTTGTTGTCGCGCGTGAACTGGTCGCCGACGAACGACACCACCAGCGGCTTGATGCCGCCCGAGCCCAGGGCGATCAGCAGCAGGCCGGCGTAGAAGCCCTGCCGGCTGTCCTCGAACAGCGCCAGGCAGGCATGGCCGGCGCAGTACACCAGCGAGAACCACAGCACCGTGTCGTACTTGCCGAAGAAGCGGTCGGCGAGCCAGCCGCCGAGCAGCGGGAAGAAGTACACGCCGATCACGAAACTGTGGAACACGTCCTTCGCCGCGGCCTGCCGCTCCGCGTCCGGCAGGTACGCCAGCAGCACGCTCGACACGAGGAACTGCACCAGGATGTTGCGCATCCCGTAGAAGCTGAAGCGCTCGCAGGCCTCGTTGCCGATGATGTAGGGCACCTGCCGCGGCAGGCGCCCGAGCCGGGCCGCGCTCAAGCCCACTCCTCCAGGCCTTCCGCGGCGTAGAGCGCCTTGAACGACGGCCGCGCCTTCATGCGCACCGCGTGCGCGGCGAGGTGCGGCCACGCGGTCGCCGGGCGCGGCATGTTGCGCGACCAGCGCATCAGCATCGTCAGGTAGAAGTCGGCCACGCACGGCGCGCCGCCGAGCAGGTACGGGCCGTTCGCGGCCAGGTGCGCGTCGATGCGGTCCCACGCCGCCTCGATCCGCGGCTGCACGTGCGCGCGGGCACTGTCCGCCTGCGCCTCGCCGGCGACTTCGTGCGGATACCACCAGATCCGGAACAGCGACTGCACCGCCTGCGCGAGATGGAACATCCACTGCAGGCAATCGCGGCGCGCCGGATCGCCGATGGCGGGGATGAGCCCGGCCTCCGGGTGCGAGTCGGCGAGGTGCAGCGCGATCGCCGCGGCTTCGGTCATCGGCCGCCCGTCGAGCACCAGGGTCGGGACCACGCCGCTCGGGTTGAGCGCGAGGTAGTCGGCGGATTTCTGCTGCTTCGAGGCGAAGTCGACGAGGCGCAGCTCGTGGGCGAGGCCGAGTTCGATCAGCAGCCAGTGCGGGAGCAGGCTGGCGGCGCCCGGGGAGTAATGGAGGATGGTCATGGCCCGGAACGTTATCATCGAAGCCGACCCCGCTCACCGGACCCGACGATGCGCCGCAACCGCCCGCTCGCCCGCCTTGCCCTGGCCTGCCTCGCGGCCGGGCTTCCCCTGGTCGCCGCCGCGTCCGCGATGCCGCGCCCGGACCTGTCGACGGTCGCCGAGCGCTCCGGCTTCCAGCGCACCGGCCGCTACGACGAGGTCGTGGCGCTCTGCAAGGCGTTCGCGGCGGCCTATTCCGAGGCCGTGCGCTGCCAGGACTTCGGCGCCACGCCGGAAGGCCGGCCGATGATGCTGCTGGTCGCCACGCGCACCGGCGCGTTCACCCCGGACGCCGCCGCGGCGCGCCGCCTGCCGGTCCTGCTGGTCCAGGGCGGCATCCACGCCGGCGAGATCGACGGCAAGGACGCCGGCTTCCTGGCGCTGCGCGAAGTGCTCGAGGGCAAGGTCGCGCCGGGCGCGCTGGAGAAGCAGGTGCTGCTGTTCGTGCCGGTGTTCAACGTCGACGGCCACGAGCGCTTCGCGGCCTGGAACCGGCCGAACCAGCGCGGCCCGGAACAGATGGGCTGGCGCGTCACCGCGCAGAACTACAACCTCAACCGCGACTACATGAAGGCCGACACGCCCGAGATGCAGGCGATGCTCGGCCTGGTCCGCGGCTGGGACCCGCTGGCGTACGTGGACCTGCACGTGACCGACGGCGCCAAGTTCCAGCACGGGGTCTCGATCCAGGTGCAGCCCCTGGTCGCCGGCGACGCCGCGCTCGGCGCCGACGGGCGCGCGCTGCGCGACGGCGTGATCGAGCGCCTCGATGCCACCGGCGCGATGGCGCTGCCGTTCTACCCGTCCTTCGCGGAGAACGACAACCCCGCGTCCGGCTTCGTCGACGGCGTGAAC
Organism: Lysobacteraceae bacterium; assembly: GCA_024508915.1. Lineage (GTDB taxonomy): Bacteria > Pseudomonadota > Gammaproteobacteria > Xanthomonadales > Xanthomonadaceae > Cognatiluteimonas. The sequence goes on along the minus strand of JANINR010000017.1, from coordinate 2,885 downwards.
GCGCCGCGCTTCTCGGACGGCTATTTCTGGCAGCGCAACCGCTTCGGCATGCTGGTCGAAACGCATTCGTGGAAGGACTACCCGACCCGCGTGCGCATCACCCACGACGCGATCGTCGCCCTGCTCGACCTGGTGCGCGACCACGGGGCGCAGTGGCATGCGGACGCCGCCGCGGCCGATGCGCGCGCGGCCATGCTCGGCGGCTCGCCCGTCGCGCTCGACTGGAAGGCGACCGACCGCGTGCGCACGATCGATTTCGAAGGCTACGCCTACACGCGGACGCCGTCGGAGGTCTCCGGCGCGCCCATGACCCGCTACGACGAATCGAAGCCGGAAACGTGGCACCTGCCGCTGCGCGACGAACTGGTGCCCGACCACGTCGTCGACGCGCCGCGCGGCGGCTACCTGGTGCCGGCGGCCTGGGCCTCGCGCGTCGAGCCGCGGCTGCGCGCGCACGGCATCGCCTACCGCCGCATCGACGCCGCGATGCCGGCGGCCGCGGTGCAGGCCTGGCGCGCGGGCAGCTTCGAGTTCTCGAAGCAGTCCTTCGAAGGCCACCAGCGCCTGTCGGCCACCGGCGACTGGAAACCCGAGGCCATGGACGTGCCGGCGGGGAGCCTGTTCGTGCCGATCGCGCAGCCGCTGGCGCGCGTGGTCATGGGGCTGCTCGAGCCGCAGGCGCCGGATGCGCTGCTGGGCTGGGGCGAATTCAACAACGCCTTCGAGCAGAAGGAATACATGGAAGCCTACGTCGCCGAGGACGTGGCCCGCGGCATGCTGCAGGATCCGGCGACCAAGGCGGCATTCGAGAAGCGCCTGCGCGAGGACAAGGCCTTCGCGGCCAGCCCGCGCCAGCGCCTGGAGTTCTTCGCGCGGCGCCACGACTCGTGGGACGAGCGCTTCGGGCTTTACCCCGTGCTGCGGACCGACGCCGCGCCCTGACGCGCGGCCTTGCGGCGCCGCGGGGCCACCCCTCCGCGGCGTCAGTGGCGCTTGAAGTACTGGATCTCGCGTTCGTGCTTTTCGGCCTTCTCGCGCGTGGGGAAGGTGCCGAGGTTGCGGCGCTTGCCGGTCTTCGGATCGGTCTTGCGCGAGTAGATGCGGTATTCGCCCGAGGCGAGCTTGCGGATCATGGCGGCCTCCCGGATCGGTGACGCCGCGCATTGGGGCACACCGGCGATGAAGCCGGCGCAACGGCACGCCGTCCGGCGGGCTACATGTACTTCCAGTTGCGCGGCTTGCCTTCCGCGAGCCACTCGATGGCTTGCGCGATGCGGCGGTCGCGCGTCTCGACGCGCTTCGCCTCGGCGATCCACTCGACGTATTCGCGCTGCTGGCTCGGCGAAAAGGCCTTGAACGTCGCAGACGCGGCCTTGTCCCTGCGCAATGCCTGGGCGAACTCGGGCGTGGGCACCGGGAGGGGCTTCGCCGGGGCCTTGGCCGCAGCCTTCGTTGCCGCGCCGCGCGCCGGCGCCGGCTTCGCGCCGGGCGCATTGAGCGCCGCGGCCTTCTTCACGTAGGCGACGAGCTGCCGCTTCGGCGGAAGGTCCCGCACCGAGGCCAGCTTGCCGAAGCTGCCCATGCCGACGCGCTCGCCGCCGTCGGCTGCACCGCCCTCGCCCACCACCAGCGCATGCTTCCAGAAGCCGAACGAGGCGTGCGCCTTGAACGCGGCCATGCCGCACAGGATGCCGCCGCCGTACACGAAGCTCGGCATGCCCCACTTGATCGTTTCCTCCACGTCCGGGCAGGCCTCGTGGACGACGGCACGCACATGCTCGAGGATCGGCCGTGCGAACGGCGCGGACTTCGCGATGTAGGCATCGACGCGCGGATCCAGGTCGTCCATGGCCGCTCCAGGCGTGGCAGTGGCGGGCAGCTTACCGCGTCGAGGGCCGCACCCGGAACGCGAGGCTGATCCGCTCGCCCACCGCTTCGGTGGTCTTGGCCACGCCGTGCTCGTGCGTGTGCTGGGAGGCGTGGCTCATGACCAGCAGGCTGCCCGGTGCGAGGTCGATGCGCTGCACGTGCCTGGCCGGCGGCTTGGCGCGGATGGTCATGCGCCGCTGCGACCCCAGCGACAGCAACGCGATCGGATGCCCCGGCACCAGGCTGTGCAGCTTGTCGTTGTGGAGGGCGACGCTGTCGCGGCCGTCGCGGTAGAAGTTGAGGCCGACCGCGTTGAACGGATGGCCCAGCGCGGGCCGCAACAGCGCCGCGGCTTCGGCCAGCGCCTCGGGCAGCGCCGGGTCGTCCAGCCACCAGGAGGCCGTCAGGCGCGGGACGTCGACGACGCGGTCGTACATCGGCCGGCGCTGCGACTCCCAGCGGATGCCGGTGCGCAGCGCCTCGAACCAGCGCGCGGCGATGTCCGCCGGGATGAAACCCGGCTGGTAGACGATGCCCTCTTCGGCATCCGAGAACAGGCGTTGCGGGCCGACGCCGAACATGTCCGCCACGCGCGGCGCCGACGCCGCGGCGGGACCGACGGCGTAGGGTTCGAAACTGCGATTGCCGGCGCGGCGCACGTTCATCGCCATAGCCTGCCGGATCGGCGTCTCAGGATTTGCGCCGCGACTCAGCCCTGGCTGAACGATTCAAGTTCTTCCCAGCGCGCGTAGGCCGCATCGAGCTCCGACTGGACGCGCGCGAGGTCCGCGCCATGCGCGGCGATGGCCGCGCCGTCGCGCTGGTAGAAGGCCGGATCGTGCATCGCCTCGGTCAGCGCGGCGACCTGCGTTTCCAGCGCCTCGATGCGCGCGGGCAGCTGTTCGAGCTCGCGGGATTCCCTGAAGCCGAGCTTGCGCTTGCCGGCAGCGGGCGCCGTCGGGGCGCCGGCGCGCCCGGGCTCGCCGTTCCGCGCCGATGCGCCCGCAGTGGCGGCC
>JANINR010000016.1 GCA_024508915.1 Lysobacteraceae bacterium | reverse complement strand
CCAGCGCGGTGCGCAGCGGCTCGCCGTCGTCCGCCGGCGGCAGCACCACGTCGCGGCTTGCCGCGAGCGCCGGCAACGCCTGCGCCAGCGCATCCCACGGCGCCGGGACGCGCTGCAGCGCCAGGCCCAGCGGGTGGCGGCGGCGACCGTGCGCCCAGCCGTGGAGTTCGTCGCCCCACCAGGCGAGCTTCGCGGCACCGGGCCGCGGGTCCGCGCCTTCCCAGGCCGCATCGGCGAGTTCCTGGCGCAGCGCCAGCCAGGCCAGCGTCGCCTCGCGCTGCGGCGCCGGCACGAACACCTCGGCGACGCGCCATTCCGGCCAGCGCGCCCGCCACTTGTCGAGGAATGCCGCGAGCGCGGCCCGGTCGCTCACGGTCGCGGCCAGGCGCCGGCGTCGAGCAGGTCGCGGGGCGTCTCCGCGACGGCGGAGGCCTGCCACGCCAGCGGGTCGTCGCTGTCGAGGCGATAACCCCACAGCGCGGCGATCGACGGCATGCCGGCGGCGCGCGCGGCGACGATGTCGCGCTCGTCGTCGCCGACATAGGCGCAGTCCGCCGCGCCGAGCCCCTGTGCGCGCGCCGCGTGCAGCAGCGGCTGCGGATCCGGCTTGCGCACCGGCAGCGTATCGCCGCCGACGAGCACGGCGCAGCGCTTCTCCCAGCCGAGCAGCGGCATCAGCGCGCGCGCCAGCGCCTCGGGCTTGTTGGTGACGATGCCCCAGCGGCTGCCCGCGTCCTCGATCGCGGCGAGCAAGGCCTCGACGCCTTCGAACGGCGCGCCGTGCCGGCCGAGTTCCTGGCGGTAGGCGTCCAGGAACGGCTGCACCAGCACCTCGCGCGCGGCCTCGTCCAGCGCCGGGAACGCCGCGGCGATCATGGCCCGCGCGCCCTTCGAGACGTGCGGGCGCAGCGCCGCCGGCATCATCGGCGGCTCGCCGCGGCGCGAACGCAGCACCGCGATCGTGGCGACGAAATCCGGCGCGCTGTCGAGCAGCGTGCCGTCGAGGTCGAACAGCACCAGCGCGGGGAAATTCACGCCGCTTCCGGCCTGCGCGCGCAGGCGAGGTAGTTGACCGAGGTGCCGCCGCCGACGCGCGCGGCGTTGCGCCACGGTTCGTACGCCAGGCCGCTGACGTCTTCGAGGACCAGGCCGCAGTCGCGCAGCCAGCCCGCGAGTTCGGACGGGCGGATGAAGTCGCGGTAGCGGTGCGTGCCGGCGGGCAGCATGCGCGCGACGTACTCCGCGCCGACGATGGCCAGCGCGAACGCGGCCGGCGTGCGGTTGAGCGTGGACAGGAACAGGCGCCCGCCGGGCTTCAGCAGCACCGCGCAGGCCGCGAGCACCGACGCCGGATCGGGCACGTGCTCCAGCATCTCCATGCAGGCGATGGCGTCGAAGGACGCCGGCGCTTCGGCGGCCAGCGCCTCGACCGGCTGCTGCCGGTAGTCGACGCGCACGCCGGATTCCAGGCCATGCAGCCGCGCCACCTTCAACAGGTCCGGCGCTAGGTCGATCGCGACGACCTCGGCGCCTGCGGCGGCCAACGACTCGCTCAGCAACCCGCCGCCGCAGCCGACGTCGAGCACGCGCGCGCCGCGCAGGGTCGCCCGCGCCGCGATGTAGCCGAGCCGCGCCGGGTTCAGCGCGTGCAACGCCTTCTGCGGGCCCTGCGGGTCCCACCAGCGCGCGGCCAGCGCGTCGAACTTGTCGACCTCGGCCTGGCGGTGGTTGCCGGCGCCGGGCGCGTTCACGACCGCGCCCCTCCGGACAGGTCGACCGCGGCGATTCGGTCGCGCCACTGCCGCGCATTCGCCACGATCGCCGCCTCGTCCATGTCGACCAGCGCGCGGTCGCGCAGCTTCGGGCGGCCGGCGATCCACGCATCGGTCACCTGCTGGCGCCCCGTGGCATAGACCAGCTGGGACAGGACGTGGTGCAGCGGCTGCGTTTCCAGCGGCGCCATGTCCACCACGATCAGGTCGGCCTGCTTGCCCGCCTCGATCGAACCAACGAGATGGTCGAAGCCGAGCGCCTTCGCCCCGCCGAGGGTGGCGGCGCGCAGCGCGCTCGCCGCGTCGAAGGCCGCGGCATCGTTCGCCACCGCCTTGGCCAGCAACGCCGCGGTGCGCATCTCGCCGAACATGTCGAGGTCGTTGTTGCTGGCGCAACCGTCGGTGCCGATGGCGACGTTCACGCCGGCGCGCCCGAGGTCGGCGACGCGGCAGAACCCCGACGCCAGCTTGAGGTTGGATTCCGGGCAGTGCACCACGCTCGCGCCGCGCTGCGCGCACAGCGCGATCTCGCCGTCGGTGAGCTGGGTCATGTGGACCGCGATCAGCCGGTCGTTGAGCAGCCCGAGCCGGTCGATGCGGGCGATGGCGCGCTGGCCGTGCTTGCGCTGCGACTGCTCCACTTCCTGCGCGGTCTCGTGCAGGTGCAGGTGCACCGGGATGTCGAGCTGGTCGGACAGCATCCGGATCCGCTCGAAGTTCGCGTCGCTGACCGTGTACGGCGCGTGCGGCGCGAACGCCGTCCCGACCAGCGGGTCGTGCCGCCACTGGTCGTGCACGTCGCCGGCCTTGTCGAAGTATTCGTCGTCGCCCGCGGCCCATGCGGTCGGGAAGTCGATCACCGGCAGGCCGACGCGCGCGCGGAAGCCATGCCGCTTGTAGGTCGCGGCCTGCACGTCCGGGAAGAAGTAGTTCTCGTTGCAGCAGGTCGTGCCGCCGCGCAGCATCTCGGCGATCGCGAGCGCGATGCCGTCGGCGACGAACCCCGGCGCGATCACCGCCGCTTCGATCGGCCAGATGTGGTCCTGCAGCCAGGTCTTGAGCGGCAGGTCGTCCGCGACGCCGCGCAGCAGCGTCATCGGGTTGTGGCAATGCGCGTTGACCAGGCCGGGCAGCAGCACGCCGTCGGGCCGCGACACGGTGTCCTTCGCGGTGAAGCGCGCGCGCGCGTCGGCGATCGGCAGCAGGGCGACGATCGCGCCCTCGCGCACCGCCACGGCGTGGTCCCGCAACACGACGCCATGCGGCTCGACCGGGACGACCCAGCCGGCTTCGACCAGCAGGTCGCAGGGGACCGGGGAATCGGCGGGCCGACCGTGGGTCGGCCCGACAGGCGGGGCGTCGGCCATCCGGTTACTTGACGCGCGAGACGTATTCGCCCGAACGCGTGTCGACCTTGATCACTTCGTCCTGGCCGACGAACAGCGGCACGCGCACGACCGCGCCCGTCTCCAGCGTGGCCGGCTTGCCGCCGGTGCCGGCGGTGTCGCCCTTCACGCCCGGATCGGTCTCGACGATCTTCAGTTCGACGAAGTTGGGCGGCGTCACCATGATCGGCGACCCGTTGAACAGGGTGACCACGCACTCCTCCTCGCCCTTGAGCCACTTCTCCGCGCCGCCCATGCCGGCCTTGTCGGCCTGGACCTGCTCGAAGGACTCGGGGTTCATGAAGTGCCAGTACTCGCCGTCGGCGTACAGGAACTGCATGTCGGTGTCGACCACGTCGGCCGTCTCCACCGAGTCGGTCGCCTTCATGGTGATTTCCTGCACGCGGCCGGTGCGGATCTGGCGGTACTTCATGCGCGTGAAGGCCTGGCCCTTGCCCGGCTTGACGTACTCGGTGTCCGTGATGATCGCGGGTTCGTTGTTGACCAGGATCTTCTGTCCGGTCTTCACGTCGTTCATGCCGAGGCTGGCCATCGAGTACTGCTCCTGCGGGTCCGCTTGGCGGCCGGTTAAAATGGGTCGTCCATGATACCTGCTGCCTCCCCCGCCCTGCAGCCCGCCCCCGCGGCGGCGCCCCCTGCCGACGCGCACGCCTTTCCCCCCGCGGGCTGGCAGCGCGCGTGGCGGGAGGCCGTGCGCGATCCGCGCGAGCTGCTGGCGATGCTGGGCCTGGACGGGCTCGCCTCCACCCTGTCGGACGAGGCCGCCTCCGCCTTCCCGCTGCGGGTGCCGCGCGGCTTCGTCGCGCGCATGCGGCACGGCGACCCCGCGGATCCGCTGCTGCGGCAGGTCCTGCCCGTGCTCGACGAAGCGCGCATCGTCCCCGGCTTCGCCCTGGACGCGGTCGGCGACGGCGCCGCGCGCGCCGCCCGCGGCGTGATCCGCAAGTACCGCGGCCGCGCCCTGCTGGTCGCCACGGGCGCCTGCGCCGTGCACTGCCGCTACTGCTTCCGCCGCCACTTCCCGTACGCCGAGGAGACCGCCGCGGCCGACGGCTGGCGCGACGCCGTGGCCGCGATCGCGGCCGACCCCGCGATCGACGAGGTGATCCTCTCCGGCGGCGATCCGCTGGCCTTGGCGACCGCCAAGCTGGCCGAACTCACCGACGCACTGGCGGCGATCCCGCACCTGCGCCGCCTGCGCATCCATTCGCGCCTGCCCGTCGTGCTGCCCGAGCGCGTGGACGCGCCGCTGCTGGCCTGGCTGCGCGCGCTGCCGTGGCCGGTGGCGATCGTGGCGCACGCGAACCACGCCAACGAATTCGACGCCGGCGTGGACGCAGCGCTCGGGGAACTGCGCGGGACGGGGGCGACCCTGCTGAACCAGGCCGTCCTGCTGCGCGGGGTGAACGATTCGGTGGAGGCGCTGGCCGCGCTGTCCACCCGTGCGTTCGACGCCGGGGTGCTGCCCTACTACCTCCACCAGCTGGACCGCGTCGCCGGCACGGCCCATTTCGAAGTCGCCGATGCAAGGGCCCGCGAACTCCATGCCGCCCTGGCCGCCCGCCTCTCCGGCTACCTCGTGCCGCGCCTCGTGCGCGAGGTGCCCGGCGACTCCGGCAAGCGGCCGCTCTGAGGCGTGCGCCGCATTCCCGCCATCGCGCATTGGACGCCGGCCCCGGCGATCGTGTAGAAAACCCGGATGCCCGCGAACGACCAGCCGCTGCGCCTGATGATCGTCGACGACAGCGTCGAGGCCGCCGAGGCGATCGTCAGCACGCTGCGCAACGCCGGCATCGCGGTCCGCCCGCTGCGCCCCGATTCGATCGACGCGCTCGCCGGCATGCTCGGCGAGGAAGGCCAGGCCGTGGACCTGGTGCTGGCGGCGCAGGCCGCCACCCTCGTCCCGCTCGCCACTGTGCTCGACGTGATCAAGGCCGGCGGCAAGGACCTGCCGGTCGTCACCATCGTCGACCGGGTGGACGACACCAGCCTGACCCAGGCGCTCGCCGCCGGCGTGCGCGGCATCGCCCTGCGCCACCAGCCGCAGCAGCTGCTCGGCGTGGTCCGCACCGAATGGGGCGACCTGGAGGCGCGCCGCACCCTGCGCCGCCTCGAGGCGCTGGTCCGCGAGACCGAGCGCCGCTGCGACGCGCTGATCGAAACCTCGCGCGACCCGATCGCCTACATCCACGAAGGCATGCACATCCGCGCCAACGCGGCGTACCTGGAGATGTTCGGCTTCGATGCCTTCGACGACCTCGAGGGCATGTCGCTGCTCGACCTCGTCGCGCCCAAGCACGTCGACGGCTTCAAGGCGCTGCTCAAGAGCCTGAGCAAGGGCGAACCGCCGCCGCCGCGCTACGAACTGGAAGCGCACGACGGCGACGGCAAGCCCTTCCCCGCGGTCATGGAATTCACCCCGGCGACGTACGAGGGCGAACCCTGCCTGCAGGTGATCTTCCGCCGCCAGGAGCTCGATCCGGAGCTCGCGCGCGAGGTCGAGGAGCTGCGCCAGCGCGACGTCGTCACCGGCCTGCTCAACCGCCCGACCTTCCTGCACGCGCTCGAGGACGCGGTCGCCGCCGCGGCGCAGCGCCAGGGCCAGTTCGGCCTGCTGCTGGTCGAACCGGACCATTACCGCCGCCTGCTGCAGGAAATCGGCCTGGATTCGGCCGACGCGTTGCTGCAGGGCGTGGCCGGGCGCCTGAAGGGCGTGCTCGCCGGCGACGCGGTGACCGCGCGCTTCGGCGAGCACACGCTCGCGGCGCTGGTCCGCGGCGACCACGTCGCGACGATGGCCGCGGCGGAGGCGATCCGCGAGGGCTTCGCCTCCCACGTGGTCGAGATCGGCGAGCGCTCGGCCGCGATCACGGTCAGCATCGGCGGCGTGCAGATCGGCGAGAAGATCGCCAGCGTCAGCCAGGTGCTCACCAAGGCCGCCGAAGGCGTGCAGGCCTCGTCCAACGTCGGCGGCAACCGTGCCGAGATCTTCGACCCGGGCGCGGTCGACCGCGCCGAGCAGGAGCGCGTGCAGGCCTGGGTCACCCACCTGCGCGACGCGCTCGACCACGACCGCTTCCTGCTCCACTACCAGCCGGTGATCAGCCTGCAGGGCGAGACCGGCGCCATGTACGAGGCCTACATCCGCCTCGACGTGGGATCCGGCGAGATGGTGCCGCCGCTGCGCTTCCACCAGATCGCCGAGGAACACGGCCTGCTCTGGGAAATCGACCGCTGGGTCGTCGGCCGCGCGATCAACGTCATCGCCGAGCGCCGCGACGCGGGCGAGCCGGTCACGCTGCTGGTCAAGATCACGGAGGCCTCGCTGGCCGACGACACGCTCGCGAAGTTCATCGGCGAGCGCCTCGCGGCCACCGGCGTGGACGGCGAACGGCTGATCCTGCAGCTGCCGGAGGCGAAGGTGTTCACGCACCTGCGCGCGGCGCAGCAGTTCGCGGCGGCGATCCCGTGCAAGGTCGGGCTCGAACAGTTCGGCGTCGGCCTGGATTCGTTCCAGCTGCTCACGCACTTCAACCCGGCCTACATCAAGCTGGACCGCAGCTTCACCGAGGACCTGCCGAAGAACGCGGGCAACCAGGCGCGCATCCGCGAGATCGCGGAAAGGGCGCAGGCCAGCGGCATCCGCAGCATCGCGGAATTCATCCAGGACGCGGCGTCGATGGCGATCCTGTTCTCGACCGGGATCGACTACGTCGAGGGCAACTTCCTGGCGCCGGCCGGCCCCGAGATGAACTACGACTTCGAGTAGCGTCGCTGACGGGCTTCGGGGGGGGGGGCGCCGAAGAGCCTACAGGGATGTATTCACGGCGTCCCCCGGAAGTCCCCGCACGCTTCCGCCGCCCAGCCCCGAAGCCGAGGCCACGAAGGGTTACGCGACGACGGAGGCGCGGAGCGCGGCGATGCGCTCGTCGAGCGGCGGGTGGCTGAGGAACAGGCGCTTCATCCCGTGCGCCAGCGGCCCCGAGATGCCGAACGCCTGGATCGCCTTCGGCAGCGTGTCGACGCCGTGGTTGCGCTTGAGCGCCTCGAGCGCCGAGATCATCTTCGCGCGGCCGGCCAGGCCGGCGCCGCCGGCGTCGGCGCGGAACTCGCGCCGGCGCGAGAACCACATCGCGATCATGCTCGCGAACAGGCCGAACACCATCTCCAGCACGAACACGACGACGAAGTAGCCGATGCCGCCGCCGCTGTTGTCCCGGCCGCCGCTCAGGTAGCCGTCGACCACGCGGCCGACGACGCGCGCCAGCACGATCACGAAGGTGTTGAGCACGCCCTGCAGCAGGGCCATGGTCACCATGTCTCCGTTGGCGACGTGGCTGACCTCGTGGCCGAGCACGGCTTCGGCCTGATCGCGGTCGAGCGAACGCAGCAGGCCGGTGGACACGGCGACGAGTGCGTTGTTGCGGTTGGCGCCGGTCGCGAACGCGTTGATCTCCGGCGCGTCGTAGATCGCGACCTCGGGCATGCCGATGCCGGCCTGCTGCGCCTGCCGGCGCACGGTGGCGACCAGCCACTGCTCGGCCTCGTTGCGCGGGGTCTCGATGACCTGCGCGCGGGTGCTGCGCTTGGCGATCCACTTGGACATCAGCAACGACACGATCGAGCCGCCGAAGCCGAAGATCGCGGCCATCACCAGCAGGCCGGAGAACTGGGCACCGTTGACGCCGAGCAGCGACATCACCACGCTGGCCAGCGCCAGCACGGCCAGGTTGGTGGCCAGGAACAGAGCGACGCGCTTGAACATGCTTGCCTTTCGCGACTGCCGCGCGACGGCGCGGCTTCCCCGGGTTAGTGTGGCCGGCACCACCTAAATGCAAGTGCAATGACCGACGTTCCGCCTGCCAGCCATCGCGGCCGCTTCGCCCCTTCGCCCACCGGGCCGCTGCATTTCGGCTCGCTGCTGGCGGCGCTGGGCAGCTGGCTGCTGGCCCGGCATGCGGGCGGCGAGTGGCTGGTGCGGGTCGAGGACCTCGATCCGCCGCGCGAAGTCGCCGGCGCCGCCGCAGGGCAGTTGCGCACGCTGGCCGGCTTCGGGCTCGTGTCCGACGGGCCGGTGCTGTGGCAGTCGGGCCGCGGCCCGGCCTACCAGGCCGCGCTCGACCGCTTGCTCGCCAGCGGGCAGGCGTTCGCCTGTCGCTGCAGCCGGAGCGCGCTGGCTGCGGACGGCGGCGTGCACCGGGCTTGCGTTCCGGGCGCGCAGCGTCCGGACCCGGCGATCCGCCTGCGCGTACCGGACGGCGCGCGCGCGGACTTCGACGACGCGATCCAGGGACCCTTCGGCCAGGACGTCGCGGCGGCGGTCGGCGACTTCGTCCTGCGCCGCGCCGACGGGCCCTGGGCGTACCAGCTGGCGGTGGTCGTGGACGACGCGGCGCAGGGCATCACCGACGTGGTCCGCGGCGCCGACCTGCTCGACTCGACGCCGCGGCAGATCCTGCTGCAGCGCGCGCTCGGGTTGCCCACCCCGCGGTACGCCCACCTGCCCCTGGTCGTGGACGCCGCGGGTCGCAAGCTGTCGAAGTCGCTGGCGGCGCTGCCGGTCGACGCCGCCGATCCCCTGCCCGCGCTGCGCGCCGCGTGGGCGGCGCTCGGGCAGCCGCCGGCCGCGGTCGCCGGCGCCGGCACGGTGGAGGCCTGGCTGCGGGGTGCGACCACGGCGTTCGAGCCCTCGCGCATCCCGGCGGGCCCCGTCGCGGCGCCGCACAACACGCGCGACGCGAATCGTGCCTAGAATCGAACGCACACCTGGGGAACGGAGAAGCGGAATGGGCGCACGCGTCGCGTTGGTCACCGGCGGTACGGGCGGCATCGGCACGGCGATCTGCAGGCGCCTGGCGGACCTCGGGCACCGGGTCGCCACCAACTACCGCAACGAGGAGAAGGCGCGCGACTGGCAGCAGCGCATGCGCGCCGACGGCCACGACATCGCGATCGTGCCCGGCGACGTGGCCTCGCCCGAGGCGGCCGAAGCGCTCGTGCGCGGCGTGGAGGCGGCGCTGGGGCCGGTCGACATCCTGGTCAACAACGCCGGCATCACCCGCGACACCACCTTCCACAAGATGACGCCGTCGCAGTGGACCGAGGTGATCAACACCAACCTCAACTCCGTCTACAACATGACCCGCCCGGTGATCGAGGGCATGCGCGCGCGCAAGTGGGGGCGCGTCATCCAGATCAGCTCGATCAACGGCCAGAAGGGCCAGTACGGCCAGGCGAACTACGCCGCGGCGAAGGCGGGCATGCATGGCTTCACCATCTCGCTCGCGCAGGAGAACGCGAGGTTCGGCATCACCGTGAACACGGTGTCGCCCGGCTACATCGGCACCGACATGGTGATGGCCGTGCCCGAGGAGGTGCGCAACAAGATCGTGGCGCAGATCCCGACCGGGCGCCTGGGCACGCCGGAGGAAATCGCCTACGCCGTCGCCTTCTTCATCCCCGACGAAGCCAGCTGGATCACCGGCGCCAACCTGTCCGCGAACGGCGGCCAGTACATGGGGTGGTAGCCCCGGGGCCGGTTGCAACGGGTGCTGCACTGCGCCATGCTCGGGGTCCAGCCCGGGGGTAGCAGCATGGCCGTCCGCGTCATCAAGAAGTATCCGAATCGGCGCCTGTACGACACCGAGATTTCCAGCTACATCACCATCGAGGACGTGCGCCAGCTCATCGTCGAGGGCGAGGAGTTCGAGGTCCGCGACGCGAAGTCCGGCGAGGACCTCACCCGCCAGGTGCTGCTGCAGATCATCGCCGAGCAGGAACAGGACGGCGAACCGGTGCTCTCCACCCAGCTGCTGAGCCAGATCATCCGGTTCTACGGGGATTCGCTGCAGGGCTACATGGGCAACTACCTCGAGAAGTCGATGCAGCTGTTCATGGAGCAGCAGGCGCAATTCCGCCAGCAGATGGGCGGCATGCTCGGGCAGACGCCGTGGGCGATGATGAACCAGCTCACCGAGCGCAACCTCGAGCTCTGGAAGGAATTCCAGCAGAACCTGGTCGGCGGCATGGGCCGCAGCGCCGGCGGCGGCAGCGGCGGCGCGGCCGGCGGAAGCGCCGGCGCGGGTGCCGGCGGCAGCGGCAAGTCCCCCCCGCGCGGAAGCTGAGGCATGGCGCAGCGCGTGGCCGTCGTGAGCGGCGGCACAGGCGGTCTCGGCACCGCGATCTGCACGGCCCTGGCCGACCGCGGCTGCAAGGTGTTCGCGGCGGACATCGCCGGGGACCCGGCGCGAGGCGATGCGTTCCGCGCCGCGACCGCGGGCCGCGACATCGCCGCCGCGGCGCTCGACGTGACCGACTTCGACGCCTGCGCCGCGCTCGTTTCCGGGATCGAGCGCGAACACGGCGGCATCGACATCCTGGTCAACGCCGCCGGCATCACCCGCGACACGACCTTGCGCAAGATGGACAAGGCGCAGTGGGACGCGGTGCTGTCGGTGAACCTCGACGGCGTCTTCAACCTCACGCGCGCGGCGATCGACGGCATGCTCGCGCGCGGCTTCGGCCGCGTCGTCAACATCAGTTCGGTCAACGGCCAGACCGGCCAGTTCGGCCAGGCCAACTATTCGGCGGCGAAGGCCGGCATGCACGGCTTCACCATGGCGCTGGCGCGCGAGGTCGCGCGCAAGGGCGTCACCGTGAACTCGATCTCGCCGGGCTACTGCGAGACGGCGATGGTGATGGCGATGCCGGAGGAGATCCGCGCCGGCATCGTCGACAAGGTCCCGGTGGGGCGGCTCGGGCGGCCGGACGAGATCGCGCGCGCGGTCGCCTTCCTCGCCGCCGACGACGCCGGCTTCATCACCGGCGCCAACCTGCCCGTCAACGGCGGGCTGTTCATGTCGTTCTAGCGCCGCGCCCTAGGGCGCGGCGGCGGCGGTGCCCGAGGCGCTGCAGAAGCGCGCGCGGTATTGCAGGGCCTTCGGCATCAGCGCCTTCAGGCGCTCGATGCGGGTGCCCGGATCCGGGTGCGTCGACGCGAACTCCGGCTGCCCCGAACCGCCGCTCGCCTGCTCCATCCGCTCCCACAGCGGGATCGCCGCGTTCGGGTCGTAGCAGGCGGCCGCGGCCAGCATCAGCCCCATCTCGTCGGCCTGCGATTCCTGCTTGCGCGCATACGGCAGCGCGCGTCCGTATCCGTAGACCGACATCACCGCCTGCATCTGCTGCGCGTCCATGCCGCTCATCGCGCCCGCGGCCTGGCCGATCTGCGCGAGCTTCTGCTCGGTCATGCGCTGCGCGCCGTGGCGCAGCAGCGCATGCGAGATCTCGTGGCCCATCACGACCGCCATCGCGTCGGCGTTCTGCGCCACCGGCACTAGGCCGGTGTACACCGCCATCTTGCCGCCCGGGAGGCAGAACGCGTTGGCCTGCTCCGAGTCGAGCACGCGCACGTCCCACTCGAACGCGCGCTCGACGTGCGGCGCGGTCATGTTGTTCTCGGCGGCAAGCGCGTCCTCGACCTCCGGCACCTTGGCGATGAGCCGCTGCGCGATCTCGCGCACCTGTCGCGAGATCTCCGAGTCCGCCGGCAGCGGCCGCTCCTGCTGCAGGATCTCGTCGTAGGCCTGCAAGCCGAGCGCCTTCTCGTCCTCGGGGCTGATGTTCTTGTCGATCAGCACCGTCTCGCCGGTCAGCGCGTCGGTGCTGCGGTTCGACAGCCAGTACCAGCCCGCGTACAGCGCGAACGCGATGAGCACCCACCAGCGCAGCCCGCCCACGCGCCTGCGCACGCCGCCCTGGCCGCCGTTGCCGAAAGGATCCTGCCGCATGCGCTCGTCTCCGGGTGTGCGGCCCGGGGGCCGCGGGTCAAAGTTCGCGCGCGACCCGGAACCCGAGGCGCGCGTTGGTGGTGTCCACGCGGGCCGGCGCGCGCCACGCCGAGCGCGTCTGCTCGGGGGAACTGGCCCAGGCGCCGCCGCGCATCGTCCGCACGCGGCACCCCGGGTTGACCCAGGCGCCGCCGTCGTCGGGCGCGCGGCGGTAGCTGTCGTGCCAGCAGTCCGCCACCCACTCGCTGACATTGCCGGCCATGTCGTGAAGGCCGTATGCATTGGGACGGAAACGCCCGGCCGGAGCCGGGCCCCAGAAGCCGTCGCCATAGCCGGCGAAGGCGTTGTGCCAGCGGCGGCCGCCGGGGCCCGCGTCCCGGCTTCCGGTCAGGTTGGCGGTGCCCGGCATGGGGGCGCCGGCGCCCCACGGGTAGCGGCCGGTGGCGCCCGCGCGCAGGGCGTATTCGAACTGCGCCTCGCTCGGCACGTGGTAGCGCTGGCGGCTCTGCTTCGCCAGCCACTCGGCGTAGGCGTCGGCGTCGCGCGCGCTGACATGGACGACGGGCATGTCGTCGGACGCGGCGGCGCCGTCGTAGGCGCTGCGCCAGTCCACGCCGGTGCTGCGCACGAAGTTGCCGCTGCGCGCGTCGTAGGCCATCGAATAGCCGCGGCGCGTGGCCGTGGGGCGGTAACCGGTCGCGGCGACGAAGCGGCGGAACTCGCCCACCGTCACCTCGGTGCGCGAGAGCGCGAAGCCGCGGTCGAAGCGCACGTAATGCTGCGGACGCTCGGCGTCGCCGGCGTCGCTTTCGGTGGCGGCCGCGCCCATGCGGAACGCGCCGTGCGGGACCACGATCATCTCCGGGCCGCGGGCGCCGTAGCCGATGGCGTCGGTGAACGCCTGCCCGGGGCGGAACAGGCCGTAATGGCTGGCCAGTTCGATGCGCTCGCGCAGTTCCGCCGCGGCGGGATCGCCGGGCGCGGCGATGCGCAGCAGCTCCGCGAGCCTGGCGCGGGCGAGCGCGAGGTCGCGCGCGTCGCCGCGCTGGCGCAGCGCTTCCAGGCCCTCGTCGCGCAGGCGGCCGATGCGCGCCGC
>JANINR010000015.1 GCA_024508915.1 Lysobacteraceae bacterium | reverse complement strand
GCGGCAGCAGCAGCCCGGCGACCGCATGCGTGTCGGCGGGCAGCGGAATGCGCGGCAGCGCGCGGTCGCCCGGCAGCGGCAGCCAGCCGAGTTCCACCAGCAGCGGCGGCGCGCCGGCAGCCGAGGGCTGGAACACGCGGTATGCGCGCACGCCGGCGCCGCGGTCTTCCCGTCCCTGGTTGTCGAGGAGGATCGGCGGCAGGTCGAGGAAGCGCCCCTCCCCCGCGGCCCAGTCGTAATCCCGCGCGCGCGCCGGATCGGCGGCCAGCGCCAGCGGATGCGGGGTGCGCGCCTGCAGCGCCGCGCCCACCCCGGCGAGCATCGCCTGCTTCTCGTGCATGCGGTCCAGCTGCCATGCGCCCAGCCGCGCGAACAGCGCCGCCACGGCCAGCGCCAGGACCCAGCCCGCCACGAGGTTTCGCGAGGGGGTCACGCCGGCAGCGCCCGCGGCTGCGATAATGCGGTTCCCGCGCCGCCATGGCGCGCCGTCGCGACCACCCCGATGAACGACTCGCTCAAGACGCTGCTGATCGTCGCTTTCCTGGTGGTCATCCTCTGGAACCTCGGCGCCGGCCTGTACTACATGCTGGTGGACAAGGGCACCACCAAGCGCACCGTGAACGCCCTCACCAAGCGGATCGCTTTGTCGGTGGCGCTGATCCTGCTCGTCGCGCTGGCCATCTACATGGGCTGGATCACGCCGCACGGCGTCGGCCGCGCGCCGTAAGCGCGCGCCGCGTGCCGCCTTACAGCACGTACACGAACAGGAACAGCCCCAGCCACACCACGTCGACGAAGTGCCAGTACCAGGCCACCGCTTCGAACGCGAAGTGGTCGTCGCGGCTGAAGTGGCCCTTCAGGCAGCGGAACCACATCACCAGCAGCATGATCGTGCCGAGGGTGACGTGCGCGCCGTGGAAGCCGGTGAGCATGAAGAACGTCGAGCCGTAGATGCCCGAGCCCAGGGTCAGGTTGAGCTCGGTGTAGGCGTGGATGTACTCCTCCGCCTGGAAGAACAGGAAGGTCGCGCCCAGCAGCACCGTCAGGCCGAGGAACACGAGCAGCTGCCTGCGGTGGCCGGCCTTCAGCGCATGGTGCGCGATGGTGACGGTGACGCCCGAGGTCAGGAGGATCAGGGTGTTGATCAGCGGCAGGCCCCACGCCGGGATCGTCTGGAACGTGCCGCCGATGGCGCCCGGGCCGTTGCTCGGCCAGCCCGCCGCGAACTCCGGCCAGAGCAGGGCGTTGGTCATGACGCCGTCGCCCTCGCCGTTGAGCCACGGCATCGCGTACTGGCGCGCGTAGAACAGCGCGCCGAAGAACGCGGCGAAGAACATCACCTCGGAGAAGATGAACCAGATCATCCCCATGCGGAACGAGGTGTCGACCTGCTTGTTGTAGTAGCCGCGCAGCGACTCGGTGATGACGTCGGCGAACCACTTGAACAGGATCAGCGCCAGGCCGATCACGCCGACGAAGAACATCGGGCGGCCGAAGCCCGCCTCGTTGAGCCAGCCGGCGAAGCCGACCATCGTCACGAACAGCGCCACCGAGGCGAACACCGGCCAGCGGCTGCCGTGCGGCACGTAGTAGACGTTCGCGTCGTGGGCGCCGTTCAGGGCGTGGGAGTCGTGGGCTTGGGCCATGGTGGTCAGCTTCCGGGGTGTTGGGCGGCGCCGCCGGCATCGGCCGTCAGCGCGTCGTTCTTGAAGAAGGTGTACGACAGGGTGATCGTGTTGACGCTGGCCGGCAGCGCCGGGTCGACGATGAAGCGCACCGGCATGTCGCGCGCTTCGCCGGGTTGCAGCGTCTGCGCGGTGAAGCAGAAGCACTCGGTCTTGCTGAAGTAGCCGGACGCGCGCGCCGGCGCGACCGAGGGCACGGCGTTGCCGACGATGGCGCGCTGGCCGTCGTTGCGCGCGAAGTACTTCGCCTCGTACTGCACGCCCGGCCGCACCTTCATCGACGGCTGCTCGGGGTGGAACGCCCACGGCAGCTTCGAATTCACGCCGCCGTCGAACTGCACCGTCACCCAGCGTTCGGCGACGGGCGCGTGCGTCTTCGCCTGCGCGTCGGCGGGCCCCTGCTCCAGGCGCACGCCGAACACCTTCTCGCAGGCGATGCGGTACAGCGGCACCAGCGCGAACGTGAAGGCGAACGCGCCCAGGGCCACGCCCAGGAGCTTCACCACGCCGGCGCCGTTGCGGTCCATCGCCTTACTCGTAGTCCTTGTGCACGAAGTCGCCGTGCGCCAGGTCTTCGTCGCGGATCACCGGGGGCGTGGTGAAGGTATGGAACGGCGCCGGCGACGGCACGGTCCACTCCAGGCCCTTCGCGCCTTCCCAGGCGCGCGCCTCGGCCTTCGGGCCGCGCTTCAGCGACCAGTAGAGGACGCCGAACATCATGAACGGCGTGAGGAACATGCCGAACGCGCCGATCGAGCTGATCAGGTTCCAGTCCGCGAACACCACGTTGTAGTCCGGGATGCGGCGCGGCATGCCGGCCAGGCCCAGGAAGTGCTGCGGGAAGAACAGCAGGTTCACGAACACCAGGCTCCACCAGAAGTGCACGCCGGCCCAGAACTCGCTGTACATGCGGCCGGTCCACTTCGGCCACCAGTAGTAGATCGCGGCGATGATCGCGAACAGCGCGCCGGTCACCAGCACGTAATGGAAGTGCGCGACCACGAAATAGGTGTCGTGGTACTGGAAGTCGGCCGGCACGATCGCCAGCATCAGGCCCGAGAAGCCGCCGATGGCGAACAGGATCACGAAGGCGATCGACCACAGCATCGGCGCCTCGAACGTGAGCGAGCCGCGCCACATCGTGCTGACCCAGTTGAACACCTTCACGCCGGTCGGGATCGAGATCAGCATGGTGGCGAACATGAAGTACACCTCGCCGCCCAGGGGCATGCCGACGGTGAACATGTGGTGCGCCCACACGATGAACGACAGGAAGGCGATCGCCGCGATCGCGTACACCATCGCCTGGTAGCCGAACAGCGGCTTGCGCGAGAACGTCGGGATGATCTCGCTGACGATGCCGAACGCCGGCAGGATCATGATGTAGACCTCGGGATGCCCGAAGAACCAGAAGATGTGCTGGTACATCACCGGGTCGCCGCCGCCGGCCGCGTTGAAGAACGAGGTGGCGAAGAACTTGTCGGTCAGCAGCATCGTGACCGCGCCCGCCAGCACCGGCATCACCGCCAGCAGCAGGAACGCGGTGATCAGCCAGGACCAGGTGAACAGCGGCATCTTCATCAGGTCCATGCCCGGCGCGCGCATGTTGAGCACCGTGGCGATGATGTTGATGGCGCCCATGATCGAGCTGATGCCCATCATGTGCACGGCGAAGATGGTCATCGCGACGTTGGCGCCGCCCTGCAGCATCAGCGGCGGGTACATCGTCCAGCCGCCGGCGGGCGCACCACCCGGCATGAAGAACGTGGACAGCAGCAGCAGGAACGCGAACGGCAGGATCCAGAACGACCAGTTGTTCATGCGCGGCAGCGCCATGTCCGGCGCGCCGACCTGCAGCGGGATCATCCAGTTACCGAGGCCGACGAAGGCCGGCATGATCGCGCCGAAGATCATCACCAGCGCGTGCATCGTCGTCAGCTGGTTGAAGAACTCGGGCTTGAAGAACTGCAGGCCCGGCACCGCGAGCTCGGTGCGGATGCCCACCGACAGCGCCGCGCCCACGATCACCATCAGGAAGCTGAAGAGCAGGTACAGCGTGCCGATGTCCTTGTGGTTCGTGGAGAAGAACCAGCGATCGACGAACCCCGGCTTGTGGTCGTGGTCGTGCGCGTCGTGGCCGGCGGCGGGATGGCCGTGGCTGTCGGCGGTGCCTTCGAAATGCGTGGACATTGGGTGGCCTCAGGAATGCTGCTGTTCGGTGTCGCGGCTCAGGGAGCCGCTGCGACGGCGACGGCGGGGGCGGCGGGCGCGGCCCCGGCGGTGGCGGACTTCTGCTGCGCCAGCCAGGCCTTGAACTCGGCCTTCGGCAGCGCCTTGACCACGATCGGCATGAAGCCGTGGTCCTTGCCGCAGAGCTCCGCGCACTGGCCGCGGTAGATGCCCGGCTTCGCGATGTCGGTCCAGGCCTCGTTGACGATGCCCGGGATGGCGTCCTGCTTCCAGCCCAGCGCCGGCACCCACCAGGCGTGGATGACGTCGTCGGCGGTGATCACGAAGCGGATCTTGGTGCCGACCGGGACCACCAGAGGGTTGTCGACGTCGCGCAGGTAGCGCGGGATCTCCTGCGCCGTCGGCACCTTGCCGCTCTGGCGCATGGCCTCGCTGGCGCGGTCGAGGCGGCTGGTGAACGCCACGTCCTCGCCCAGGTATTCGTACTTCCACATCCACTGGTAGCCGGTGACCTTGATGGTCATCTCGGAGTCGCGGGTGTCGTACTGCGAGATCAGCTTGGTGGTCGCCGGCCAGGCCATGACCACCAGGATGATGATCGGGACGATGGTCCAGATGACCTCGGCGGTGGTGTTGTGGCTGAAGTTCGCCGCCACGGCGCCCTTCGACTTGCGGAACTTGAACATCGCCACGGCCATCGCGCCGAACACGATCACGCCGATCGCGACGCAGACCCACAGCGCGAACATGTGCGCGTCGTAGGCCATCTGCGAGGTGTGGGTCACGCCGGGCGTCATGTTGAGCTGCCAGCGCACCGGCTCGTCCGGCTCCACGTCGGGGCTGGCCGCCTGGGCCCAGGCCAGCACGGGCAGCGCCATGGCGGCGGTGCCCAGCAGGGTCTTCAGCAGCTGCTGCTTGAAACGACCGGCTTTCATCAGTTCGAGCCCCACGTAAGCGTCAATGGCGTCAATAGGTTGACCGGACCGGAGCCCCCCTGGGCGGCCCGGTGCCTGGAATTCCTGATCGGGCGCAGCCGCGCCGCGGCCGCGAAATCCCCGGAATGGTAGCCCCGCGGCCCTTGCCCCGGCAAGCCGACGCGCCTGCCGGAACCGGTGCGCAGCCGCTAAAATGACGGACTTTCCCCGCTGCAGGCCGCCCAGGGCGATGAACCCGGACCCCACGCCACTGGCGCCGTTGCGCGCCGCCATCACCGCCGCCTGGGCGCGCGACGAGGCCGAACACGTCGGCGAACTGCTCGCCGTCGCCCGCGCGCCGCGCCCCGGCTGGAACGA
This sequence comes from Lysobacteraceae bacterium, assembly GCA_024508915.1. Taxonomy (GTDB): domain Bacteria; phylum Pseudomonadota; class Gammaproteobacteria; order Xanthomonadales; family Xanthomonadaceae; genus Cognatiluteimonas. The sequence continues at coordinate 7,938 of JANINR010000015.1, read as the reverse complement.
CGCCGACCGCGCCGCCGTGCAGGCCACCGCGGCCGACCTGGTGCGCCGGGTGCGCGCCCGTGCCGCCGACCAGGGCGCGATCGAGGCCTTCATGCGCCAGTACGACCTCGGCAGCGAGGAAGGCGTGCTGCTGATGTGCGTGGCCGAGGCGCTGCTGCGCATCCCGGATCCCGCCACCGCCGACCGCCTGATCCGCGACAAGCTCGGCGAGGCCGACTGGAAACGGCACCTCGGCCAGTCCGATTCGGTGCTGGTCAACGCCTCGACCTGGGGCCTGATGCTCACCGGCCACCTGGTCGACCTGGCCGACGACACCAGGCGCGACGTGCACGGCGCGTTCAAGCGCGTGGTCGGGCGGATCGGCGAGCCGGTCGTGCGCCTCGCCGTGCGGCAGGCGATGCGGATCATGGGCCACCAGTTCGTCATGGGCCGCACCATCGCCGAGGCCCTGGGCCGCTCCCGCAAGGGCGACAACGCCGCCTACCGCTATTCCTTCGACATGCTGGGCGAGGCCGCGCTGACCGCCGGCGATGCGCAGCGCTACCTCGCCGCCTACCGGATGGCGATCGACGCGATCGGGGCCAGCGGCCCCGGCGGCGCGACCAGCGGCTGGAACGGTACGGGCGCCGGGCGCGACGGCGTGTTCGGCACGCCCTCGATCTCGGTGAAGCTGTCGGCGCTGCATCCGCGCTACGAGCACGCCAAGCGCGAACGCGTGCTCGCCGAGCTCGCGCCGCGCGTGCTCGAGCTCGCGCGCCTGGCGAAGCACTACGGCATCGGCTTCACCATCGACGCCGAGGAAGCCGACCGCCTCGAGCTCTCGCTCGACGTGATCGCCGCCGCCTTCGCCGACCCGTCGCTCGACGGCTGGGAAGGCTACGGGCTCGCGATCCAGGCGTACCAGAAGCGCGCGCCCTTCGTCATCGACTTCATCGCCGCGCTGGCGCGCCGGCACGGCCGCCGCATCCCGGTGCGCCTGGTCAAGGGCGCCTACTGGGACAGCGAGGTCAAGCGCGCGCAGGTGGACGGCCTCGCCGGCTATCCGGTGTTCACCCGGAAGCCCAACACCGACGTCAGCTACCTCGCCAACGCGGCGCGCATGCTCGACGCGGGCGACGCGATCTATCCGATGTTCGCGACCCACAACGCGCAGACGATCGCCTGCGTGCACCGCATCGCCAACGGCCGCCCCTTCGAGTTCCAGAAGCTGCACGGCATGGGCGACGACCTCTACGCCGAGGTGATCCCGGCCGACCGCCTGGACGTGCCCTGCCGCGTGTACGCGCCGGTCGGCTCGCACGAGGACCTGCTGCCCTACCTGGTGCGGCGACTGCTCGAGAACGGCGCGAACTCGAGCTTCGTCAACAGCATCACCGACGAGAACGTGCCGATCGAGGCCCTGGTCCGCGACCCGGTCGAGACCGTCGCGCAGTTCGCCGCCACGACCGGCATCCCGCATCCCCGCATCCCGCTGCCGCGCGACCTTTACCGCGCGCAAGGCCACGACAGGACGAATTCCATGGGCATCAACCTCGCCAACGACGACCAGCTGCGCGCCCTCGCCGCCCGGATCGCCGCCGCGAACACGCAGGATTGGCGCGCCGCGCCGCTGGTGCCGGGCGCGGCCTCGTCCGCGGCGGCGCTCGACGTCACCAATCCGGCCGACCGCCGCCAGGTCGTCGGCCGCTGGCAGCCGGCCGATGCCGCCACGGTGCAGAAGGCGCTCGACAACGCGGTCGCCGCGCAGCCCGCGTGGGACGCGCTGCCCGCGGCCTCGCGCGCGGTGATCCTGGAACGCGCCGCCGACCTGCTCGAGCAGCGCATGCCGCAGTTCATGGCGCTGTGCACGCGCGAAGCCGGCAAGACGCTGCCCGACGGCGTCGCAGAGGTGCGCGAGGCCGTCGACTTCCTGCGCTACTACGCCGGTCAGGCCCGCGCGCTGTTCGGCGCGCCGGAGAAGATGCCGGGCCCCACCGGCGAATCCAACACCCTGCAACTCGGCGGCCGCGGCGTGTTCGCCTGCATCAGCCCCTGGAATTTCCCGCTGGCGATCTTCACCGGCCAGGTGGCCGCGGCGCTCGCCGCCGGCAACGCGGTGATCGCCAAGCCCGCCGAGCAGACCAACCTCACCGGCTACTACGCGGTGCGGCTGCTGCACGAGGCCGGCGTGCCGGAAGCCGTGCTGCAGTTCGTCCCGGGCGACGGCGCCACCGTCGGCGCCGCGCTGACCTCCGATCCGCGCATCGCGGGCGTCGCGTTCACCGGCTCCACCGACACGGCGCGCGCGATCAACCGCGCCCTCGCCGCGCGCGAGGCCGGCCCGATCGCCGTGCTGATCGCCGAGACCGGCGGCCAGAACGCGCTGATCGGCGATTCCTCGGCGCTGCCGGAGCAGCTGGTCAAGGACGCGCTGGCGTCCGCGTTCACTTCCGCCGGCCAGCGCTGCTCGGCGGCGCGCGTGCTGTACGTGCAGGACGACATCGCCGACAAGACGATCGCGATGCTCGCCGGCGCGATGGCCGAGCTGAAGGTCGGCGATCCGGCCGACCTCGCCACCGACGTCGGCCCGGTGATCGACAAGGATGCGCTGTGCCTGCTCGACGAGCACGCCGGCCGCATGCAGGGCACGGCGAAGCTCATCGCGCGCGCTTCGATGGATCCGGAGGCTACCGCGCACGGCACCTTCTTCGCGCCCTCGGCGTGGGAGCTGCAGTCGATCGGGCAGCTCACCCGCGAGAACTTCGGCCCCGCCCTGCACGTCATCCGCTGGAAGGCCGACGAGCTCGACCAGGTCGTCGACGCCATCAACGCCACCGGCTTCGGCCTGACGCTCGGCATCCACTCGCGCATCGACGCGACGATCGACCGCATCGTGCAGCGCGCGAAGGTCGGCAACGCCTACGTCAACCGCAACCAGATCGGCGCGGTGGTCGGCGTGCAGCCGTTCGGCGGGCAGGGCCTGTCCGGCACCGGCCCGAAGGCCGGCGGCCCGCACTACGTGCCGCGCTTCGCGACCGAGAAGACCGTCACCGTCAACACGACGGCGGCTGGCGGCAACGCGTCGCTGCTCACGCTCGGCGATTGAGGCAAAAGAAAAACCCCGCGCGAGGCGGGGTTTTCCTTGCGCCCGCGGAGCCGACCATGGGTCGGCCCCGCGGGCGGCACGATCAGAAGCGGTACTGCGCCGACACGCCCAGCAGATCCGCGTGGCCGGTGAACTTGCCGTTGAGGTGCGACTGGCTGCTCGAGGTCGTGTTGACGGTCGGGCTGTCGATCTCCACGCGCATGTAGGCGGCATCGACGCTCAGGCGCGGCGACACGTTCCAGGTCATGCCCAGGGTGTAGACGGTGCGGTCGTTGTCCGGCAGGCGCGGGGTGCGGTGCGCGTCGTTGGTCGGCGTCTCGTCGAAGCCGACGCCGGCACGGAAGGTGAACGCATCGCTCATGTCCCACTCGCCGCCGAGCGAGTAGAACCAGCTGTCGCTCCAGTCGAACGCCTCGTTGCCGAGCGGCTTGCCGTTCTCGCGGTAGATGTCGACCGACGGCAGCGAGCTCCAGCCCGTCAGCTGCGCGTCCGCCAGCAGGCGGAAGGCCGGGCTCACGTCGAAGCGCGCGCTCACCGTGTCGGTGGACGGCGTGTCGAGGTTCGCCCAGATCGGGCCGCTGTCGTACGAGGTGTTGTGCAGGGCCGCGAGGGTCGCCGCGACGCTGGCCGGCTTGGAGATGTCGGCGTCGCCGGTCAGGGTGTGGTGGACCTCGCTGCGGTGCGCGTAACCCAGGGTCAGGCGGTCGGTCGCCTTGAACTGCGCGCCGACGACGAAGCCGATGTCGGTGTCCGCGCCGGAGACTTCGATCAGGCCGTCCTGCTGCTGCGGATGGAACGGATAGGCCGGGTTGAAGCAGTTCAGCGGATTGGTGGCCGCGCACAGCGCGGTGCCGAAGTCGATCGCCTTCGACAGCGTCACGTCCGCGCGCTGCACGATCACGCCGGCGCCGAACGACACGCGGTCGCCGAACGCGAACGCGGCCGAGAGCGTGAGGTCGACGATCTTCACGTCGGAGGTGATCGCGTCGTAGCGACCCATCCAGGTCGGGTCGTACTCGGTCTTGAGGCCGAACGGCGCGCTGATGCTCGCGCCCAGGGTCACGCCTTCGAGCGAGCCGTGCAGCGGGAACACCGCCGCCATCGCCGGCACCGGCGTCGCGTCGCCCGGATCGCCGCCGTTGCCGCCGGTCAGCGGGCCGGCCGGCGCGCCGAGCGCCGTGGTGCCGCTGCCTTCGAACTTCGCGGTCAGGTCGATGACGGTGACGTCGGCCTGGACGGTCGTCTGCTTGATGTTGGCCATCGCCGCCGGGTTGTTCAGCACCACCGAGGCGTCGCCCCAGGCGACCGTGGTGCCGGCGTTGGCGCGGCCCAGGTTCTTGACGCTGTTTTCGCGGATCTGGAAACCGGAGGCATCGGCCTGGCCGGCGGCCAGCACGCCGGCAACGCCGAGCGCGAGGGCGGTGAGAGTGAAGCGGGAAGCGGTATGCATCGTGTCGGTCTCCGGCGCTGGGCCTGATCGTTGTGGTCTGCGTGCTGCATGTCGCGCGCGGGAACGGGCCCGACGTACGACGGCGTATGCACTATAGCGGCAATTTAACCGAACGGTAACGACCTGTTCACGGCCGCCACCGGACTTTCGATGCTGCACTGCAGCGCGAATTCGTGATGCTGCGATGCAGCAGCCACGGCGCTCAGAACCCGCGTTCCCGCCGCAGCCGTCGCGCGATCGCGGCGCGCACCAGCAGCGCGAACAGCACCCCGAACAGGAAGCCGGCGATGTGCGCCGCCCACGCCACTGCGCCGAACGCCGGCCCGATGTAGGCGAACACCACCTGCAGCAGCGCCCAGACCCCGATCAGCAGCGATGCCGGCGTGCGTACGAACTGCAGGAACAGGCCCAGCGGCAGCACCACGCCGAGCCGCGCCCGCGGGAACAGCGCCAGGTACGCGCCGATCAGCGCCGACACCGCGCCGCTGGCGCCGATGACCAGGTGGTCCGGCCCGGCCACCGCGAACACGACCGCGAGGTTGGCCACGGCCCCGCCGATCAGGAACAGCACCAGCAGCCGTCCGGCGCCCATCACCCGCTCCGCCGGCAGGCCGAAGATCAGCAGGAAGACGAGGTTGCCGAGCAGGTGCGCCCAGTCCGCGTGCAGGAACAGCGCGCTGAACAGCTGCACCCAGCGGCCGTCGAACCACAGCGCGTGCCAGGTCGCGGCCATCGCCTCGCCGCCGGTGAGCGCGCCCCAGTCGAGCAGCCACGCGCGCTTCGCCGGCGGCGCGAGCGCGCTCGCCCACAGGTACGCGCCCCACAGCACCGCGAACAGCAGCGGCGTGGCCCAGCGGACGTGCGCGTGGTGGCGGGTGGGGATCGAGACGAACAAGCAAGAGTTCCTTTCTGGTGCCCGCGGCGCGCATATCCATACCACGTTGCGGCCGCCGGTACCGCTACCACGCTTGCGCGCGCCGTCTTGACCGTTGCTCACGCCGGAAACGCTGCGTTATGTTGCGATCCGCATGGCAGGATCGCCATGCGTCGTACATCAGGGGAAGGACACCTTGAACCTCACGCAACGCATCCGCACGGCGCGGAAGCATGGCGCCATCTCGCAGGCGTCGCTCGCGCAACAGGTAGGCGTACACCGCAGCGCGGTCAGCCACTGGGAATCGACCAAGCCGAAACGCCCGAACATCGGCCACCTGCTGGCGATCGCGGTCGCGACCGGCGTGCAGTTCGAGTGGCTGGCGACGGGCCGCGGCACGATGCTGCTGTCCGCGGCCGCCGCGGTCTGCGACCCGGGCAACGGCGTCGTGGTGGAGGACGCGCAGGAACTCGACCTGCTGCGCGCGTTCCGCGACGTGCCGCTGCAGTCGCGGCCGGTGCTGGTGGAGCTCGCGCAGCAGCTCGCGCGCCAACGCGCCAGCCGCAACGCGATCGTCAAGCCGACGACGCTGATGCATGCGCTGCGGCTCCGCCTCGGCGACGATCCCGGGCCGATCCTCTAGCGCTTCTTCTTCAGCTCGGCGAGCGCGGCGTCGACCGGCGCCTTGCCGTCGAGCACTTCGCCGGCGTTGTCGCCGGGCAGCCCGCCTTCTTCCTCGCTGATCAGGTGGCCCGGCAGCGTGGCTTCGGTCACCGGCGCGACGACGTTGCCGTTCGCGTGCCCGTCCCCGGCGTCGGCGTCGTTCGCGGCGTGCAGCACCACGTCGGGCGCAATGCCCAGCGCCTGGATCGACTTGCCGCTGGGCGTGTAGTAGCGCGCGGTGGTGAGCTTCACCGAATCGCCGTTGTCGAGCGGCAGCAGCGTCTGCACCGAGCCCTTGCCGAAGGTGCGGCTGCCGACGATGCGCGCGCGGTGGTTGTCGTGCAGCGCGCCGGCCAGCACTTCGGCGGCGCTGGCGGTGCCGGCGTCGACGATCAGCACCAGCGGCGCGCCCTTCAGCAGGTCGCCGGGCGTGGCGGCGAAACGGCTGTCGCTGGCGGGGATGCGGCCGCGTGTGCTGACGATGTCGCCCTTGTCGAGCAGGTCGTCGGCGATCTGCACCGCCGAGACCAGCAGGCCGCCGGGATTGCTGCGCAGGTCGAGCACCAAGCCGCGCAGGCCGCCCGACTGCTTCTGCAGGTCGCCGAGCACGCGCTCGAAGTCGGCGGCGGTGTCGGCCTGGAACGCGGCCACGCGGATGAAGCCGTAGCCGGGTTCGAGCATGCGGCCGCGCACGCTGGCGACGCGGATGGTGTCGCGCACCACCGGGATCTCCAGCGGCTTGTCCTGGCCGGCGCGCTCGATCGTCAGCACCAGCTTCGTGCCGGGCTTGCCGCGCAGCGGGCCCATGCCGTCGTCGCCGGGCTGCAGCGGTTTGCCGTCCACGGCGGTGATGAGGTCGCCGGCCTTGACCCCGGCGCGCGCGGCGGGCGTGTCGTCGATCGGCGCGATCACCCGGATCGTGCCGTCGGGCTGCGGCTGCACTTCCACGCCGATGCCCTCGTAGGCGCCGCTGGTCTCCTCGTCGAAGGCCTCGGCGTCCTCCTTGTCGAAATAGGTGCTGTGCGGATCCAGCCCGAGCAGCAGGCCCTTCACCGCCGCGTGCATGAGCTGCTCGTCGCTCACCGGATCGACGTACGCGGCGCGCACGGCGTTGAACACGCCGACGAAGCGCTTGATCTCGGCGAGCGGAACTTCGGTGGCGGCGCTTTCGGCGGCGTCCGGGTCGTCGGTCGGCGCGGCGTCTTCGGCGTCCGCGTCCTCGTCGGCCTGCTGCGCGGCATCGGTCGCCGGCGCCTGCTGCGCGGCCGGCGCGGCCGGGGGCTGCTGCTGCGCCAGCGCGCAGGCCGGGGCGAGGGCGAGGAGGAAGGCGAGGAGCGGGAAACGTGGCGTCATGGGGACCACAAGGCAGGAAGGGGACCGAGGGGGTGAACGCTCCGGCAGAGCATCGCACGCGAGGGGGTGAGGAGGGGTTGACCCCTCCGACCGTCCTAGCGCTTGAGCCAGACGCCCGGGTCGACGGGGTCGCCGTTGCGGCGCAGTTCGAAGTAGAGGGCGACCGGGCCGGCGCTGCCCGAATTGCCGGTGCTCGCGACCGCGTCGCCGCGCTTGACCCGGTCTCCGGCGTCGCGCAGCAGCGCTTCGTTGTGGGCGTACAGGCTCATGTAGCCGTTGCCGTGGTCGATGATCAGGATCAGGCCGTAGCCGTTCATCCAGTCGGCGAACACGACGGTGCCGTCGGCGACGGCTTTCACCGGCGTGCCGGCCGGCGCACCGATCAGCAGGCCCGAGCTGCGACCGCCGTCGGGCAGCTTGCCGCCGTAGCCCGCGAGCAGGCTGCCGGACAGCGGCCAGTTGAGGCCGCCGACGCGCAACGCGGGACCGGCGGCGACCGCCGGCGGCGCAGCG
>JANINR010000014.1 GCA_024508915.1 Lysobacteraceae bacterium | reverse complement strand
CCGCCGCCGCGCGCGCCGCGGGGCGGGCGTCAGCGCGAACTGGCGGCTTCGGCCGCCCCGAGCGACTGGCGCAGGCCGTCGAGCGCGGACAGGCTCAGGTCGGCGGTGCGGCGCAGGTCCGCGTTGCGCTCCGATGCCGTCGCATCGAGGTCGCGCTGCGCGATCGCCATGAGGCGGTCGGCGAGTGCGCCGAGGCGGATCGCCCCCAGGCTCAGGGCGACGCCGCGCATCGCGTGCGCGTGGCGGTGCACCGCGGCCAGGTTGCGGTCGGCGAGCGCTTCCGACAGCAGGCTGTCGAGCCGTTCGATGTCCGCGATGCCGTCGGAGATCATCCGGTACAGGAATTCGGGCGTGTCGCGCACTTCGCGCAGGGTGTCGAGGGCCGCGGGATCGAGGTATTCGATGGGCACCGGTCGCAGGTGCGGGGCGGTGCGCGCGGGCGCCGTCGCGGTGCCGGCGGCCTCGTCGGCGGAGACCTCGCCGGGAAACAGCCCCGCCAGCGCGGAGCGCAGCTTGTCGAAGGTCACCGGCTTGTAGATGACCCCCGTCGCGCCCAGTGCCTTCAGCCGCGCGGCGGTCAGCGCGGTGGTGTCGGCGGTGACGAAGAAGGTCGGGGCAGGGCGCAGCACGCCCATGCGGTAGGTCTCGTAGACGCTGGCGCCGTCCACGTCGTGCATGTTGAAGTCCAGGAACACGACGTCGAAGTCGCCGGCGGCCAGCGCCTCCAGCGCGCCCTGGCCCGACTCCACGCCGGCGACGCGATGGCCGTCGCGCTCCAGCATCTCGCGGATCAGCTGCAGGTTGGTGCGGTTGTCGTCGGCGACGAGGACCCGCTTGTCGCGCACGATGCGCACCGGTGCCTCCACCGCCGGCGCCGGGCTGGCGGCCGCGCGCGCCATGCGCAGCTCGAACCAGAACTTCGTGCCGACCCCGGGGTGGCTTTCCAGCTGCAGCTCGCCGCCCATCCGCCGCACGTGCGAGAGGGCGATCGAGGTGCCGAGCCCCGTGCCGCCGTACTTGCGCACCGGCCCGGTCTCGACCTGGAAGAACGGCTCGAAGATCTTCTGCTGCAGTTCGACCGGGATGCCGATGCCGGTGTCGCGCACGCTGAAGCCGACGCGCAGCACGTCGCCCTCCTGGCCGAGCAGCAACGCCTCGACGAGCACCGAGCCGGCCTCGGTGAACTTGACGGCGTTGCCGGCCAGGTTCATCAGCACGCTGTTGAGCGCGTGCGCGTCGCCGAGGACCTCGCCGGAGATCGCCGGGTCGACTTCGACCGATAGCCCGATGTCCTTCGCGGCCGCGATCGGCGCGAGCGTCCGCGCGACGTGGTCGGTGACCTGGCGGATGTCGAAGGCGATCTGCTGCGCCGCGTCGCGGCCGGATTCGATCCGCGACAGGTCGAGGAGCTGCTTGATCTCCACGTCGAGCCCGAGCGCAAGCTCGATGATCGAGTGCGCGCGCGCGGCGCTGCCCGGGTCGCTGGACTGCGCCTCGATCAGCGACGCGGTGGAGACGATGCCCGTCAACGGCGTGCGCAGCTCGTGGCTGACCTTGGCCAGCAGTTGGGACTTCGCCAGGCTCGCGCGCTCCGCCGCGTCGCGGGCGTCCTGCAGCTTGCGGATCAGCACGCCGGCGTACAGCGGGACCACGGTGAGCAGGACCAGGTGCGACAGCTCGAACAACGGGTTCTCGCGCCACGCCGGCGACATCGCGGCGACCAGGCCGAAGCCGGCGATCGAGATCGCCTGGCACAGGTGCATGGCGCGGCGGCCGACCCGGAAACCGAAGCCCAGGATGGTGAAGATGTAGAAGCCCACGAACAGGATCGACGCGCGCCCGACGATCACCAGCAGCGCCGACAGCATCACCGGATCGAGCACCGCGGTGGTCGCGATGAGCACGTTCGGGGGTATCGCGCGACTGCGGTGCGCGAGGTACCAGGCGGTGAAGTTGTAGGCGAGGTAGACGACGCCGAACGCGCCGATCTCCCAGTGGCCGCTCTCCGGGCGCGCCGGCCCCCAGTAGGCCATCGCGCCGAGCATGACCATGAGCACGAACAGGCCGAACTTCAGGCGCAGCGTCGCCTGCGCGCGCACGCTCTGGATCAGGTCGGAGGATGGCATGGCGTCCAGGGCCGGGCTCCGTTTACGGTACGATGTCCGGCCATCCCGTGCCGGTGGCGGCAGGGTAACCGGATCCGGCGTCCACAACGAGGGCCGGCCATTCCAGAACGGAGATCCCGATGGACCGCGAGCAGATCCTCGAGCGTCTCAAGGCCTTGATCCACGAGCGGTTCGGCGTCGATCCGGCCAGCCTGAACGGCGCCACCACCCAGTCCGAGATCGGCATCGACTCGCTACTGATGGTCGACATGATGCTCGACGTGGAGACCGAACTGGGCTTCACGTTCGAATCCATGGACCTGCCCAGGAACCCGAGCCTCGACACCATCGTCGACCTGGTCCAGCGCAACATGGCGAAGCAGCAGGCCTAGCGCCGCGGCGAACGCCGCCGGACGCGACGCGGCCGGCGCCTCAGCGCAGCTCGCGGCGCAGGATCTTGCCGACGTTGGTCTTCGGCAGCTCGGTGCGGAATTCCACGATGTGCGGGCGCTTGTAGCCGGTCAGGTATTCGCGCGCGTAGGCCTTGACTGCCTCCGCGGTCAGCGCCGGATCCTTGCGCACGATCACCGCCTTCACCACCTCGCCGGAATGCTCGTCCGGCGCGCCGACGACGGCGACCTCGAGCACGCCCGGCATCCCGGCCAGCACGTCCTCGACTTCGTTCGGGTACACGTTGAAGCCGGAGACGAGGATCATGTCCTTCTTGCGGTCGACGATGTAGAAGAAGCCGCGCTCGTCCATCCGCGCCATGTCGCCGGTGTGCAGCCAGCCGTCGGCGTCGATCGTGGCCGCGGTCTCGTCCGGGCGGTTCCAGTAGCCCTTCATCACCTGCGGGCCCTTCAGGCACAGTTCGCCGACTTCGCCCATCGCGACGATGCGGCCTTCGTCGTCCTTCAGGCAGGCGTCGGTGGACGGGATCGGCAGGCCGATCGAGCCGTTGTACGCGGGCAGGTCCATCGGGTTGATGCACGCGGCCGGCGACGTCTCGGTGAGGCCGTAGGCCTCGACGAGCGTGCAGCCGGTGACCTGCTTCCAGCGCTCGGCCACGGCGCGCTGCACCGCCATGCCGCCGCCGAGGGTGAGCCGCAGCGAAGAGAAATCGACCTGGTCGAAGCCTTCCGCGTGCAGCAGTCCGTTGAACAGCGTGTTGACCCCGGTGATCGCGGTGAAGCGCGTCTTCTTCAATTCCTTGACGAAGCCGGGCATGTCGCGCGGGTTGGTGATCAGGTGGTTGAGGCCGCCGAACTTGGTGAACACCAGCCCGTTCGCCGTCAGCGAGAAGATGTGGTACAGCGGCAGCGCGGTGATGATCACTTCCTCGCCGGGGCGCAGGTTGCCGCCGACCCAGGCCGCGGCCTGCTCCATGTTCGCCACGAGGTTGCGGTGGGTGAGCATCGCGCCCTTGGCCACGCCCGTGGTGCCGCCGGTGTACTGCAGGAACGCGATGTCGCCGGAGTCGATCGGGTCGGACGGCGCCGGATGGCGCGCGCCCGCGGCCAGCGCGTCGCGGAAGCGCACCGCGCCCGGCAGCGAGTAGGGCGGCACCATCTTCTTCACGTGCTTGACGACGAAGTTCATGATCGCGCCCTTGGCGCCGCCGACCATGTCGCCCAGGCCGGTGCTGACCACGTGCTCCAGCGGCGACTTCTCGAAGACCTCTTCGACGGTGTGGCCGAAGTTGTCGACGACCACGATCGCCTTCGCGCCGGAATCCCGCAGCTGGTGGTCGAGTTCGCGCGCGGTGTAGAGCGGATTGACGTTGACGACGGTCAGGCCGGCGCGGAGGATGCCGAAGGTCGAGATCGGGTACTGCAGGCAGTTCGGCATCATGATCGCGACGCGGTCGCCGCGGGCCAGGCCGAGTTCGCCGCGGAGGTAGGCGGCGAACCGGGCGCTCAGCCGGTCGAGCTCCGCGTAGGTGATGACCTTGCCGAAACTGCTGAAGGCGGGCCGGTCGCGGAAGCGGGCGATGGCGTCCTCGAGGACGGCGACGATCGACGGATAGGCGTCGGCGTCGATTTCCGCCGGAACGCCGGCCGGGTAGTTGGCCAGCCAGGGCCGCTCGTGGCTCATCGCGATGTGTCTCCCTCTCGCCGGATCACCGGATCGCCGGCAGGATGCGCTGGCGTACGTTTCGAATCGATTGGAGCATAGGCCCATGGGACTGGCAAGGCAGGCAATCGGGGTGGTCGCCGTGGCGCTCTGGCTGGGGGCGTGCGGCGCCGGGGACGCGCCGGAAGCGCGGCTGCGCGCCCGGGTGGACGCGTTGCAGGCGGCCGTCGAGGCGCGCGAGGGCAGTGCGATCGACGGATTCCTCGCAGCGGATTTCATCGGGCCGCAGGCGATGGACCGGGAAGGCGCGGTGCGCATGGCGCGCGGCGCGTTCCTCCGTTACCGCAGCGTCGGTGTCGCGGTGGTCGGCCCGGTCTCGATGGAGCTGCAGGGCGACGACCACGCCCGCGTACGCTTCGATGCCGCGCTCACCGGTGGCTCCGGCGGCGCGCTGCCGGACTCGGCGCGGGTGTGGTCGGTCGACACCGGCTGGCGCGCCGACGACGGCGAGTGGCGCATGACCAGCGCCGAGTGGGAGCCGCGCCTGTAGAGCCGACCATGGGTCGGCTCTTCGGGATGGCTGCGGGCGTCAGGCCGCCTTCTTCGCCGCCAGCTGGCGCAGCACGTAGTGCAGGATGCCGCCGTTGCGGAAGTACTCCACTTCCTTCGGCGTCAGCAGCAGGACGCGGGCCTCGAAGCGGGTCTCGCGGCCGTCGGCCTTGCGCGCGACGATGGTGGCCATCTTCCCGGCGCCGTCCTGCAGGCCGGTGATCTCGACCAGCTCGCTGCCGTCCAGGCCCAGCGTGCGCGCGTTCTCGCCGTCCTTGAACTGCAGCGGCAGCACGCCCATGCCCACCAGGTTCGAGCGATGGATGCGCTCGAAGCTTTCCGCCACGACCGCCTTGACGCCCAGCAGGTTGGTGCCCTTGGCCGCCCAGTCGCGCGAGGAGCCGGTGCCGTATTCCTTGCCGGCGAACACGACCAGCGGCGTGCCCTGCGCCTTGTACGCCATCGCCGCGTCGTAGATCGACATCTTCCTGCCGGTGTCGCCGCCCGCGCCGTGGAAGAGGGTGTTGCCGCCTTCCTCGCCGCCCAGCATCAGGTTCTTGATGCGGATGTTGGCGAAGGTGCCGCGCACCATCACGTCGTCGTTGCCGCGGCGCGAGCCGTAGCTGTTGAAGTCCGCGGGCTGCACGCCGCGCGACTGCAGGAAGCGGCCCGCCGGCGAATCCTTCTTGATGTTGCCCGCCGGCGAGATGTGGTCGGTGGTGATCGAGTCGCCGAACAGGCCCAGCACGCGCGCGCCATGGATATCGTCGATGGAGCCGACCTCCATCGTCATGCCGTCGAAATAGGGCGGGTTCTTGATGTAGGTGGACGCCTCGTCCCAGGCGTAGCTCTCGCCGTCCGGCGACGCGATCTGCGCCCAGCGGGTGTCGCCCTTGAACACGTCGGCGTAGTTCTTCGCGAACATCTCCGGGCCGACGGTGGCGGCGATCAGGTCGCCGATCTCCTTGTTCGACGGCCAGATGTCCCGCAGGTAGACGTCCTGGCCGTCGCTGCCCTTGCCGAGCGGCTGCGTGGTCAGGTCGATGTCCACCGTGCCGGCGATCGCGTAGGCGACGACCAGCGGCGGCGAGGCGAGGTAGTTCATCTTCACTTCGGGATGCACGCGGCCCTCGAAGTTGCGATTGCCCGACAGCACCGAGGCGACGACGAGGTCGTTCTCGGCGATGCCCGCCGACACGGCCTGCGGCAGCGGACCCGAGTTGCCGATGCAGGTGGTGCAGCCGTAGCCGACGACGAAGAAGCCGAGCTTCTCCAGGTCATCGAGCACGCCCGCCTTGCGCAGGTAATCGGTCACGACCAGCGAGCCCGGGCCGAGCGAGGTCTTGACCCAGGGCGCGGCCTTCAGGCCCTTCGCCGCGGCATTGCGCGCCAGCAGGCCGGCACCGAGCATCACCGCCGGGTTGGAGGTGTTGGTGCACGAGGTGATCGCCGCGATCACCACCGATCCGTCGGTGAGCGCATGGTCCTGGTCGTCGATGCGGATGGTCGAGCACGGCTTGGCGGCGAGGCGCTCGGCCTGCGGCTGCGCACCGCCTTCCTCGTCCATGCGCTTGACCTCGCCCTTGGGCGCGCGGTTCGCGGTGAGGCCTTCGAGATTGGTGCGGAAGTTGTCGCCCACCTTCTCCAGTAGCACGCGGTCCTGCGGGCGCTTGGGCCCGGCCAGCGACGGCTTGACGTCGGCGAGGTCCAGCTCGAGCGTGGCGCTGTACTGCGCGTGCGGCGAATCCGGGGTGTGCCACAGGCCCTGCGCCTTCGCGTAGGCCTCGACGAGGGCGATCTGCGCCTCGCTGCGGCCGGACAGGCGCAGGTAGCGCACGGCCTCGGCGTCGATCGGGAAGATGCCGCAGGTCGCGCCGTATTCCGGCGCCATGTTGGCGATGGTGGCGCGGTCGGCGAGCGGCAGGTGCTGCAGGCCGTCGCCGTAGAACTCGACGAACTTGCCGACCACGCCCAGCGCGCGGAGCATCTGGGTGACGGTCAGGACCAGGTCGGTGCCGGTGGCGCCTTCGGGCAGCTTGCCGGTGAGGCGGAAGCCGACGACCTGCGGGATCAGCATCGACGAGGGCTGGCCGAGCATCGCGGCTTCGGCCTCGATGCCGCCGACGCCCCAGCCGAGCACGCCGATGCCGTTGATCATCGTGGTGTGCGAGTCGGTGCCGAACACGGTGTCCGGGAACGCCAGCAGTTCGCCGTCCACCTCGCGCTCGACGACGACGCGGGCCAGGTGCTCCAGGTTCACCTGGTGCACGATGCCGGTGTTCGGCGGCACGACCTTGAAGTTGCCGAACGCCTTCTGGCCCCAGCGCAGGAAGCTGTAGCGCTCCTGGTTGCGCTGGAATTCGATCTGGCCATTGAGGTCCAGCGCGTCCGGGCGCCCGAACACGTCGACCTGGACGGAGTGGTCGATGACGAGTTCGGAAGGAATCTGAGGATTGATCTGGCTGGGCGTGCCGCCCAGCTTCGCGACCGCGTCGCGCATCGCCGCCAGGTCGACGACGCAGGGCACGCCGGTGAAGTCCTGCAGCAGCACGCGCGCCGGCATGAACGCGATCTCGGTGTCGGGTTCGGCCTTCGGATCCCACTTCGCCACGGCCTCGATGTGCGCGGGCAGCACGGTCACGCCGTCCTCGTGCCGGAGCAGGTTCTCCAGCAGGATCTTCATCGAGTACGGAAGCTTGGCCAGGTCGAAGCGCTCGCCGAGCTTCGGCAGGCTGGAGTAGGCGTAGGACTTGCCGTTGACGTCGAGGCGGGCGCGGGTCGCGAAGGAATCGGTCATGGGGGAACTCCGGAAGCAGGGGCGGGCGCCCTGGCGGGAATGATGCCGCCGTGGCCGGCGGGACGCGCATAGTATGGCAGATTGCATATGACAGGAAAAGTATGTATTGTTCTTGCATACTTTCCGCGAGGAGGCGCGCCATGGAAGCCACGGTGGCCGAACGGGGCCAGATCACCCTGCCGAAGGCGGTGCGCGATGCGCTGGGCCTGACCAAGGGGACGACGCTCAAGGTCGAACTGGAAGGCGGCCGCATCATCCTGCGCAAGGACGTGAGCGAGGCGCTGCGCAAGGTGCGCGGGCGGTTCCGGCTGGCCGAGGGCCATACCGGCACCGACGCGGCGATGCGCGCGATCCGCGGCCGCGCGCCCGGCGATCCGGTGGAATAGGGCGGGCGCGCATGATCGCCGTCGATTCGTCGGTGCTGTTCGACATCCTCATCGGCGACCCCGATTTCGCGGAGGCGTCGGAGGCCTGCGTGGGCAACGCCCTGGCGCACGACGAGGTGGTGGTCTGCGCCGCCGTCGTGGCCGAGGTGCAGGCGATGCTCGAGACCAGCGAGGACCTGATGGACATCCTGGCGTCGGTCGGGATCCGCTTCGAGCCGATGCACGAATCCGCGGCGATGCGCGCGGGCTACATGAACAAGCGTTACCGGTCGCGCGGCGGGAAGCGCAACGACCGCGCCGTCGCCGACTTCCTCGTCGGCGCGCATGCACTGATGCAGTGCAACGGGCTGATCACCCGCGATGCGGGGTTCTACCGCGACTACTTCAAGGGCCTGAAACTGCTGGTGCCCGCGGCCCAGTCCTAGGCGCCGGAAAGTGCCGCGTCGATGGCGTCGAGCATCTGCCTCCGCCGCAGCGGGAAATCCCAGAGCGACCCGCCGACCTGCCGCCACAGCACGGCCGCCCGCAACGCGGCGAGGAGCGCGGCGCGGATTTCCGCGACCACGCCGGCCTGGCCGAGGTAATGCGGGTTGCCCTGGACCATGACCCGCGGTCGCAGGCCGCTCACCGTCGACGCGTACAGCGCGCCCAGCGCGCCCAGCACGTCCGGATGCGCGCTGCCCCTGGCGGCGGCATCCGCGGCAGCGGCCAGGATCCCGTCGTGGACCCGGGCGGCCGCCGGGTCGCGCACGAACCGGCGTTCCAGCTGCAGCACCGCCAGGCCGAGCCGCGGCAGCAGCGCGTCGTCCGACTCGTTGCGCAGGTAGGCCCGCAGCAGCTTCAGGCCGGGGGCGAGCGCGCGCGTGCCGCCGAACACGGCGGCCGGCGACTCCGCGTCGATGCGGAAGACGCTGTCCATCGCCGTTTCGAGCACCGCCGCGTCCGCGGCGCCGGTCTCGGCGATGCGACGCACCTGCGCCAGGGCCTGGGCGACGCCGGCGAGCGCGAGCACGCGGTCGGACAGGGGATGGGTCATGCGGCATGCCTCGCTTCGAGCGGCGCATCGGTGGCGGAAATGACGGCGCCGCCGAGGCAGCGCTCGCCGTCGTAGAGCACGACGGACTGGCCCGGCGTGACCGCGCGCTGCGGTCGCGCGAATGCGACGCGCAGGCTACCGTCGTCGCGCGCTTCCACTTCGCAGGGTTCGGCGGCCTGGCGATAGCGGACCTGCGCAGCGCAGGCGAAGCGGGCGGCGGGCGGCGCGCCGTCGATCCAGTGCGCCGACTCGCTCCACAGAACGCCGGACTGCAGCCAGGGGCTGTCGTGGCCCTGGTCGACGTACAGCACGTTGCCGGCGACATCCTTGCCCACCACGTACCACGGCGCCGCCGCGCGGCCGCGCACGCCGCCGAGCTGCAGCCCGCCGCGCTGGCCGAGGGTGAAGTAGAAGACGCCCGGATGCTCGCCGAGCCGCCGGCCTTGCGGGTCGCGGATCTCGCCGGTCCGCGCGGGCAGGTAGCGCGACAGGAAGCCGCGGAAGTCGCGTTCCCCGATGAAGCAGATTCCGGTGGAATCCTTCTTCGCCGCCGTGGGCAGGCCGGCCTCGGCGGCCAGGCGCCGGACGTCGTCCTTGCGCAGGTCGCCGAGCGGGAAACGGGTGGCGGCCAGCGCCTCCTGCCCCAGGAGGTGCAGGAAGTAGCTCTGGTCCTTTCCACGGTCGGCCGCGCGCAGCAGCCGCCAGCGTCCGCCGCTGCGCTCGACGCGCGCGTAATGGCCGGTGGCGATGCGTTCCGCGCCGAGCGCGCGCGCCGCGTCGAGGAAGTGCCGGAACTTGATCTCCCGGTTGCACAGCACGTCCGGGTTGGGCGTGCGGCCCGCGGCGTACTCGGCGATGAAGTGGGCGAACACGCCGTCCCAGTATTCCCGCGAGAAATCGCGAACGTGCAGGGGAATGCCGAGCCGGCCGCAGACCGCGACCGCGTCGCGGCGGTCGTCGTCGGCGCGGCACTCGCCGCTGCCGTCGTCGGCCCAGTTGTCCATGAACATGCCGGCGACCGGTTCGCCCGCGCGCACGAGCAGCAGCGCGGCGACCGACGAATCGACGCCGCCGGACATGCCGACGATCGTGCCGGGCCCGGCGCTGGAAGTCGCGGCGCCCATGCTCATTCCACCTGCTGCAGCACCGACAGCGGCTGCCGGCGGCCGGCGAGGGCGTCGGCGACCACCCGCCACACCAGCGGGCTGCGGTGCCGCGCGGCCTGCGCCTGGAGTTCCGCCGGCGCGAGCCAGAGCGCGCGCACGATGCCCTCGTCGAGCGGCCGCTCCGGATGGTGGCGCAGCGGTTCGGCCAGGAATGCGAAGCGCAGGTAATGGCGATCGGTCTCCGGCGCCTTCCACTGGTACGCGCCGACGAAGGCGGTGAGGCGCACGTCCCAGCCGGTCTCCTCCAGCGTTTCGCGCAGCGCGGCGTCCGCGAGGCCTTCGTCCGGCTCGAGGTGTCCGGCAGGCTGGTTGAGCACCAGGCCGCGCCCATTCGCCCGCTCCTCCACGCACAGCAGGCGGCCGTCGCGCACCACGACAGTGGCCACGGTGACGTCGGGTTGCCAGAAGCGGCCTTCTCGGTAGCTCATGCGGCCATTCTATAATCACGCCATGGCGAACAAACCCGGCAGCGAACGCGACCATGGCGTGGCGGTGGAGACCACCCGCCCCGAGGTCGCGCGCCCGCCGCTGTACTCCGTGCTGCTGCTGAACGACGACTACACCCCGATGGACTTCGTCGTGGACGTGCTGGTCCGGTTCTTCGGCATGAACATCGAGAAGGCCACCCAGGTCATGCTCCACGTCCATACCCGGGGCAGGGGCGTGTGCGGGGTGTTCACCCGCGAGGTGGCAGAGTCCAAGGTGGCGCAGGTGAACGAATACGCAAGGCTCAACCAGCATCCGTTGCTCTGCACGATGGAGAAGGCGTAGAAGGGGCTTGCGGGAGCGCCGCCCGCGCCCCATATCGGGGACAGGAGGCCCGGACGGGCCAATCCAGGACGTTCCCAGCGGAGGTTCCCCCCAGATGTTCAGCAAGGACCTCGAGTACAGCATCGGCCAGTGCTACAAGCGCGCCCGCGAGGCGCGCCACGAGTACATGACCGTCGAGCACCTGCTGCTCGCGTTGCTCGACAACCCCTCGGCCGAGGCCGTGCTCAAGGCGAGCGGGGCGGATTTCCCGCGCCTGCGCGGCGAGCTCGAGCAGGCGATCGAGAAGTCGGTGGTCAAGCTCGACCCCGAGGACGGCCGCGACACGCAGCCCACGCTGGGGTTCCAGCGGGTACTGCAGCGCGCGGTCTACCACGTGCAGTCCTCGGGCAAGAAGGAAGTGACCGGCGCGAACGTGCTGGTCGCCATCTTCGGCGAGAAGGACTCCCACGCCGTCTATTTCCTCAACCAGCAGGACGTGACCCGCCTCGACGCGGTCAATTACCTGTCGCACGGCATCGCCAAGCAGGGCGAGGAGCCGCGCCAGGACGAAGGCGCCCACGGCGAGGGCGGCGCGGACGCGGCGGAAGGCAAGGGCGATGCCCTGGCCGAGTTCGCCAGCGACCTCAACGCGCTGGCCCGCGAGGGCAAGATCGATCCGCTCGTCGGCCGGTCGGAGGAGATCGAGCGCACGATCCAGGTGCTCTGCCGCCGCCGCAAGAACAACCCGCTGTACGTGGGCGAGGCCGGCGTGGGCAAGACCGCGCTCGCCGAGGGCCTGGCCAAGCGGATCGTCGACGGCGAGGTGCCGGAGGTGCTCGCCGACGCCGTGATCTACTCGCTCGACCTCGGCGCGCTGGTCGCCGGCACCAAGTACCGCGGCGACTTCGAGAAGCGCCTGAAGGGCGTGCTCGCGGCGCTGAAGAAGGTGCCGGGCGCGATCCTCTTCATCGACGAGATCCACACCATCATCGGCGCCGGCTCCGCTTCGGGCGGGACCATGGACGCCTCGAACCTGATCAAGCCCGTGCTCGCCTCGGGCGAGTTGCGCTGCATCGGCTCGACCACCTTCCAGGAATACCGCGGCATCTTCGAGAAGGACCGCGCGCTCGCGCGGCGCTTCCAGAAGATCGACATCGTCGAACCGACCGTGGGCGAGGCGGTGGAAATCCTGCAGGGCCTGAAGCCGAAGTACGAGCAGCACCACGGCGTCACCTACGCCGACGACGCCATCAAGGCCGCCGTCGACCTCTCGGTGCGCCACATCGGCGACCGGCTTCTGCCGGACAAGGCGATCGACGTCATCGACGAAGCGGGCGCGCGCCAGCGGCTGCTGCCCGAGGACGCGCGCAAGCAGCTCATCGACGTGGAGGAGATCGAGACCATCGTCGCGCGCATGGCCCGCATCCCGGCCAAGCAGGTCAGCGCCTCCGACAAGGACGTGCTGGCCCACCTCGAGCGCAACCTCAAGATGGTGATCTTCGGCCAGGATCCGGCGATCGAGACGCTGACCAGCGCGATCAAGCTGGCGCGTTCCGGCTTGGGCAATCCCGAGAAGCCGATCGGCAACTTCCTGTTCGCCGGCCCGACCGGCGTGGGCAAGACCGAGGTCACGCGGCAGCTCGCGCTGCAGCTGGGCATCGAGCTGGTGCGCTTCGACATGTCCGAGTACATGGAGCCGCACTCGGTGTCGCGCCTGATCGGCGCGCCCCCCGGCTACGTCGGCTTCGACCAGGGCGGCCTGCTGACCGAGAAGATCGTCAAGACCCCGCACTGCGTGCTCCTGCTGGACGAAGTGGAGAAGGCCCACCCGGACATCTTCAACATCCTGCTGCAGGTCATGGATCGCGGCGTCCTCACCGACACCAACGGGCGCGAGGCGAACTTCAAG
This sequence comes from Lysobacteraceae bacterium, assembly GCA_024508915.1. Lineage (GTDB taxonomy): Bacteria > Pseudomonadota > Gammaproteobacteria > Xanthomonadales > Xanthomonadaceae > Cognatiluteimonas. Next base: position 51,903 of record JANINR010000014.1, on the reverse strand, counting down.
AACGTGATCCTGGTGATGACGACGAACGCCGGCGCCGCGCAGGCGGCCCGCCGCTCGATCGGCTTCACGAAGCAGGACCACTCCACGGACGCGATGGAAGTCATCCGCCGCGGCTTCAGCCCGGAGTTCCGCAACCGCCTCGACGCGGTGGTGCAGTTCCAGGCGCTGGGCATGGACCACGTCCTGCGCGTCGTGGACAAGTTCCTGATCGAACTTGAGGCGCAACTCCACGAGAAGGACGTCACGCTCACCGCCACGCCGGCGGCGCGCGACTGGCTGGCGCAGCACGGGTTCGACCCGCTGATGGGCGCCCGGCCGATGGCGCGGGTGATCCAGGACAAGGTGAAGCGCCCGCTGGCCGACGAACTGCTGTTCGGCAAGCTGGTCGGGGGCGGGCGGGTCAGCCTGGACGTGGTGGACGGCGAACTGTCGGTCTCGGCCCAGGCCGAACCCGAGAAGCTCCTGCCCGCCACCGTCTGACGCTCCGTCGCAAGCGCGAGCGGGAGGGCTTTGGAGCGAATGTCCCCCGGCGCCAAAGAGCCGGCGCCTCCTCCTTTATTTCGCTCCAAAGCCCTCCCGCTCGCGCCCCCAGACATCCCCGGTCGTGGATGGAAGAGCAGGCGCGGCTCTTGAGCCGCGGGAAGAGCCGGAGCGCCGGTTACGCATGCCCCGAAGGGCGAAATAAAGGAGGAGGCGCCGGCCGCAGGTCGGCGACGGGGGACATTCGCGCCTGGTGGCATGCGCGTCCGGCGCACCCGCGACAACAAAAAAGCGACCAAGAAGGTCGCTTTTTCTTTTTAGATCAGCAGGTTCGATCGGCTATCTCATGCGATAGGTGATGCGTCCCTTGCTCAGGTCGTACGGGGTCATCTCGACCTTGACCTTGTCGCCGGTGAGGATGCGGATGTAGTTCTTGCGCATGCGGCCGGAGATGTGGGCGATGATCTCGTGGCCGTTCTCCAGCTTCACGCGGAACATCGTGTTGGGCAGGGTCTCGGAGACCGTGCCCTCGAATTCGATGACGTCGTCTTTCGCCATGTGTTTCCTGTTGCGGGGCCCGGTGGCCGGGCCCGAAAGTCCGACATTCTGACACTTTGGCGGAAGGGGCGCAAAACGGCGGCTGCCGCCATTCAGCCTGCGAGCGCGGCGGCGGGCAGGGCGCCGAAGCGTTCCGTCCAGCCGACCGGCGGCGCATCGAGCGCGGCCAGGCGCGCGGCCTCCCGCAGGAACCGCTCGCGCGGCCAGGGTTCCGCGCCCAGCGAACGCAGGTGCGCGTTCTCGACCTGGGCGTCCACGAGCGGCCAGCCCCAGTGCGCGAGCCGCAGGGCGAGGGCCCCCAGCGCCGCCTTCGACCCGCCGCTGCGCGCGCTGAACATGCTCTCGGCGAAGAACATCCGCCCGACGGCCACGCCGTAGAGGCCGCCCACGAGCGCCCCGCGCCCCTCGGGCGCGGCCTCGCGCACCTCGATCGAGTGCGCATGGCCGAGCCGGTGCAGCGCACCGTACGCCGCGCGCATCGCGGGCGTGATCCAGGTCCCGCGCTGCCCGGGGCGAGGCGTCGTGGCGCAGGCCGAAACGACCTCGTCGAAGGCGGTGTCGGCGGTGGCGACCCAGGGCAGGGTGCGCAACGCCCGGCGGAAGCGCCGCGACAGGTGCAGGGCATCGGTCCGGAACACCATGCGCGGATCCGGCGACCACCACAGGATCGGCTGGCCGTCCGAATACCACGGGAAGATCCCGTACGCGTACGCGTTGAGCAGCCGCACGGGCGAAAGGTCGCCGCCGACCGCGAGGAGCCCGTCGGGTTCGCGCAGCGCCGCGGCGGCCGGCGGGAACGGCGCGGCCGGGTCCGCATCGAGGACGGGCAGGCGCAGGCGCGGCATGCTCAGCCGGCGCCGGCGTCGGCGCGGAACGGGGAATGCGCCGCGAGCGCGGCGGCCCACCCCTCGACCTCGCGCCGCTCTTCGGCGCACCACGGCGCCAGCGCCCCGGCGAACGCGGGATCGGCGATCCAGTGGCGGCTGCGCACCAGCGCCGGGAGGAACCCGCGTGCGAGCTTGTGTTCGCCCTGGGCGCCGGGTTCGAAACAGGCCAGGCCTTCGCGCAGGCAGTACTCGATGCCCTGGTAGTAGCAGGTCTCGAAATGCAGGCCGGGCACGCGCTCGCCGGGATCGGCGCCCCAGTAGCGGCCGTAGAGCGTGTCGCCGCCGCGCAGGCACAGCGCACCGGCGATCGCGCGACCGCCGCGCTCCGCCAGCACCAGCACGAGCTGCCGCGGCATCGCTTCGGCCAGGTGCTGGAGGAAGGGCAGGGTCAGCGTCGGCCGGTTGCCGTGCTCGGCGAAGGTCGCGAGGTAGAAGTCGTGCATCGCGGCGAGGTCGCCGGCCGAGGCCTCGTCGCCGTGCACCACGCGGAACCGCACGCCGGCGGCGGCGACGCGCCGGCGCTCGCTGCGGATGTTCTTGCGGTGCTTGTGGTCCATGGCCGCGAGGAAGGCCCCGAAATCGCGCCAGCCGGCGCGATTGCGCCAGTGGTACTGGACATCGGTGCGCGCCAGCCAGGCGTCGTCGAACGCGGCGTCTTCCACGGCCTCGTGGAAGTTGACGTGCACCGACGACAGCCCATCCGGCGGGGCCGTCCCGCCGCCCGCGATCCCGCGGAAGGCGTCGAGCAACGCCGCGCGCAGGTGCGGATCGCGCGCGAGCAGCCGCGGCCCGGTGACCGGGCTGTATGGCACGGCGCACAGCCACTTCGGGAAGTACTCGCGTCCGTATCGCGCGTAGGCGTGCGCCCACGCGTGGTCGAACACGAACTCGCCATGGGAGTTGGCCTTCAGGTACGCAGGCGCCGCGGCGACGAGCGTGTCGCCCTCCCACAGCGCGAGATGGCGCGGCGTCCAGCCGTGGCGCGCGGCCACCACGCCGTGCCGCTCCATGCCCTCGAGGAAGGCGTGCGCGACGAACGGATTCCGCCCGTCGTGCAGCGCATCCCACTGCGCGGCCGGGATCCCCGAGAGCGCGCCGTGGATGCGCGCCGCGGGCATCAGTCGTGCTGGTCGAGGAAGCGCTCGGCGTCCAGCGCGGCCATGCAGCCGAAGCCCGCCGAGGTGATCGCCTGCCGGTAGTGCTGGTCGGCGACGTCGCCCGCCGCGAACACGCCCGCGACGGACGTCTCGGTGGCCCCGCCGGCCAGGCCGGACTTGATCTCGAGGTAGCCGTTGTTCATCGCCAGCTGGCCTTCGAACAGCGAGGTGTTCGGGGTGTGGCCGATGGCGACGAAGAAGCCGTGGATCGGCAGCTCGCGCGTCGCGCCGTCCTGCACCGACTTCACCCGCAAGCCGGTCACGCCCTTGTCGTCGCCCAGCACCTCGTCGACGACGTGGTGCCAGACGGGCTCGATCTTGCCGGCCTGGATCTTCGCGAACAGCTTGTCCTGCATGATCTTCTCGGCGCGGAGCGTGTCCCGCCGGTGCACCAGGTAGACCTTGCGCGCGATGTTGGACAGGTACAGCGCTTCCTCGACGGCGGTGTTGCCGCCGCCGACGACGGCCACGTCCATGTCGCGGTAGAAGAAGCCGTCGCAGGTCGCGCAGGCGGAGACGCCGCGGCCCTTGAAGGCCTCCTCGGAGGGCAGGCCCAGGTACTTCGCGGTCGCGCCCGTGGCGATGACCAGCGCGTCGCAGGTGTATTCGCCGCTGTCGCCCTTGAGCCGGAACGGGCGCCGCGACAGGTCGGCGGTGTGGATGTGGTCGAACACGACCTCGGTGTCGAAGCGCTCGGCGTGCGCCTGCATCCGCGCCATCAGGTCCGGGCCCTGCAGGTCGTGCGCGTCGCCGGGCCAGTTGTCGACCTCGGTGGTGGTCATCAGCTGGCCGCCCATCTGCAGGCCGGTCACCAGCACCGGCTTGAGGTTGGCGCGCGCGGCGTAGACCGCCGCGGTCCAGCCCGCGGGGCCGGAGCCGAGGATGAGGAGCTTGCAGTGCTTCGGAGCGGTCATTGGCGCGGCGGTCATCGGTGAGGGGCCGTGGGTATAATCGTCCGCGGATTATCCCCCACAGCTCCGAGGTACCACCAGCATGCGTATCGGCGTTCCCAAGGAAACCAAGACCCTCGAAGGGCGCGTCGCGCTCGTCCCGGCCGCCGCCGGCGACCTGGTCAAGCGTGGCCACGAGGTCTGGCTGGAGAAGGACGCCGGCATCAAGAGCGGGTTCCAGGACGAGGAATACGCCCGCCTCGGGGTGAAGATCGCGCCGGATGCGGCCGCGCTCTACGAAAAGGGCGAAATGATCGTCAAGGTCAAGGAGCCGATCGCCGGCGACCTGGCCCACCTGCGCAAGGACCATTTGCTGTTCTGCTACCTGCACCTGGCCGCCGAGCCGGTGCTGACGCGCAAGCTGCTCGACATCGGCCTGACCGGCGTCGCCTTCGAGACCGTCGAGCTGCCGAACGGCGACCTGCCGCTGCTGGCGCCGATGTCGGTGATCGCCGGCAAGATCGGCGTGCAGGTCGGCACGCACCTGCTGCACCAGCCGATGGGCGGCAAGGGCAAGCTGCTCGGCGGCCTGCCGTCGACCGAGCGCGGCAAGGTCGTGGTGTTCGGCGCGGGCAAGGCCGGCGGCGCGTCCGCCGCGCTGGCCGCGGCCGCGGGCGCGAACGTGACGGTGTTCGAGATGCGCCAGGACCGCATGGACGAGATGATGCGCCTGGGCAACAACGTCACCGCGCTGTACCCCTACCACGACGTGGTCGCGCGCGAAGTCGCCGCCGCCGACCTCGTGGTCGGCGCGGTGCTGGTCACCGGCGCCAAGGCGCCCCACGTGATGACCCGCGAGATGCTGCGCGACATGGGCGACGGCAGCGTGGTCGTCGACATCGCGATCGACCAGGGCGGCTGCTTCGAGACCTCGCGCCCGACCACCTGGAAGGATCCGACCTACGTGGAGGAGGGCGTGACCCACTTCTGCGTGACCAACATGCCGGGCGCCGTGCCGCAGACCTCGTCGCAGGCGATCTGCGCGGCGATCCTGCCCTGGGTGAACAAGCTGGCGTCCGGCGACGCCTGGCGCAGCAACGAGGCGCTGGTAAAGGGCATCAACGTGGAGGGCGGGAAGCTCGTGCATCCCGCGCTGCTGGACATGAAGGTCTGACGCTCCCCGGTGGCTGAGGCAGCGACCAGCCGCAGGAAAGCCGCCGCCTCCGACGCGAAGCGCCGGGCGCCGTCGCCCGGCCGCCAGCGGCTGTGGCGCGACATCGCGCTGATCCTGGTCGCGCCGCTGCTGCTGTACCTGCTGGCGAGCCTGGTCACCTACTCGCCGCAGGACCCGGGCTGGTCGCATTCGGGCAGCGTCACCGCGCCGCTGCACAACGTCGGCGGCCAGGTCGGCGCCTACGTCGCGGACGTGCTGCTGTACCTCACCGGCTACGTCGCGTTCCTCCTGCCGCTGGTGCTGGGGATGGTCGCCTGGATCGCGTTGTTCGGCATGGACAGCGACGGGGACGGCGATCCGGACCTCGGGCCGGCCTTGCGGCTGGTGGGCATCGTCGGCTTCCTGGTGTCGGCGACCGGCCTGCTGCACCTGCGCATCGGCGCGGTCCCCGACTTCTCGGCGGGCAGCGGCGGCATCCTCGGCCAGCTCGTGGGCCGTTCGCTGTTCCGCGCGTTCGGACCGATGGGCGGCAATCTCTTCCTGCTCGCGCTGCTGCTGGTGTCGGTGACGCTGGCCACCGGGCTGTCGTGGCTGGCGGTCATGGACCGCGTCGGCAAGTGGACGCTGGCGATCCCCGGGCTCGTGGCGAAGTTCGCGCGCGTCTCGAGCCGCGAGGCGGACAAGTGGCAGCAGACCCGCGACCTGCGCGAGGAGCGCGAGGAAGTGCGCCGCTACGACACCGAGCTGCGCGCCAAGCGCACGCCGGTGAAGATCGAACCGCCGGCGCCGCCGCAGGTGGAGAAGAGCGACCGCGCCAAGCGCGAGCAGCAGATCCCGCTGTTCCACGTCGGCGACGGCTCGGGCATCCCGCCGCTGGCGCTGCTCGACGATCCCAAGCCGCAGGCCAAGGGCTACGACGAGCAGACCCTGGAGACGCTGTCGCGGCAGATCGAGTTCAAGCTCAAGGATTTCCGCATCGACGCGCAGGTGGTCGGCGCGTACCCGGGCCCGGTGATCACGCGCTTCGAGATCGAGCCCGCGCCGGGGGTGAAGGTCAGCCAGATCTCCTCGCTCGACAAGGACATCGCCCGCGGCCTGTCGGTGAAGTCGGTGCGCGTGGTCGACGTCATCCCGGGCAAGTCCGTCATCGGCCTGGAGATCCCGAACTCGCACCGCGAGATGATCTTCCTCAGCGAGCTGCTGCGCTCCCGCGAATACGACAAGTCCGCGAGCCCGCTGACGCTCGCGCTCGGCAAGGACATCGCCGGCCGGCCGACGGTCGCCGACCTGGCGCGCATGCCGCACCTCCTGGTCGCCGGCACCACCGGGTCGGGCAAGTCGGTCGCGGTCAACGCGATGGTGCTGTCGCTGCTGTACAAGGCGTCGCCGCAGGACGTGCGGATGCTGATGATCGACCCGAAGATGCTGGAACTCAGCGTCTACCAGGGCATCCCGCACCTGCTCGCGCCGGTCGTCACCGACATGAAGGAGGCCGCCAACGGCCTGCGCTGGTGCGTGGCGGAGATGGAGCGCCGCTACAAGCTGATGTCCACCGTGGGCGTGCGCAACCTCGGCGGCTTCAACAAGAAGGTCAGGGACGCGATCGACGCCGGCCAGCCGATGTCGGATCCGCTGTTCAAGCCGGAAGCCGGCGAGGCGCCGCGCACGCTCGAGCCGCTCCCGTACCTGGTGATCATCATCGACGAGTTCGCCGACATGATGATGATCGTCGGCAAGAAGGTCGAGGAACTCATCGCGCGCCTCGCGCAGAAGTCGCGCGCGGCCGGCATCCACCTCGTGCTGGCGACGCAGCGTCCGTCGGTCGACGTGATCACCGGCCTGATCAAGGCGAACATCCCCACGCGCATCGCCTTCCAGGTGTCGAGCAAGATCGACTCCCGCACGATCCTGGACCAGAGCGGCGCCGAGACGCTGCTCGGCCACGGCGACATGCTGTACCTGCCGCCGGGCACGGCGATGCCGGAACGCATCCACGGCGCCTTCGTCAGCGACGAGGAAGTGCACCGCGTGGTCGAGCACCTCAAGCAGTCCTGCGACGGGCCGCAATACATGGACGGCGTGCTCGAGGAAGTGCAGTCGCTCGGCGACGGCAACGTGGTCGGCGCCACCGGCCTGCCGGAAAGCGGCGGCGGCGGCGACGAATCCGATCCGCTCTACGACGAGGCGGTGCGCATCGTCACCGAGACGCGCCGGGCGTCGATCTCCGGCGTGCAGCGGCGGCTCAAGATCGGCTACAACCGCGCCGCGCGCCTGATCGAGGCGATGGAGGCGGCCGGCATCGTCACCCCGCCGGAGCACAACGGCGACCGCTCGGTCCTCGCACCGCCTCCGCCCGCGCCCTGAGGCTCTACCGCGCGTTCAGGAAGGCGGCGGCAGACTGGCCGCCAGATTCCAGATCCGCAGGGAGCCCCCACGATGATGCGTTCCGCCACTGTGCTCGCGACCGCCACGCTGCTGTTCGCGGGCGCCGCTTCCGCTGGCGCGCGCGACGACCTCGCCGCGTTCACCAAGGGCGTCAAGGGCCTGCAGGCCCCGTTCACGCAGCAGGTCTTCGACCCCAACGGCAAGCTCAAGGAAACCTCCAGCGGCGAGGTGGCGCTGTCCGCGCCGCGCCTGTTCCGCTGGGCCTACCGCAAGCCCTACGAGCAGCTGATCGTGGCCGACGGCTCCCGCGTCTGGGTGTACGACCCCGACCTGCAACAGGCCACCCGGCGCGCCCAGGGCACGGCGGAGCAGGGCAGCCCGCTCGCCGCGCTGATCGATCCGGCGAAGCTCGACCGCGACTACGTCGTGGCCGAGGCGGGCAACGCGGACGGCCTGCACTGGCTCACGCTGAAGCCCCGCCAGTCGGATGGCGCGGGCTTCGAATCCGCTCGCCTGGGCTTCGGCGCCGGCGGCCTCGAGAAGATGCAGTTCATCGATGCGCTCGGGCAGAAGAGCGTGATCGACTTCGGCGCGTGGAAGCGCAATCCCGCGTTCCCCGCGGCGACCTTCCGCTTCGCCCCGCCCAAGGGCGTGGACGTGATCGAAGGATGAATGCGCCGCGGCGGCGTCACGGCCCTTCGACGGCCGTGCGCGCAAGGTGACCCGCGACGCCGCCACCTCGGCCCGGGGAATCCGATGCGCCAGCCCGCCCTCCTCATTGCCACGCTCACCGGAAGCCTGCTCTTCGGCGCTTCGATGACGGGCGCGCTGCGCGCGCCGGCGCTCGCCATGCCGGCGGTGGTTGCCACGACGACATCGACGGCGGTGCGCGATGAAGGTTCGAACGAGGGCGCGCCCGGCCTGCACGTCGCCGGCGCGCAGGCCGATGCCCTGGCGGTGGCGATCGGCGCGCAGTTCCCCGGCCATTCCGTCGATGTCGCGATCGATACGCCGCTCATCTCCGATGCCGGCCCCGCGCAGCAGCAAGTCGAGGCGCTGGCCCGGGTGCGGATCGACGGAAGCGCGCCGATGCTGGTGCGCGCCACTGCGCTGTACGACCGCGAAGCACGCAGCGCCGATGCCCCGTCGCTCTGGTTCGAAGGGACGGGCGAGCACGCCGTGTCGCCCGCCACGCAACGCGGCCTGGCGACGGCAGCGGCGCGGCGCCTGGATGCCGAGTTCGCGGGCCAGCCGGTGACGCTGGCGATCGACGACGCACGCGCGGTGCCGGTGGGCGGGCGCTACCTGCGGGTGGTCGCGCGCGGCGTCGCCGACTTCGGCGCCGAAGGCCGCGCCGCGACCACGATCGAAGCCCTGTACGACCCGCGCAGCGGCGAGTGGCTGCGCCTGGACTATGCGCTCGGCGCCGACCCGGCCGCGAACGACGCTGCGTTCGCCTACGCCGGCTCCTGAGTTCGCCTGCGGCGCCTGGGCACGCCCTCGCGGGCCGGGATGCCGGCCGGCGATCCGCGGCGCGCACGACCGGGTAGGCTAGCGGCATGCCCGCCCGCCGTTCCGCGCCCGCCGCCACGCCCACCACCGACCTCCTGTCCACCGGCGATCCGGCGCTGCGACCGCTCGCCGAGCGCATGCGGCCGCGCACGCTGGACGAGATGGTCGGCCAGCGCCGGCTGCTGGCGCCGGGCTCCGCGCTGCGTCGCGCGATCGAATCCGGCCGCGTCCACTCGATGATCCTCTGGGGCCCGCCGGGTTGCGGCAAGACAACGCTCGCGCTGTTGCTCGCCCGCTACGCCGACGCCGACTTCCGCGCGATCTCGGCGGTGCTGTCCGGCTTGCCGGAGGTGCGGCAGGTACTCGCCGAAGCCGCCGCGCGTTTCGCCTCGGGGCGCCGCACGGTGCTGTTCGTCGACGAGGTGCACCGCTTCAACAAGACGCAGCAGGATGCGTTCCTGCCGCACATCGAGCGCGGCACGATCCTGTTCGTCGGCGCGACCACCGAGAATCCGTCGTTCGAGCTGAATTCCGCGCTGTTGTCGCGCTGCCGCGTGCACGTGATGGAAGCGCTGTCCGTGGAGGACATCGTGGACGCGCTGCGGCAGGCGCTGGGCGACGCCGAGCGCGGCCTCGGCGGCCGCGGCCTGCACGTGGCGCGCGAGCAGCTCGAACTCATCGCGCAGGCCGCCGACGGCGACGTGCGGCGCGCACTGACGCTGCTGGAGATCGCCGCCGAACTCGCCGGCGAAGCGGGGGAGGGCGGTGACGCGGGGGAGGGCGCCACGATCACCGATGCCACCCTCGCCCAGGTGCTTGCCGACCGCACGCGTCGCTTCGACAAGGGCGGCGAGCAGTTCTACGACCAGATCTCGGCGCTGCACAAGTCGGTGCGCAGCTCCAATCCGGACGCCGCGCTGTACTGGTTCGCGCGCATGCTCGACGGCGGCGCTGATCCCGCCTACCTGGCGCGGCGCATCACGCGCATGGCGGTGGAGGACATCGGCCTGGCCGATCCGCGGGCGCTGCAGATGTCGATCGAGGCCTGGGACGCCTACGACCGCCTCGGCAGCCCTGAGGGCGACCTTGCGCTCGCGCAGGTGGTGATCTACCTGGCCAGCACGGCCAAGTCGAACGCCGCCCACGCCGCGTTCGGCGCCGCGCGCGCCGACGTCGAGCGCCACGGCACGCTCGACGTGCCGATGCACATCCGCAACGCGCCCACGAAACTGATGAAGCGCCTCGGCTACGGCCAGGGCTACCAGTACGACCACGACGCCGAAGGCGGCATCGCGCTCGAACAGACCGGTTTCCCCGACGCGCTGGGCGAACGCGTGTACTACGAACCCGTGCCCCGCGGCCTGGAGCTCAAGCTGAAGGAAAAGCTCGACGCACTGCGCGCCGCGCGCGAGCAGGCGCGGGCGGCGCGCAGGCGCTGACGCATCGGAGGATGGCGGCCGCGGCCGCCGGCGCCCTCAGCGGACCAGGGTGACCGGCGTCTTGCCGGCGGCCACGACCTTCATCGCCACCGAACCCACCAGCGCGCTCTTCACCGCGCCCTGGCCGCGGGAACCCATCACCAGCAGGTCGGCGTCGTGCCGCGCGCATGCCTTCATGATTTCCTCCGCGGGCGCGCCGACGACGGTGTCTTCCTGCCAGGGCACCCCGGCGCGGGCGAAGGCCTCGCGCGCTTGCCGCAAGGCATCGGTGAAGGTTTCCTGGTGGAACCGGCGGACCGCGGCCGCGCCGATCCTGCGTTCGACGCCGGGCATCATCGGGATGTCCACGACCAGCAGGACGATCGACGGCGGCTTGCGCATCGCCTTGGCCAGGGCGACGACGTGGCGCGCGACGCGCGCCGAAACCGGACTGCCATCCACTGCAACGACGATGCGCATGAACAGGACCTCGGTGGGGCGACGCGGCCATGGTGGCCGGAAAGCCGGGCAAAGGCACTGATTCGGGTCAATGCCTATAACTTCGCATAATGCATATTATGTAAAGCCTCAGGCATTGCCCGAGGAATTACGCTGCAAGTGACTGATTCGCTGGCGCTCTCTCCGCATGTTGGGCCTGCCGAACCGGCAGGCGTACGTGATACCACTCGATTATTGTCGTGTTGCCAGCGGCGCCACGCCGCAAGGCCTGTCGATCGACGCGCAGGCCGCAGCCGCGCGGTTCGACCAACACCTGCGCGGACTGCAGCGCTCGCCGCACACGCGCCGCCTGTACGGCGCCGCGGTGCGCGCCTGGCTGCGCGCCGGCGGCGCGCCCGGGCACGTCGACGGCACCATCCTGGCGCGCTGGCTGGCCACACGCCGGCGCTCCTGCGCCGTGGCCACCGTGAACCTCGACCTGAAGGCGCTGCGCGCCTTCTACCGCTTCCAGATCGCCCTGGGCGAGGCGCAGGCCGCGGACCTGATGCGGGTGCCGCGGCAGCGCAAGCCACCCGCCAGGGTGCCGCGCTGGCTCACCGACAGCCAGGTGGGCGAAGTGCTCGGCGCCTGCCCGCTGGACACGTTCGTGGGCCTGCGGGACTACGCGATCGTGCTCACGCTGTACGCCACCGGCCTGCGCGCCAGCGAGCTCGCCGGCATGGCCGTGGGCGACCTGGTCGACGGCGAGGTGATCTACGTGGTCGGCAAGGGCGGGAAGGCGCGCTACGTGCCCACAGGCGAGCAGCTGGCTGGCGTCCTCGAGGGGTACCTGCACGCGCGCGGCCGGACCCGCAAGGGCAAGCGCAGCGCGTTCTGGCTGCGCGCAGACGGCGTGCCCCTGCGCAACGGCCGGAGCATTTGGGAAATCGTGTCGCGCCGGATCTGGAAGGCCCTGGGCCTTCGCGCAGGCCTGCACCGGGTGGGTCGCGGCGGCCGGCCCTGGATGGGCCATTACCCGCACGAGCTCCGCGCCAGTTTCGCCACTGCCCTGCTCCATCGCGGCATGCCGCTCACGGCGATCGCGCAGCTGATGGGGCACGCGGACGTCGCGACCACGGCCCACTACCTGGGCGTGGATCTCGAGTACCTGTGGGCGGCGACCAGGCTTCATCCGCGCGCTTCTCGCGTGTCGGCGTAGGGCGTCTCCGGCGTGGGGGCGGCCGACCGCGCGTTCCACAGTTCGGTGCGCTGCCTGCTGATGGTCTTGCGGGCCAAGTCGAGTTCGCGCAGGAGGCGCTGGTTGGCATTGTTGGCCTCACGGATGCTCAGGCTCACGCGTTCGGGATCGCCGACACGAGCCAGCAGCAGCACGAGCAGGTCGCGCTCGGCGTCGTGGTCGGGGTCGTGGCGCCAGTCGTCGAGGTGTTTGCTGAACGTGCCGCAGTTGCGCGACAGCGCAGCCGGGCCGACGACTGGACGCACGCAGCGGCCTTTGACGACCTCCAGCAAGCCCCACTTCTCCGGCAGCTCGTCGGGCTTGATGACGCCTTCCGGGGCCATGAAATAGCGCCACGTCCCCATGCCCGCTCCCGGCTGGCGATGCGGCTTCTTGCGGTCGGCGAGGAAGTCCGAGCGCGATACCTTGACCTCGACCACGACGCTGCCGTTGTTCCAGTTCGCACGGAAGCCGATGGCGTCGGGCGCTTCGCCCGCGAAGCCGCTGCGGCACTCGCTCACGGCAATGCTGCATCCGTGGCCTCCCGCGCTGTTTGGGCGGCGCAGCCATCGTACGGCGAGCGCGCAGAGTTCGGCGTGCAGTTCACCCACGGTTCGCCTCCTGCCCCACCCTGGCGCCCCCGGCCGCGAGGCGTTGCGCTTCCTCGCGCAGGCCGAGGTTGTGCCAGTACTCGCCCTCGGCTTCCTGCAGCAGGCTCCACGCGGTGTCGTCGGCGCGCAGCAGCTCGCGCAGCTTGGCCTCGTTCCACTGTGTGCCCCATTCGCCATCAGGCCCAGGCGGAACGGAATCGGTGTACTCGCTCAGCCCTTCCTCGGCGTCGAGGCCCAGAACGATCGCAAGCGCCTCGGCGCGGCCCTGTGCACGCGCTTCCATCACGTCCTGCGGAACTGGCACCTTGGCGCCCCCACCGGATGCGAGGCGGCGGATCAGCGGTTCCAGCGATTGCAGCGATTCCACCTGCGGCGTGTAGCCAGTGCCCGCGCGGCCCGACTGGTAGGCGTCGTGGATGATCTGCCGCAGCGATGCGTACACGTCGATCCCGTTGTACGGACCACCGTCATCGAAGTCACCGCCCCCACCGGCAGGCGGGGTGGCGTACAGCGGGTCGGCTTCGATGCAGGCTCCGGAAGTCGTCGGCTCGCTGGAATAGCACCACTTTCCCTTGCCGCCGTTGGGCGCGACGACACGGTATCGCCACGCCACCGGCTCCGGCGCATCCGTGGCGCGCGTCGCGGTATCGCCGGAAGCGTCACAACGTTCGCCGGTATGCGGGCAGATCGGGCCTTCGTCGGCGCAATCGCGGCAGTTTGTCCGCTGTCCATCCCCACCATCCGGCGCATGGGTGTCAACAATATGGTGTTTATCCACGCCCGTTCTCCAGGATGACATCGACCACGCAGCCGCCGCGGATCACGAGCGTCGTGCGCGTGCCCGCGACGCGGATGCGGCCGTCGTGCACGGTTTCGATCAGCTCGGCGCGGCCGTCGGCGAGGATCAGGTTCTCGATGCGCTGCCGGATCGCCTGGTCGCCTTCGACGCGCTCCAGCCAGCGCAGCACGGCGTGGCTGGTGACCAGGTCGGAGGCCTCGGGCTTGGGCTGCATCGGGCGCGCGGTCGGGCGGCGGCGCTGGCGCGATGTCGGCGCCTGGTGGCCCCACCCGCGCTCGTGGGCGGTGTGGGTGTTTCGGCGGCGGATGGTGTTGCTCATGCGACCGCGACCTCAGCGTGGATCGCCCAGCGCGCCGTGCCGACGCGCACTGCGATGCGCTGCACGGTCTGCCGCACCTTGGCTTGCCAGAATGGGTTCGGCGTCGGCCGGTGTCCTTCTATCTCACGGTATAGATCCTGCAGCGAGGCGCAGCCGCCCAGAGCTTCGAGCGCGGCGCGGGTGACTGCGGCCCAGGCCGAGCCTTCACCCTCCTGCAGCAGCGCGCGGTAGCGCGCCTGGAGGCGATTGACCGCCGCCAGTTCGTGGTACAGGGCAAAGCCGACCATGCCGCCCGCCCTGCCCTTCGTGAAGACGGCGAAGCACAGCGGGTGCGAGAGGCGTTCGAACAGGTTGCGCGGCAGCATGTCTTGGCGGATCGACCAACGCTCGGCGAGCGTGTCGACGGTGCTCGCCGTCTGCAGCACGAATGCCGGGAGGATGAATCCGACGCGGCCCTCGTTCGGCAGCAGCTCCCACGCGCGATCGAGGAAGCCGTCGACCACGTGCTTGCGGAACGGCGGATTGCCGACGAGCGCTACCGGCGCCAGCGGCAGGTCGATGGTGCGGAAGTCACCGACGATGACCGGCCGGCCGCTGCTGCGCCGGGCTTCGGCCGCGAGCGCCGGATCGATCTCGACGCCAAGCGCCGGGACGTGCGACGGCAACGCGCGCAGGAAAGCGCCGCGCCCGCATGAAGGCTCGACGACGGCATCGGTGGCGCCGAGGTCGCCGAAATACCGATCCACCAGCGCCTCAGCGGCCCAGTCTGGCGTCATGTACTGGCCGAGCGCTACCTGCGCCTGGAAAGGTGGCGGCGCGCTGACCGCGTCGAACAGGAGGGACTGCGTCATGCCGGCAACCTCTGCAGCGTGCAGGTGTACGGCAGCATCAGCGGGTGCCGCGGCGTGCCGTCGGCCGTCCGCTGCAGCACGTGGAGGTCGTGGCCGGCGCCGATCAGCGCGGCCACGTACGACGCAACCTCCGGCCGCCCGCGCGCGTGCGCGCCCCAGGCGAGGACGATGGCGCCGCCCTGCTTTCTCGTGTGCGCGGCGATCTCCAGCACGGTCGCCAGGTTGTCCGGCCCCTGCGGCCAGCCGGCGCGCTTCAGGTCCGCCGGCGCGGTCGCGCGGTAGGCGAACAGGTTGACGACGGCGATGCCGGTGAAGCCCAGGCGCTGCGCGAAGCCGATGCAGCGGCGGATGGTGGGGTCGTCCTTGTCGGCGTCGGCGGTGCTCGGGTTGAGCATGATGAACATCAGCGGGCGGACCGTGGCGATGGGTGCCCAGAAACGGGTGAGCCAATAGCGGTAGCGACCGCAGGCGCTAAGGCCAGCGGAGCGCAGGGTCTGGTGTTCCATCAGTCGCACCCCTGCCCGACTTCGCCCGGCTTGCCGGCGGCGGTGAACTCCTGCCACGGCACCCAGCCCTTCTCGGGACAATGGAATCCCCAGTTGCGCACGGTCGGCCCGAACAGGAACAGCGTCCAGCAAGGCTTCGAACGGCGCGAGGGCAGATCGCGCAGCAGCTCGATGCGATGGGTGTGCCGGGTCGGCAGGAAGCGCAGGTCGCCGGCCCAATAGCGCATGCGCCGGTGGATGCCGCCGGCGTCGATCGTGTGCTCGATGTAGCCCGTGTCGAGGATGAAGCTCACTGCCCACGACGGGTGGTCGTGCAGTGCGCGATCGTCGTCGTCGCGCAGGAAGCAGTGCAGGTACAGGTTCGGCAGCCAGCGCGACGCGCGAACCGCGAAGCGCGCCCAGGCGCTGCGCTGGTCTTCGCGCACGTCGCGGTACCAGGTGCGCCAAGGCGTGAGGTACCAGCGGAGCAGATAGGCGCCGCCCGGGCTGTCGGCGCCGATCACGAAATCGGGCGCGCGCGCTTCGGCGACGCGGGTGTACAGCAGCGCGAAGAGCTTCGCAGCGATGAACTTGAGCATGTCCCCTTCCCTCAATGGCGCCCCGGCAGCTGCCGGGGCGCCCTACTCGTGAACCTGGCCGTGCAGCTCCGAACCCGCGCCCTTCGCTGGCGGAGCGACGCCGGCCGGCGTCGGTGATGTCCTGGCGGTTGCTTCACGGGGCGCCGCCAGGCTTCGCCCCTTCAATCCCCCGCGCACGGCCCACGGCGGGGGATGGAGGATTCCGCTGAGCCAGTGCATGACCCAGCGGGTGCGTTCCCATCCGAAGATCACCGCGGCGCCTCGGCCCGGCCCGCATCGGTGATGCGGTAGGTGTTGGTGGACCCCTGCTCCACCGCCGCCAGCAGGCCCTCGCGCTCGAGCGCGAACACCGTGCGCGACTTGAAATACTCGATGCAGTCGCGGCCGGTCGCGCCGTTGCCCTGGTAGCCGGCGCGCGTGCGCTGCAGGTACGGGTAGCGCGCCGCCTGGCTCAGGCACTCGCGCTGGTTGCGGGAGAGCGCGCGGGCGATCATGCGGCCATGACCCCGCGGCCCGGCGTCGTCGGGATCAGCAGCTGCTGCGGGCTCGCGAACTTGTACAGCGCCACACGGGCCTCGCCGTCGCGCGTGCGCACGGTGATGGGTTCGCTGCGGATGTCGTGACCCTCGCGACGGAGATCCAGCACGCGGGCGCTGGCGCGCGCGATGCCGAGTTCCTTCCAGATCTCGCCGGCCGTCATCGGGCGCTGCTTCAGCGCCTCCAACAGCTTGTCGTTCTGCCGCTTCGACATGGGCTACTCCGTGATGGGTGCGAGCACGTGGGCGACGTCCGTGAGCTCCTGCCCTGTCGGTACGAGGCAGATCAGGTTCGTCCGTACGCCGACGCCGGAGGCGCGCGGGAACAGCTGGATGGTGTCCGTGGTGATGGCCTGCAGCGCGAGCAGCAGTCGCTTCGGGTCGAAGGTGACGCGCCAGGTGCCATCGGACTCGGCGGCGAGGACGTCGAGCAATTCCTCCTGGAACTCGGCCTTGCGGTCGAGCAGCGTCAGCACACCCTCTTCCAGCGCCAGCGAGGCGGTCGGCAGGCGCTTGCCCAGGTTGAAGGACACGAAGGGCATGAACCGCCGGAGCGCGGTGATCAACGCCTCGCGCCGCAGCGTTGCGCTGGCGGGACCGATCTCGATGCCGCGGATGGCGCCCGCGACGTCGGTGCCCGGCGCCGCCAGGAGGCGGAGACTCACCTGCGTGTCGTCGCCGACGATGCGCAGCAGGCCCGCGCTGGTGGCGAGCCCGCCGGCGACCTCGACCCGTGCGCCAGGCTGCTCCAGTGCGGCAGCCACGCGCGGCACCTGTGCCACCGGGACGGCGATGCTCGGACCGTCGTAGTCGATCGCGACGGCGGCGATCTGCTTCGCGTCGGTGGCCCAGATCAGGCCCTTGGTCACGACCACGGCGCGGAAGGCATGGTTGGGGCTGTCAGCGTCGCCGCCGTAGCTGGTGGCGCGCAACGCGGCGGCCAGCGCCGCGGCATCGAGCGTCACGGGCGTCCAGGCGGCGTCGTCGGCGGTCGGAAATTCGGCGCCAGGCAGTGCCGGGATCGCATAGCGGCTGCGCCCATTGCGGACCTTGCCATCTTCCTGGATGACGATCTCGCCGCTGGAGGCCGCGGCGGCGCTGCGCAGCAGGTCGTCGCGCAGCAGGATGTCGAAGTCGGCGTCGCCGCGCACGGGCAGCGCCGCCTGCGCCCAGACCTCGGTGTCGGTGGTCTCGACGCGCAGCTGGTCGCCATCGACGCGCAGGCGCGCATGCAGGATGGTGGTGAGCGTGGAACGCGCCGGCGCGACGCCGTGCTTTAGGGCAGCGGCCAGGTCTGCGGCTTGGACGGTGATGGTCTTCATGCGGCCACCGCCTGCTCAGCAACCGCGAGCGAGGACTGGACAGGCGCCGTCGTGGCGTCGCCCTCGGCGTTGTACGCATCGACGATTTTCTGCGCGCGCGCCTCTGTCAGTGTAATTTCGAGGGGGGGGGTATCCGAAAATGCGTTCACGGCGCCGTTGAAGATCACGTCGCCGTTGAGCGACACGACGTAGGCCCAGTCGCCTTCATCGCGCGGCAAGCCTGCATCGACGATGCCGCTGCCGCCGCAGTTGTCGCAGTCGACCTTACCGAGGCCATTGCATTCCTTGCACGGGCCGACGTGCCCGCAGGACGCGCAGGTGGCGTCGCCGTCGTCGCATTCCTCGCATTCCACCTTGCCGTCTTTGCATTCGTCGCAGACGGGGTTGTTGCCGTAGGCGAAATACTGGAGCCGACCGCCCTGCGAGATGCCGCCCAGCAGGCGCTCACCGTTGAAATAGCGGCGATCCGGGTGCAGCACTTCGATGGCATCGGCCAGGCTGAAATCGCCGGCCTGCGCGCGCTTCATCGCGTCGCGCTGGATCTGGGTCAGCATCGGGAAACCTCCAGATGGAACGGCGCCGCGACTAGCGGCCTGCCGAGGAAAGGGGCGGCGCCGCGCGGCGCCGGCCAGGTGGGTGCGATCGCCGGTTCCTCGTGCAGCAGGCCGTTGCGAAGGCCGAGGGGCTTGCCAGGCGCCACACGCGGCGGCCCGACGAGCGGCAGCGAATAGAGAGCCGCCCGCGTGCGTCGCCGGTCGTCGCCCTCGCGCTCGACCCGGCCATCGTCGAGCAGGTGCATCAGCGCGTTCTGCAACGCGCGCGCCGGCAGCCCGGTGTAGACGCGTAGCTCGAGCTGCGTCATCGGGCGCCTGGTCTTCGCCAGCGCATCCAGGATGCGCTGCGTCATGGGGATGCGGCCGCTCATCGGGCGCTCCGCGGGCGCATCTGCGCCACCTTCGCGTCGTGCGGCGCGAACACCGGCACGGCGACGCCGTGCGCGCGGCACCAGGTGTTCAGCGCTGCGGCGAGGTCGTCGGCCTTCGGAGTGTCGCCGCAGGCGCAAGACAGCAGATGCCCCCCCACCGGCCGGCGGCGGCCGTCGAGGATGTGCTTGGGCTCGCGACGGCAACTCGGGCACGTCGGGAACGTGCCGGCCGGGTGGCGCATCTGCCGCTGCGTGCAGGTGCCGCGCGCGATGACGTCGTTCATGCGTGCCTCCGATGGGCGTCGATGTCCGCGCGGTCGCGCAGCATCGCGAAGGTGGTGTTGTTGGCGTGGCGGCCGTAGTGGCTCGTCGACGCCAGGCTGGAGTGCTCGAGGAACTGCTGGCCGACCTTGTCGCCGCAGGCCTCGATGACCATCGCGCCGCGGCGGTGGCGGATCAGGTGGAAGTGCAGGCCCGGCACGCCGGCGGCGGCGCCGCGCGCCTTGCAGATGGTGTGCAGCGAGCCGCGGCACAGGCGCGTGCCACGCTGGCTCACGAACAGCGCGTGATGCCCCGGCGTGGCGATGTCGGCGCGGACGGCCAGCCAGTCCTCGATCATGGCGACGGTGCGCTCGTTGAGGCACTTCGTCTCGGCGTCGCCGCCCTTGCCGAGGGTGTGCGCCAGGCCGCGCGGCAGATCCACGGTGAACGGGCTGCCGACGCCCGGGATGTCCAGCACCGCGCACTGGCTGATGCGCATGCCGCTGTCGAGCGCCAGGCGCAGCAGCGCCCGGTCGCGGAGGTTCAGGGCGCCGGTGCGCGGGATGGCATCGACGACGGCATGCAGTTCTTCCATCTCCGGGGCGATCACGCGCGGCGCCTGGAAGCGGACGGCCTCGTCGGCGGTCGGGTCGTGCCCGATCCAGCCCTCGCGCTGCGCGTGCTGGAAGAACCCACGCAGCACGCTCAGGCGCCGCGCCTGCGAGCGCGGCTTGATGCGCTGCGCGTGCTGGTCGTCCAGGAACCGGGCGACATGGCGCTGCGACTGCACCGCCACCAGCGTGCCGTGGCCCAGGCGCTCGGCGAACTCGGCGTAGTGCCGCAGGTCGCTGGCGTAGGCGGCGATGGTGTTGGGGCGCGCGCCGCGCGCCGCCTTGCGCTGCAGGTAGTGCTGGATGCCGTCGCGCAGCTCCATGGGGCTCACGCCCAGGTTGCGGACGATGCGGAGGTCCGGGCGCATGGCTCAGGCCTCCGCGGCGCTGAGCTTGAACGCCGGCGCCAGCACGTCGAACAACCGCCCTACCTCGCCGGCCATCAGCGCGAAGCGCGCGTCGAGTTCGGCGTGTAGGTCGTCGCGATCGACGGATTCCAGTGCATCCACCGCACCATCGAGCAGGCGGAACTTGCGCACGACCAGGTCTTCGCCGAAGACGAAGGACACGTGGTCGTCGAGGTTCACCGCCAGGCGGGTGACCTGCTTGCCGGCTTCCAGATGCTCGCGGACCTCGCCGCCCATCAGCTCGGCGCGGGTGCCCTTCCAGCAGGCGCCGCGGTCGGCTGCATCACGCAGCTCGCATTCGTCGCCGAGGGTCAGACCCTCGGGCAGCGGCTCGCCGGCCACCCAGGCAGTCAGCACGGCCCGCGGCGCGACCTCGGCATTCAGCGGCAGGGCCGGGAAGCTGCCCAGCGCGTTCCGGATCTCCGACACCACGGCCTCGGCCTGCTTCCGCGCGGTCGTGTCGACCACGCACAGGCCGCGCTGCAGGTCGAGCATGGCGTCGATGCGGCCGGGGCGCACGAAGGCCTGCGGCAGCAGCTCGTGCACCAGGTCTTCCTTCAGGCGCTTGCGGGTGCGGCCGCCGGGGCGGCGCCCTTCTCGCTGCTCCAGTTCGGCGAGCTTCTTCTGCAGGCGGTCGTTGACCACCGATGCCGGCAGCAGCTTGTCCTCGGTGCCGAGGGTGAGCCAGACCGCGTCGCCGACGCAGTGCGACAGCGCCGTGGCGTCGCGGCCGAACGGCGGGACGAAGCCCCGCGACGACAGCTCCAGCGCGCCGACCGGCTTCAGCGCGCAGGCCGCCAGGCGGGCCTCGATGTCGGAGAGGTCGAGCGCAACGGGGAAGCGGAACAGGGTGAGGTTACGGAAGAACATCAGGCCGCCCTCCCCTGTTCCTTCGCCGCCTGGTCGCCGACGACCATCACCGTGCACACGACGGCCGCGCCGGTCAGCAGCGCAACGCCGAGCAGGACGAACAGCGCGATGCGACGGGTCGCCTGCGCGCGCAGGATGGCGGCCTCGCGCGCCTGCACCGCGCGGCATGTAGCGCGCTGGGCGGCATCGAGCGCGGCCATCTGGCTGGGCGTCCGGCGGCTCATGCGCACCCCGCCGGCGCCGGGGCGCCTCGCGCCGGCGCGAAGGCGCGGGCGTTGTCGTTGCAGGGGATCAGCGGGAAATGCGGCTGTTCCGCGATCTCGCGGTCGAGCACGCTCATGCTCTTCTTGCTGTGCCACGCCACCAGGGCGCGGCGCTGGGCGGATTCGTGGCGGTCGAGGGCGGCGGTCAGCGCCGGCCAGTCGAGCGCGTGCGCCGGCTGGGCAGTCGCCGCCGGCTGTGCTACGGTGTTCATCGCTTCACTCCGGTCACGGGTGGGCACTTCAGAGACGCCGGCGGGTGCAACCGCCGGCGTTTCGCTTTTCATCCGTCCGCGCTCAGGCCGCGGCGATCTCGTTACCGCGGAAATAGCGATCGGTGATGAGACCATTCGAATCGGCGTATTCCACGGAATACTGGGTGCCGCCGACGTCGGTGTAGATGGCCTTGACCTTGCCGAAGAGGCCGTTGCCGGCGATGTGGACGGACTGGCCGATGACGAACTGTTCGTCGTGCATGACTGCGCTCCATGAAGGGATTCGGAGCAAGCGCTCCGCGCTGCCGCGGTGGTGATCGCACGGTCAGGCCCGTCTTGGTGCGGGCTGGTGGCCTCCACCGCGGCAGCGCGCAACGCTCGCGCGGTCGCCGGGAACAGCAGCGCCACGTGGCGCCGGATGGCCGCCTCGAGCGCGGCCAGGGGATCGCGGGAATGGCGCTCGCGGTCCATGTCGATCACGGCCGCCATCAGCGCTCGCCGCCGCCGATGACGTAGCGCACCGGCTCGGCCTGGTGCCCGCCGTCCTCCCGCATGGCGTCGGCGATCTGCGAGATCAGCGTCGTGCAGCAGCTGACGACGCCGTTGAGCGCCTGCAGCGCGTCGGCGAAGTGCGCGCGGTCCTCGGGGCCGATGCGCCCGTCCTCCAGCATCGGCGCGATGCGCTCGACGGCGGCCGCGCCGCGGCGCATCAGCTCGCACGGCGACTTCACCTTCTCGGCCAGGTCGGCATCGGCCGCGGCCGGCAGCGGCGCCGCCATCAGCCCGTAGCGCGCGGCCAGCTCGGCGAGGCACTCGTCGCGGTACGGCGGCGGCAGCGACAGCACCACGGCCTCTTCGATCTCGGCCGGCATGCGCACCGCGCCGCCCGGCTTGAGCATGCGGAACAGCAGCTGCTCGTTCGCGCGCTTCACGTCGTAGGGGTTGCTGCCGCGCTGGTGCTGGTGGAACTCGATGCCGCGCGCGTGCAGCGGCGTGCGCGCGGTGTAGAGCGCGGCGACGCTGTCGGCGAAATCCGCCTGGTCGAGGCCGCTGTGGCGCAGCGCGGTGAGGACATGCGCATGGATCACCTGCGCGCGGGTATCACGCATGGCCTTGGCTCCTGGTGTGGCGCCGCGCGGGCGCCTTGGGTTGGGTTTCCATCGCCCGCCACTGCGGCAGCGCGATCGCCAGGGCGCCCTGCAGCAGGCCCAGGCGGAACTCTTCCGGGGTGTCCTCGCGATGCGACTCGGACAGCACGTCGGCCATGCGGTCGCACAGCGTGCGGTTGTCCGGTGCGGACTCGATGGTGAGGAACGGGATCGCGACGGGCCGGGCCTTAGCCATGGGTCACCTGCTCGGCGATGCCCGTGACCTTGTCCTTCCGGGCGTGGATCATGTCGGCGAGGATCGCCAGCGCATGCGAGGACTCGGTGCCCGGCATGTCCGCCGCGCTGATGCGGCGGGAGGCCTCGCGCAGCGCGAGGATTTCGTGGGCCATGGCGTGCGCCTGGCTGGCGAGGCGCGGACGGTCAGTGCCGGGTTGCATGGCCCTGTTCCCCCGTTGACGCCACCGCATCAGGCGCCGGCGCGAGCGGCGCGCCACCATCCCCCTCATGAACCGGCAGATGCACCAGCGAGCCATGCGTGCGGACCAGCTCGGCCAGGGTGGACTTGGCCCAGAGCGCGCCGCCGTTGGGTGCCGCGATCCTGCGATCGCGCAGCACGCTGCGGATGGTCGCCAGGCTCAGCCCCTGCGCCCGGTGCATCGCCACGATGTCCTCGCGCACCGCCCAGCGCACCGGGTCGCGGCGCAGCGCACCGTCGACGTCGACGCAGCCGTAGGGCACGTGGCCGAACACTTTCCCCTCGCGCCGCAGCCCCTGCATGACCTCGGCGGTGCGCTCGGCGCCCTTGTCGCGGTCGTGGTCGGCCATCAGCAGGTGCACATTGAGCGCCAGGCGCCCGGCCGCGGTGCTGGTGTCGACGTGCTCGGCCAGCGAATGCACGGCCAGCCCGCCGCGGCGCGCGGTGCGCCGGAAGAACAGCAGACCGTCGAGCATGTCGCGGAACAGGCGCTCGAGGCGGATCACCACGATGCCGTCCGCCTCGCCAGCCTTGAGCCGGCGCAGCACGTCACGGCCGCCCGGGCGGCGCTCCAGCGGCAGGCTGCCGCTGACCCCGTCTGCCTCGATCACCACGTCCACCAGCACGTGCTGGTGCGCCAGGCAGTAGGCGGCCAGCCGCTCGGGCTGCATGGCGAGGCTGTGCCCTGCCCTCGCCTGCTCGTCGGTGCTCACGCGGACGTAGCCGATCAGGCGCATCAGGCAGCCCTCGGCTTGCCGGTCGTGACGGCTTCGACGTGGTCGGCGTAGCGCGTCAGGTCCAGGTGCGGCCGCAGCGCCCGGCGCAGGCCGGACAGCCTGCGCACTTCCGGAAACTCGCGGTCGTTCTCCCAGGCCGAAATGGCGGACTTGGTGACCCCCACCGTGGTCCCGAGCTGGGCCTGGCTGAGGCCCCGCTTCAGGCGGGCGACGCGGATCGGGGAGGTATGGCGGCGCTGCATGTTCGCAGTACAGCACAGCTAGACCGGGGGTGTCAAGCATGGCTAGACCCGGTTCGGGTTCAGCACCGCCAGACTTGCCACCCCATGAACACTTTCGGCGATCGCCTCCGTGCCGCCCGGTCCTCCCAGGGCCTGACGCAGGACGAACTCGCGGAGCGCCTCGAGGTTTCCAAGGGCGCGGTGTCGGCGTGGGAGAACAACCGCGACAAGCCCAGCTTCGAAAAGCTGCGGCCCCTGCGCGAGGCCCTGTCGGTCAGTCTCGACGTCCTCATCTGCGGCGGCGCGATCCAGCCGACATCGCCGCGTGTCGTGCGCATCGCGTCCGACCGCGCCACTTACGACACCCGGGAAGTGCTGACGCGCGACGAGCAACGCATGCTGCGCCGCTTCCGCAGCGTGGACGAGCGCGTGCAGAAAGCGTTTATCGTTGTGCTCGGCGCGACCGGCGCGGAGGGATAGCCATGGCGTTGACGAAGTGCCGGGAGTGCGGGAAAGAGATCAGCACCGAAGCCGTCACCTGCCCGCACTGCGGCGCGCCCACCGGCCGGCAAGCGAAACGCACCAGCGGCTGCGCCGTGGTCATCGCCGTCGGGCTGCTCGCGCTGGTCTACGCCATGCTGACGGGACGGTGCGGCCGCCTGCCCGAAACCGCCTCCGTGCCTGCCCCGTCGATCGCACCGCCGCGGCAGCTCGCGGCGAAAGTCATCTCGATCGACTGCGACGGCCGCAACGGCATGACCGTGATGAAGGTGACCGTGCAGAACACGGGCGCCGACCCGATCCCCTACGCCAAGGTGTTCGCGGACTTCCCTACCCGCGCCGGCGACGTCGTGTCGGAAGACAGCTATTTCAGCCCCACCGAGATCCCGGCCGGGGCGCGCGCCAGCGCGGACCTGTACGTGCGGCGCAGCGACGTGACGAGTTGCCAGGTGCGAACCGTCCAGGACGGCGACGGCACCGCGGTCGCGTTGACCCCGGCGGGTTAGCCCGGCGTCCGCCGCGGGTCGCTGCTGCGCGGGTACGTGCGCTCCTGCTGGATGCGGCCGTCTCGGCCCTTGATGCGCAGGCTGGTGAGGCCGCCGGCCTCGGCTTCCTTCACCGCTTCGTCGACGGCGTACAGCACGGCGTCGATCTTGTCCGCCCACCACTTCAGCACCAGGCCGTTGCGGGTGACGTTCCAGCCGCCGGCCTCGCCGGGGTCCGGCAGCACCTCGTAGAACTCGCGCATCAGCGCACCTGCCCGACGTCGACCATCTTGCGGATGCACCGATGCTCGCCGCGCCAGAGGATGCGATCGACGGTGGCGATGCCCAGGATGCGGTTCGCCCACGCCTTCATCGCCTGCACGTACACGTCGGGGATCGGCGCGCCCGCGGCCGGCTGCGCCGGCTCCGGCGGGAACACGCCCTGCGGCTGCTCCAGGCAGTCAGAAACGACCGGCGGCGTTGGCTTCGTCGACTGCAGGCTGAAGGCTTGGCAGCCCGACAGGCATGCGGCAATCGCCACGCACCACCACAGTGCGAATCGCGGCTTCGCGGCCATTGGTACTCTCCTGTGCGCCGCGCGCTTCGGCGCCGGCCTTGTCTTTCGAATCCTGGGCGATGCCGCGCGCCTGCTTTTCGTCGGTGGCTGCGCGCTTGCGCTCGAGCTCGATGCCCTTCTTCGCGGCCTCGACCATGTTGGCGCGGCAGGTCTCTTTCGCCGCGCGGCGCGTGCCGTACTGGTGCAGGTTGCCCCACAGCGACAGGGCCAGCGCCAGCGCGAGGATGGCCACCCACTTCCACGCTGACCACCACGCGCGCACGCGCGACTCGGTGCGCTCGACGACCTGCTCCACCTGGTCCGGCAGCGGCGGCGTCATGACACGCCCTCCGCCAGCCGCGCCTCGGCCTCGCGGCGTGCACGCAGGCCGGGGTTCGGCGCCTGCGCGCCGGGCCACAGGCGCTGCATGCCGCGCAGCTGCGCGGCGACGCAGCCGGCGTCATCGTCCGGCACGCAACGGTCGCGCAGCTCGCGCTTCTCGGCGTTGCGGCTCCCGGCCATCGACCAGCCGCGGTTGAAGCCCATGCTCACGCTGGCGCCCTTCGGCATCGGCGCGAGACCATCCCAGCCGGTGCGCATCGCGCGGCCCGCCTGGCGCACGAAATCGGGCAGCACGGCATCGGAGAACACCTGCTCCGCCAGCGCGATCGGCGTGCGGATGTCGGCGTTGGCCGCCCGCCAGGCGGCGCAGCGGCTCGGCCCCACCTGCCCGCTGGCCGTGGCCAGGCGTGCGACCTCCGGGTGGTCGGCCCAGTCCGCGGCGATGCGTGCGGCCGTCTGCTGCCCGAGGTCGTAACCGATGCCGATGGTGGGGCCGGAGGCGCCGCCGGGGCACAGCGGCCGCTCGTAGCGGCGCGTGTACACCCCCAGGCTGCTGATCTCGTAGCGCACGATCAGCGCCACCGCCTCGGGGGCGATGGTGTCGCGCGCCGCCGGCGTCGGCAGCGGTTCGGAGATCACGGCCGCCGCGTCCTGCACGGCCAGCAACGTCGGCAGCACCACCTCCGCGGTGGCGGTCTGCGCGTCGGCGACGGAGTCGGCCATGGCCTCGCTGGCGGCCTCGGCCACGTCGGTGGCGTTGTCGCGCACCTGCGGCGGGTTGCAGGCCGCCAGCAGCAGCGCAGCGGCAACGGTGAGGATGGCCCGGGCGCGCATCACAGCAGCCCGTGCAGGTAGATCTGGGTGAAGATGACCACCCACAACATCCACGCCAGCGTCTCGCCGGCGAGGATCAGCAGCGGCCCCCTGCCCCCGGTCTCCGCCGCCTGGATCAGCGCCTTGCGCTTGCCGTTGCCGAGATCCGTCGCGGTCGCGTGCATCATCACCGACGCGCTGCCGGCGATCGCGATCGCGTAGAGAGTGCGCGGCGCGAGTTCGATGGCGAAGGCCGTGAGGTCGGCCAGGCTGCCGAGCTGGCGCAGGCCGCTGCCGAACAGCAGCACCACCAGCGTGACCAGGGTCGCCACCGGCAGCGCGAACACCAGCAGCTTCGTGCCCAACTGGATCTTGCCGTCCTTCATCGCCGTGCCCTCAGGCCACCAGGGTGATCTTTCCGAACCACCGCGTGGCCGGCGGGTTTTCGGGGTGGGGGATGATCGTCACGTCGACCGTGATTACGTCCCCGTCGCTGCGCACCATGCGCACGCGCTTGTGGAAGAGCCGGTGCTCGGCCAGCGCCTTGGCGTTCGCCTCGAGGAAGGCCACCGCGTCGTCCGGGTGGATGAAGTCTTTCCAGCGCAGGCCGAGCAGATCGCCCTGGCCGACGCCGAGCAGCCGCCCGTAGGTGCGGTTGACCATCTCGTTGCGGCCATGCGGGTCGCATTCGAAGCTGCCTTCGGTGGCGAGGTCGCTCTGCGCGCGGACCATCGCCTGCAGCAGGCCCAGTTGCCCCTGGATGCCGGACACCGCGTCGCGCACCTTGCCGAAGTCGGCGAGCAGCGCGGTCCATGCAGCGGCCCGATCGCGGCGCCGCTGCCTCCACTCCGCCACCGCCTTGCGGAACTTCTCGCGCTGGTGCGCTGCCCACACCGAGAAGGCGGCGCCGATGGCCGCCAGGAGCCAACCCCAGAACTTCGCGAGCAGCAGCGACAACGTCATTGGAGGCCGGCACTGAAAATGCAGCCTCCCAGATACCAGCCCGCCGTGCCGACCGTCCTTAAAACGGCGCGTCGAAACGTAGCGCGGCTACTCGGCGAACACGCGCCGCGGCGTAGCCGGCTCGACGACGAAGGGCTGGGCCTTCGCCGGCAGTGCGCCGAGGACGTTGAGGTGGAAGCCCTGCCCGTCGATCGGGCCGATGACGTCGATCGCGGTGGCGGCGCGCGGCGCCAACCACCCCAGCTCGTCGCTGTACCAGCCCGGCATGCACGCCTTCGCGCGCGCCTCGTCGGGGAAGCGGAGGAAGGTGGTCATGCCGCCATCGCCTGCAGCTCGCTGTTCGTCACCGGGGCCGGGTAGAGGCGGACCAGGCGAAGCGGAGAGTTGGCGTAGCTGCCGCCGACGCCGGTTCGCCCCAGCCACCCACTGAAAGAGCCGGAAGGCATGGTCGCTGCCGTGTCCGGCCCAACGATTGCGCCGCCATTGCGCACGGCGCGGAGGTTGTTCGTCTGGAACGCCGCGGCGAGCCTGTATTCCGCTCCGCTCACGACGCTCGGGTTCGTGGACGTTGCATCGCCAGGGTCTCCGCCGCTGCTGCGCATGGTGGACTGCAGATTGTTCGTGCTGCGCCACATCAGTATGCGGTTCGTGTTCGTGCCGTCGCCGATTTCCATCGCGGTTTGCGAACCCACACCATCGGCAGCGATCACATTGACCAGCACCGACAGGCCAGCCGGGTTGTATCGAATTCCGGCCAGAGCGAAAGCGGGAACGTCCGCGGCGCGGGTAACCTGCGAACCCTGCGTGGGGATGTAGGGACTGGCGAAGGCTCCAGCTTCCACCTGCGCGCCCCACACGTAGATCCCGGAGACGCCGTCGCTCGACCGAGCCCCCGGCGTGCGGTCGTAGAAGCGGTGCTGCACACTGCCCGTCGCGCTCGGCGTGTAGACCAGGACGCAACGGAACCAGCCGCCTGGAAGCTCGACCATGTAGCCGCTGGCGCCATTCGAAGCCGTGACCGTCTTCGTGGTCAGGTTGAAGTTGACGGTCGGGTTGGCCCCCTGCAACACGAGCAGAGAGCAGGTCGAATACTCCGCCGCCTTGACGTGCTGCGAGAACGCGGTGGCGACCCCCGAGGCGACTGTGGCTGTCTCGTAGAGCGTGAAGTTGGCGAGCGCGTTGTTGTCCGGGACGAACTTGTCGGCGGTTTGCGCCCCATCCGGAGCGGTCGTGGCATTGGCGACGATGGACGCGAACGACTTAGTCCATACCGCGTTGTCGTATTCCTCCGATCGCAGGAGCAGGTTCGTCCGCTGCTCCCACACGCTGCGGCCAACAGGCTTCGGCGTGATCGGGTCGTACTCCAGCGGCCAGGTGTTCGCAGCCGCCTGGCGCAGCACACCATCGGCGCCGAAGTACGTCTTCGGCCCGCCGGTGTAGCTGATGCGCGGGTCGAGCTGCGGGTTCAGCAGGTCCAGCTCCTGCATGCTGGACTGGTGGGCGACGGCGCCGAAGAAACACATCAGCGGACGTCCCGGACCGGGTACGCGGTGTACTCGAGCACGCCGCCGTTGTTGTAGACGCGCAGCGCCATGTGGTCGACGGCGCCCGCGGTGCTGGTGAGCACGGCCGCCAGGCCGTTGGGCCACTTCGTTCCCGCCGGCGGGGTCCAGGTGCGGCCGCCGGTGCCGTCCTGACCGAAGACCAGCAGCAGCTCGCGTGCGTAGCCGTCGGGTGGGGGGTTTGTGACGACCGTGCTGGTCACGTTGCCGGTGAGCGGAATGTAGGCGTCGTCGAGAGCGCTGAGGTCCAGCGTCAGCACGGTGCCGACCGGCGCCACGGTCGCGCGCTTCTTCGCCCGGTAGATCGGGTCCAGGCGCGCGGCGCTGTTCAGGGGCGCGACGCCGTTGGCGGCGCCCTTCGTCGACGCGGCGATCGCGCCGAGCGTGGCCAGCGCCGTCGCGGCGTCGGGGTCGTCGAGCAGCGTGCGCGCGAACGCGGTGAAGTCGGCCAGGCCGACCGTATCGGTGCCGGTGCAGTACGGCAGCTTGTCGGCGGCGCGGCCCAGCGCCACCAGGTTGGTGAGGAACGCGGCCAGCGGCTGCTTCTGCGCCAGCGCCTGCGTCATGGTCGCCGCGAAGTTCGGATCGTCGCCGAGGGCGTCGGCGAGTTCCTTCAGGGTGTCCAGCGTGCCCGGTGCCGAGGCGATCAGGTTGGCGATCGCCTCGGCCAGCGCCGCCATCGTCGCGAGCTGGTTGCTGTTCGTGCCCAGCGGCGCCGTGTCGGCGGTCGGCACGCCGGTGAACGCAGGGCTGGCCAGCGGCGCCTTCTCGTCGAGCGCGGCCTGCTGCGGGCCGCTGACGGGCTTGTTCGCGTCCGCCGTGTTGTCGACGTTGCCGAGGCCGAGGTCCGCCTTCGTCAGCCCGGCGACCGCTTCCTGCGCGGCCGTCGCGGCGCCCATCGCTGCGGTGGCATCGTCCTGCGCATCCGAGGCGGCCTGCTGCGCGGCCTCGAGGGCGGTCTGGCTGGCGACGGTCTCGCCGATGTCCGACTCGCGCAGGTATGGGTTCGTCGGCGACGGCGGCGGAATGTTGTCCTGCAGGTCGGCCAGGTCCACCTCGCCGGCGTCGTAGGGCACCGCGAGCAGGCCGCTGCGGCCGCCGTCCCAGTGCTCCTGCACCAGGTAGGAGATGCCGCTCGGGCTCAGGTCAGGGTCGTTGCTGGCCGGAAGCGTCAGACCTTCGGGGACGCGGCCGGTGGCATCGAGCGTCACCAGGAGGACGCGCGGCACCAGCTCGGTGTCGCCGATCACCGCGGCGGTTTGCAGTCGCAGCGAGATCTGGCCGCCGGCGACCGGCGCGCCATCGTTCCTGTACTTGTAGTACCGCCGGAAGACGGGAACTTGAGCAAGCTCGACGGGAAAGCCCATGACGATGTCCTCTGTGCGATCAGGCGAAGTTGTTGATCAGGACGGCGCGCCACGTCGTGCCGTTGTCGAAGGTCGTGAGTTCCAGCAGGTCCACCGCACCAGCGCCGGTGGACACGGCGCCCGCCACGCCACCCGGCCACTTGAAGGATGCCGGCCAGGTGTAGGCGCGCGGCGTGGCGTCCTGCGTCAGGCGGATGAACTTGCGCGCGCCCTTCCCCGCGCCCGGCAGATTGGTGAACACGATGCTGGTCACATCCGCCGTTGGCGCGATGGTGAAGTAGTCGCCGAGCGAGAGGTCGAAGGTGGCCACACCTGCGGCAGGGGTGACCGCGGTCACCGCCTGGCCGCTCTGCTTCAGCGGCTCGCCGTTCGCGCGCATGTATGCCAGGCAGCGCCAGTTGCTGCCGCCCTCGGACACGAAGATCGCCGCGTCGTTCGCGGCCGTCGTGATGTTCGCGCCGGTGGGAAGGATCAGGCTGGTGGCGTTGTGCGTCAGCGTGAGGATGCCCGCGAAACGCACCAGGCGCAGGTGGCCAGCCGTGCCGCTGCCGAAGCTCGTGATCGTGGTCGTGCCGGTGACGTGGACGAAGATGCCGGTGGCAGCGCCGATGCTGGTGGTGGCCGCCGAGGCGATGTCGGCGCCCTTGGTGCCCTTGAACAGGTTGGCGATGGCCTGCGACAGAAGACCGCCGGAGACGCCGGCGGCATCGTCGGCCGCGATCTTCTCGGTGCCGACAGGCGTCAGCGGGTTGGCAGCATAGAGCGCGGTGGCAGTGGTCATTGGATGGCCTGGATGGTGTCACCGGCATTGGTGCGGACGACGTCGCCGGTGTTGGTGGTGAGGGGCGTCGCCACCTGCGGGCCGAAGAACTTCGGCGAGTAGGTGACGCTGTAGGTGGCGTTGTTGGCCGGCGCGGTGCCGCGCGAGACCGGGCGGAAGATCAGCGTCTTGCCGGCCAGGCCGACATCGATCGGGATCAGCTGCACGCTGTCGAGCAGCACGAAGCTGTCGTCGGCGTAGTGCTGCGCCGCAGCGGTGCCGGCGAGGCCGTGCGTGAGATCGCTCAGGTCGTAGGCCTGGTCGCCGGTGATCGTGGCGGTCTGGAACTGCAGGATCTCCGACACCCCGGCCGTCGTGACCGCGGCGGCGTTCATCCGTGCGAGCAGTTGGTCGACGGTGGCGCTGTCGAGTTCGCCGTCGTACAGGCTCACGGAGGCGGTGGTGCCGGCTGCGGCCAGATCGGCGGTCAGCTTGCCCAGCGTCGACGGCTCGAGGATCGTGGCCACCAGCTGCTCGGTCACCCCGCCGTCGATGGACAGGTATAGGTCGCAGCCGATCCAGCCCGGCTGCCGGCCGCACACGGCGACGTACATGCCCGGGGTGCTGTCGCTGGAGCGCAGCCGCGGCAGGTTCAGCGCAGCGAACATGGTCGGGCCGCGCGTGCTGGACGTCGGCGCGGTCGGCGTCGGCGCCGGGGAGCCGGTCGCCACCGAGGCATTCGCGCTCACGCGGTCCCGCTTCAGCTCCCAGCGGTTCGTGCCGTCGACGCGCTCCGCCTTGTCGATGCGCAGGCGCCGTCCGCCGTAGCTGATGATGTCGGACGGGGTGTAGCGGCTGAACTCTTCCGGCAGCTCCAGCGTGCGCTTGCCGTTGGCTTCCTCGGCCATCGTCTTCAGCAGCTTGTCGACCACGACCGCGATCTCGGCGCGCGTCATCACCACCGCCGTCGAGAGGCTGACCTCGCCCACGGCCTTGACGTTCTCCGTGTCCATCTCGGCCGGCTGCGTGGCCGGCTCGTAGTTGCTCTCCGGGTCGGCGGCGGTGAGGCTCACCTTGCGCGGGAACTCGACCACCTGCGGCCGCGTGTCCTCGTCCTCGTAGGTGTCTACCAGGTCGTCATCGGTGACGGTGACGCGCACCGGCCCGCCGCGCAGCACCGCCCGCAGCTTCGTCGTGGTGTCGCCGCTGTTGCCCCACTCCGGAAACTCGAAGAAGAACACCTGCTGCAGCGCGCGGATCGCCTCGGCCGGCGTGGTCTGGCGCGACACCGGGAAGCCGCGGACGGGGATGCCTGCCAGCGCCGACACGTCGACCTGGTCGGCACCGACGCCGACGCGATCGCACAGGTCCGCGACGAGCGCGGACAAGGCGACCATGCCCGGGGTAATGGCGACTGTCGGAGCACCACAACGCGGCATGAAATTCACGCCATCGGTGAACACGTTGGGCGTGTCGGGAAGTGCGTACCACCCAGCTGGAGCGCTCGCGTAACAGGTCGGCGCATACGACACGCGCCTGAGGTTCACGCCGTTCTTGACGTAGATTGAGTCGTCGGAGCAGATCAGCTGGTTGTTGTCAGCCGAGACCGTCGTGACGCCGATCGAAGTTCGCAGCGTAAACGTGTCCAGATCATAGAAATACAACGTGCTATTGCGATACAGGATGAGCATTCCGGAATCCACGGCGAATGCCCGAAGACCTGTCACCACCATGGGAAGCGTGACGCGTGAAATCTCACTAAGGCCGGTGTCGTACGTGATGAACGCGGCTTCCGACAATGCGATCGCACGGACGGTGCCGCCGCGGTCCGCATGCACGAAGAACACGTTGGAACCATCGGTGGTTACCGGTGGAGAAGTCGCCTCCGCGGCAATGACTCCACCGCTGGCGTCGCGCAGCCGCCACTTATAGATGCGATTCCAGACCGTGTTGTTGGTCTTGCGGACCCCGGCGATGAACGTGCTGTCGTCCAGGAACCATAGCATCGTGCCGTATGCGGGAGAATACAGCCCCTCGCCGTACCACCAACCTTTGACCGTGCCGGTGGTGGGGCGCAAATCGGCAACATACTCGCCGTTGCGCAACAGCATCATGCGGCCAAAGTTGCCGTGAGCCGAAATGGCCCATTGCCCACGGTAGGCGCGCATCCATAGCCGGTCGTCGCTTTCAGGCCCGTCTCCGGCATTGGCGATGGTCGAGGAAGCGGTAATGGCCAAGCTATTGTCGTAGCTGCCCTGAATGAAATTCGCACCAACAGCAAGGGCCTCGGTAGCCCTGCCGTAGCGCACTCCAATCGTGGCGTAGTCGATGTAGGCGCAGGCCTCGTTGCCCCCAATCGACACCGACGCCGTCTGCGTGCCGATGGTCGGTTGCGGGATAGGAACTGCGGTTCCGTCGCTGCACACTTCCCAGCGGAACTGCGGCACCGCGCCCTGGAGATCGGTGCAGTCGAGGTCCGTCAGCACGACATAGCAGGTACCGCGATAGGCCGGCACGTTGCCGACCCCGCCGCCGTTCGCCGCCGGCAGGGCTTCCAGTGACGGATCGGGCAGCTGATCCTCATCGCCGGAGTAGAACTGCATGATGCTCTCGAACGCGGCGGTGTCGGCCGGGATCGTGTTGGCCTCACTCCAGTCCGCGACCAGCTTGTCGGCCTTCCACACGCGCAGCAGCCGCATCTTCCCGCCCAGCGGTGCGGCTTCGCAGATGCGGATCGCGACAGTGCGCGTGTAGGTGTAGGTCGTGACCTCCGGTCCGCCCTTGCCTTGCCGCTGCTTCTTTTTGTGCTCGACCAACGGGCCGCACTGGATGATGTTGCCGGCGACGGCGCAGGTGCCGTAGATGATCGGGCGCGGCACGCCCTCGCTGCTGGTCTGGGTCTGCGCATCGGTCAGGCGCGGTCCTTCGATCTTCACCGGGTCGACGTAGCCGCCGACCGCGGAACCGATCATGAAGCCCCACTGCGCGCCCGCAGGCCCGCCCCACATGAACCCGATGGCTCCGCCGACAAAGCCGCCGATCGTGCTGCCGCTCATGGACGCCAGACCTCCACGACGCGGCGCGTCCACGGCTCGGCCAGGCGATGCTCGACCACCTCGCGGTTGCTATGCAGCGCGTGCAGCAGCGCCAAGCCACCCAGCGGGTAGTCGGTCAGGATGCCGACGTGGTTGAAGAGCGGGACGCCGTCAGCCTCGTGCCAGCGCATCAGCGCGACGTCGCCGGGCTTGGCCTCGTCGGTGATCGGGTCGCCGAAGTGGTCGACCAGCACCTGGCGCAGGCCATCGCGTACGGGGTCGCGGCCGTAGTCGCGCCTGTCGGCCACCTCGCGGCCGACCTTGGCGAGCGCCACCGCTACCAGGCCGACGCAGTCCACGCCCAGCCTGGAGCGCCCTGTGTGGCGGAACGGCACGCGCAGGTAGGTGCGGGCCTCGGCGATGAAGGCCGCGCGCTCGGTCGCGTCCAGCGGGGCGACGAGGCGGGTCATTCGCCGGTGCCTCCGACGCCACGCGAGAGCGCAGCGCCAGGGGAGTTCAGCTGGCCGGAATCGCCCACCGGGATGTGCGGCTCGCCGCGGAAGTGGTTCGGCTTCTCCGCCCCGTGGAAGGTCTCGCAGCTGTTGTGGCCGGTCCAGCGCTTCGAGCACTGGCGGCGGATGCGGTAGGCCACGCCGTTGGCCAGCAGCGCCGCGGCCGGGAACTTCAGCGTGACTGCGCCGCCGGCGCCAAACGCCTCGACCTCGATCTGCTGGCCTGCGTTGTCGCCGTCGAGGATCTCGACCATGCCCGGGGCAAAGTAGTCCGCCGCCTGGGCGAGCGCCGAGTCCGTGAACTGCCGGTCCGCCTCGGCGCCGAGGGCGGTGATCGTGCCGCTCACCCACTCCGCCTCGGCGTCGTAGCCGCACGGGAAGCGCTCCACGATCCGCGCGCCGGGTGTGCCGATCGGCTGGCTGCCGAAACGGGCGCGGCACAGCAGCGAGTCCACCGCTCCCAGCATCTGCTTCAGCTGCTGGGACAGGCTGCGGATCTCGAGGATGGTGCGCTGCCCGAACTTGGTGCGGACCTCGCCGATGGTGCCGCCGCCCACAATCTCGCAGCGGCCGGCGGTCAGGTCTTCGTAGTTGACCTGCAACACCAGGCACCGGACCTTGTCGAGGGCGCCGCTGTCGATCTGCGCCTGCGTGAAGCCCTCGATCTCGTAGCCCGCCACCGGCACCAGCGTCTGCGCCTCGGCGTTGTCGACAGACAGGTCGGCCGCCGACTGCAGCGCGCTCATCTCCAGGCCGGTACGGGCCCGGAAGGTGATCGTGCCGATGCTGCCGGCCGGCGCGAAGGCGACGTCGCGATCGAGGCCGGCAAAGCCGCGATAGCTGCCGTCCGCCAGCGGGCCCACCAGCAGCAGGTCGCACAGGGTCGTCGCAGGCTGCGCCTTGTGGGCCAGCAGAACGGCGTCGATCGTCTTCATGCGCGGACCTCTTCGATCCGCACGGAAGCGCTGGACTGCTTGACCCGGGAGCGCGACAGCGCGGTGTAGTCCTCGGCGAAGTGCGTGCGCACGTCGAACTCGCCGGACCAGGCGAGGGCCGCGGCCGGCCACGTGGTGGTCGGCGTCGCGATCCCGGTCAGCGGATCGACGGTGAAACCCGCGAACGGGTCGCCATCGGCGAACATCAGCACCGAGAGCGGCAGCGTGATCCACCGGGTATCGGACTCGGGCCCCATGGTGTACGTTTTCGTGAGCTGGATCGGCGTGATGTTCGTCGCCGGCGCGGCCAGCGCCCCCTCCGCCTGGCTCACCTGGTAGTCGTTCCAGTCCTTGAACCGGAAGGCGCGCAGCTTGCCGCGCGCCACCCACAGCGCGTGCAGCAGCTCGTCCTGCAGCTCTTCCTTCAGCAGCGTGTAGTCGGCCTGGTACTCGTGCAGCGGCATCGTCCACTCGCCGTTGCGGCGGTCGTGGCCGTTGCGCATCGGCGTCGACCGCGTGCTCCAGCGCGGCCCGCCGGCGAAGCCGTAGGACACCTTGTCGCTGAGGCGCCAGTCGATGAAGTCGGTGCTCATCCGTTACGCCCCCGAGCGCGGCGCGACTGCTGCTCGATCTCGGCCGCGATCTGCGATCGCGTGCGCCGGTCGACGCGGCCCTCGACGCCGACGCTGATGTTGTAGGTGTTGCCGCCCGCCATCGCCGGCTGCATCGGGCGCACGCGGCCGCCACGGCTGCCCATCATCAGCAGGGTCTGGCCGTCGTACTCCAGCAGTTCGGGCTGCTGCTCGTTGACGCGGTAGAAGTGCCGCGCCAGCGTCTCGCCGCCGGCGGCGCGGTTGCCGCCGAAGATGGCGCCGAAGAACCCCGCGAGCGTGCTCCAGAACCCGCCGCCAGAACCGCCGCCGGTGAGGCCGCCGGCCGATACACTCTTGGCGTACATCTGCTCCTCGGTGAGTCCAGCATTGCTGCTGCCCCGCCCGCCGAAGATCAGGCCGGCGAGTGACGCCAGACCGCCGCCGGCGCTGCCGCCATTGACGCTCCCCTGGGAACCGAACAGCTGCTCCCATGCGCGATCGGTAAACAGCCGCAGCAGCTCGCCGGCGAGGTCGTTGAAGAAATCCTTGGCGGCATCGCCGGCGCTCTTGGCGCCGGTGGCGAACTCCAGCCACGCATGCTTCGAAGAGTCGCGGAACGCGTCCATCGCATCGGCGGTTTCCGCCTGCGCCTGGAGCGCGCGGTAACGGTCCACGATGGCCGCTGCCTCGGCCTTGGTCGCCGGCACGGAGAGGTTGGCGAGGTCGATCGCGGCGCGCGCCTCGGCGTTGTTCAGGGTGCGCAGCCGCAATTCATCGTCCAGCTGCTTGATCAGATCCGCCGCCGGGTCGAGGCGCTTGCGGATGGCATCTGCCTCGCGCTCGTGTTGCTCGGCAAGATCGCGCTCCGCGGCGGCCAAGTCGGTGGCGCTGATCTCGCCGCGCTTGGCCAGGTCGCGGAACTCCGCGAGCTGCCGGTTGTACGCCAGCTGCGCTTGCGCCAGCGGGCCCTCCAGCTCCGCCCGCAGATCCTCTGCGCTCGTGGTGAACTGATCGTGCGCCGCCACCACCTTCTCGACTTCTTCGCGCAGCTCGCGCTCTGCCTTGGCCCGCTCCCTGGCCGCCGCGGCCGCAGCCTTCTGCGCGGCGGCCAATGCCTTGGCTGCCGCGGCCTTCGCCTTGTCAGGGTCGTCCGGCGTGGGTGCGCTGAAATCGGTGAGACGGAAAGGCGCCGGCCCGACCATGCTGAAGGGCTTGCCGAGCCCGGAGATGGCGGCGCCGAGATCAAGCGCGGCCGGCACGCCCAGCGGCTGCATGCCGGCGGCGGCGCGGTTGCGGTTCGTCATCTCGCGGATGATCCGCGTGCGCTCCGCCTTCAGCCGCTCCTGGACGCTGCCCGAGGTGCGCAGCAGATCCGACGCGGTGAGCGCGCTGTCCTGGCCATACAGCGCCTCCATGTTGCCGAGGACGCTGCCGCGCTGCAGGTTGGACAGGGTGCGGCCGACCGCATTGAGGCGGTTCTGCAGCCCCGCGTCGGACGCCTGTCGGAGCGGGATCGCGCCGCTGCCGATGTCGGCAATTTCGTTGTACTTGCCGATGTACTGGCCCAGCAGGCCGATGCCCTTCAGGATCTCCGTCGAGACGTCGAGGATGCCCTCGGTGATCGTCGCGAACCCCTGCTTGACCGCGGGATCGTTGAGCGTGGCCGACATCTCCCGAATCGATTCGGTGACGCCGCGCACGCCAGCGCTCCCGCTGTCGCCCTCCAGCAGGTTCTCGAAATCGTTCTTCAGCCCCTCCAGCGCCCCGCCGAGCGTGTCGCGCGCCGCCGTTGCGGCGCCGCCCATCTGCGTCTCGAGCTCGGTGAGGATGATGCCCTGCGCCTGCTGGACGTGGCCGCTCTCGACCAGGGTCTTGATCAGCGCCTTCTGCTGTTCGTTGAACTGCACGCCGACGCGCGTCAGCGCGGCGACGCCGAGGATCGGGTCGTTCAGCGCCTTGCCGACCTGGATCGCCGCGGACTTGAGGTCCGTCCCCATCGCGGTGGCGGTGTCCAGCACGGCCGTGGTCGCGCGCGGGAACACGTCGTGGCCGATCTTCGTGAAGGTTAGCAGCAGCGCCTGGGCTTCGCCGATCGACTCGTCGTCGAACGTGGTGACCTGCTGCAGCGCAGCGGCCATGTCGTTGAGCTCTTTGACGCTGAGCCCGGCCGCGCCGCGGGTGCTGCGGATGCGCGCCTCGAGCTGCGCCTGCACCTTTTCCGCGTCGGCGGTGGCGCGGAAGACGGCCGTCAGCCCGGCCACGAACACCGTGCCGATCACCGCGCCAGCGATCCTCGCCTTCGCCGCGACCTCGCTGTATCGATCCACGGACTGCCGCAGCAGGCGGTTGTGCTGCTCCTGCGTGATCAGCCCGTTCTTGAGGGCGGCATCCAGCACGGCGCGATCGCGCCCAAGCTGGTTGCTCTTCGCGGCATTCTTGTCGAGGCGTTCGTTGAGGGTGAGCAGCTCCTTGCTCAGGTTGTCGATCGCCTTGCTGCTCTTGTCGGCACCGGACTCCATGCCGTTGAAGGCAGCGACGACCTTGCCGTCGCCGTCGACGATGAACTTGACCTGCAGCGTGGAGGACTTAGCCGCGCCCATCAGTCCGCTCCCCCATGCGCGACGACACCCACTCGCGCTGCGCCCCCAGCATCGCTGCCTCGATCACCTGGATGCCGGCGTACAGGCGCCGCCTGCGCGCGGGCTTGCGGGGGTACGCGTGCCGCAGGCTCGCCAGGACGGAGCCGTACGCCAGGCCGGTGCGAAGCCCTGTCGCCGAGGTTCGCCACTGTGTCTGCGCGTGCTCCACCCATGCGGTCACGACCGCCGCGTTCTCTGGCAGCAGGCGCGGCCGGATGGTGTCGCACCGGGTACCGTCGCAGGTGCCGCTGTCGCAGCCGCAATAGGCCGACGTGAGGTCCGGGAAGCGGCCCTCGATGTCCCACAGCCGTTCCCCACTCAGGCCTGGGCCGGCGCCGGCGTACCACCGGACCCAGGCTGTGAGTTTTTTGCGGGGCCGCTCCGGCTGGCTGCGAGCAGCCCGGCCATGACGGGCTTGAAGTAAACATCGAACTGCAGCAGCGCCTCGAGCCGCTCGCGGCTGAACTCGATCGCCTCATCCTCGTCGGCGATTCCGCGCCAGTCGCTGATGTGATCGAGCAGGAACTCGACGTCGCCATCCTCGCGCTGGACCGTGGCATCGAACGCCGCGATCAGGTCGTCCGGGGTACGCGGCCCCTCCATCTCGACCAGGCGGTTGACCGCCGCAACGACGCCGCGCTTCTCGCGCGCGCGCAGCTCCGTGCGCGGCAGCAAGGTGTAGGCAAAGTGGACCGTCACCTCTTCGACCGCGTCGCCCGCCTCGTTGGACTGGCGCAATTCCACGGGCCAGAACACCTTGCCCTTGTCGGCAAATCGGAACATGGGCAGCTCCTCAGTAGACCGCGGCCAGGGCGTTCTTCAGCACGGCGGTGATGCCGATCTCGCCGGTGCTGCGGTGGGCCGTCCAGTTCGCGTCGAGCTTCAGGCCCTTGGGCCCGTCGATCGACGGCGTGTTGGCCGCGAACACCGCGAGCGGGATGGTGATCACCAGCGACTCGTTGCCGGCGGAGCCGAGGCCATCGCCGCGCGACAGCGTCACCTTGATCTTGGCGTCGGTGTCGTTGAGCGCCTTGTTCATCAGCGCCGCGGTGTCGAAGTAGATGGTGCCCTGCCCCGTCGCGATGAACTGGCCCTCGGGCAGGTCGTGGCGGACACCGCCATTGCCGACGCAGTAGCGGTCGGCGTCGAGGTCGTTGCCGAACACCATGCTGAAGGACTCGAAGCACACGGACGTGGCGCCGTCGTCCAGCTCCAGCGCGACCTGCTTCGCGTTCCAGGCCTTGTGGCCGGTGTCGGTGAGGGTGCTGTCCAGCGCGCTGCTTTCGTCGGCATCGAAGTTGGCCCCGAGCCAGTCCATGCTCAGCGTGGGATGACCGCTGGACGGCACCTGCAGCGTCGCCTGGTTGAGGCGGCAGCCGCTGTAGCGCACGTACCGGCCGGGCGTGGAGATGCCGGCGCCGAAGTCGGTTTCGAACAGCGCGCCAGCGGGCAACGCGCCCGCGCCGGTCGGGTCGACCGCGAAGGAGTGGGTGTATGGGCCGGTGCCGGTGACGGTCGGCTTGCCGATCAGGTGCGTCAGCCAGAACCCGATGTCCTCGGGGGCGACGGAGACCTGGATGGCGCCGGCGACGTTGCGACGATCGGCGGTGGTGCGCGCCTGGCCGCGGTAGCCGCTGAGCGTGGGGTCCGTGCTGCGATCCTCCGCGGCCTTCAGGCCGAAGGACTGCACGGCGAGCAGGCGGCCGTCCGGCGAGCCGGGCGTGGTGTTGAACGCCGTCTCGGTGAAAGCCGCGATCTTGGTGAGTGCGCCGGTCGCGTTGCCCATGGCTCAGTCCTCGGTGGTGTCGGTGGCGGCCGCAGGCGCGGCAGCAGGTTCGGCGGCAGGCGGCGGCGCGAGCGAGGCTTCGTAGGCGATCACGCGCTTGCGGTCCTCGTCGGTCTCGTAGTCGAAGCGCTTGGCCGTCGTCAGGCGCAGCGCCTCCGCGGGTGCCACGCGGTAGACCTGGCCGGGCTTCATGGAGCCGACGGCCACGATGCCGGGCGCCTTCTCCTTCGGCAGCACGACGCCGATCAGGCCGTCGCCGGCGGCGGATGTTTCACGGGGAACGGGGGTCGGCTTCATGGCGGGCCTCATCGATCGATGGTCACGTCCGCCAGCAGGCGGAACGTGGCCACGTGGGTGGGATGGTTGGCGTTGCGGTCGTTGCCGCGCGCGTCGACGCGCATGCCGCAGCTCGACAGCACCGGGTTGCGGAGCAGCAGGCGCACCAGCGCGGGCAGCAACGCGTCGCGCTGGTCGACGGCGGTGTCACGATCCTGCTGGTGCCAGACCAGCGAGAGCAGGATCTCGCTCTCGTAGATCTGGCGCTGGCTACCGATGGCTTCCTCGGTGAGCTGGTCGTCGCCGCTTTCCAGCACCCAGCAGGGGTAGTTCTCCTGGCCGAGCGAGGCCAGCGGGCGGAAGCCCTTCAGCACCTTCGTCGGCGCCGTGAGCTCGCCGTTGCGCTGCAGGCCGAGCGCGGCCAGCTCCGCGACGAAGTCGGCTTCGCCCACCAGCAGCACGGCGAGCTCCGCCTTCAGCCCCTGGAACGGCTGCTCGCTCACGGCAGACGCTCCAGCTGGTCGGCGATCTCGGCCACGGGGTCGGCCGCGGCAGCGGCATCGGCGAGGAACGGACGGCCCGGGTAGCGCGGCGCGTTCGGGTTGCCGTAGGGGTGGAAGCCTTCATGGATGGCGCCGGCGTACAGGGCGCTGTTGAACACGACTACCTCACGGTCGCCGACGCGGTTGCCCCCGCTGCGCGCCAGGTGGCCCGTGCGCCGCGGCACCGGGTAGCTGCCGGGCGCGCCGCCGCCGCTGAGGTTGCGGTTCATCCCGCGCTCGACCTTGTCGCCGATGCGCCGCAGGCCGGCGCGCAACGCGGCGGGCATGGCCGCCGCGCGACGCCGCAGCTGCGGCGACAGCTGGCCGACATTGTGCTGGACGCCGATCATTGCGGCGTCACCGGGAACGGGCCGGTCTCGGCGTAGCCCATGGCGATGCCGCCGACCGTGGCCAGCGCGTCGCCGCCGGAGAGGACCAGGTCGATGTAGCGCTGCGCCTCGTCGTCCGCCGCGGTGGCCTGCGCGAGGTACTCGCGTCGGTTGAGGTAGGCGAGGTTCGCCGTCTCCAGCGCGGACTCGGCATTCGCGTCGATGAAGGCGGCACGCCGGCGCCACAACTCGGCCTTGGCGAACGCGATCTCGGCGCGCTTGAGGTTCAGCAGCGACAGGCCCGCGGCGTTCGCGTAGGTCGTGGTGCCCACGGCAGCGCTGGCCCACGTGCTGGCGTCGACCAGGATGGCGGTGACGTAGGCGCTGAAATCGGCCGGCGTGCCGTACTGCTCCGCGCGGAAGCCGGCGTCGATCAGGTCTTGTGCTGCGGCCTTGCCCATGTCTTAGACGAAGCGCCCCGGACGGGTGCCGGGGCGCTTCGGAGTCTCCCCGTTGTCAGCCCACGTTCGACGATCAGGCGAACTTCACGCGACGCACCTGCGCCGTGTCGCCGATCGCGGCGTTGAACTGCATCGTGCCGACCCAGTCCTGCGCGCGCTTGTAGATGTCGCGGTTCGACTCGATGGACAGGTCCATCCAGTTGGCGCGCTGCATCTTGCGGCCCGGCAGCACCAGGTAGTAGCCGGTGTCGGCGGCGCTCACGTAGGTGGTGCTGATGATGCCGGCGACGTTGTAGGCGATCGGCTGCGCGTTGGCGTTGTAGCCGACGACCAGGCTGCCCTTGGTGGCCTCCAGCATCTTCAGCACCCGGCCGACCTGCTCCGGGCTGGTCACGATCCACAGGCCGGCGTTCTGGCCCACGGCGTAGCCGCTGCTGCGCACGGCACGGAACAGCGCGCCGGCCGC
Organism: Lysobacteraceae bacterium; assembly: GCA_024508915.1. Taxonomy (GTDB): domain Bacteria; phylum Pseudomonadota; class Gammaproteobacteria; order Xanthomonadales; family Xanthomonadaceae; genus Cognatiluteimonas. The sequence continues at coordinate 9,231 of JANINR010000014.1, read as the reverse complement.
CTTGTTGAAGGTCTTGGTGTCGTCGGTGTCGAACGCCACGTCGATCGCGGTGCTCTGCGCGGTCAGCAGCCCATAGTGGATCTCGGCCTGCTTGTCCCATGCCTTGGCGCGGAACTCGGTGACCGCCTGCTCGATGCTCCAGTAGTTCTGGAAGCGCAGCCAGTCGTCGAGGATGCCGATGCCGTCGGCGTAGGTCACGTACGGGACCGTGGTCTTCGCCTCGCTGATGCCGCGACGGATCTTCACCTCTTCGCCCGGCGCCTTCTGCTCGAAGCTGACGCCGGCGCTGGTGTCGAGGATGTCGAAGCTCGACTGCACGCTGTTGCGCATGTCGATGTAAGTGAACAGGTTCGTCCAGCCCAGGTCGATCTCGGGCATGTTCGTGTGGAAGTAGGACTGCACCCGCGCAGCACCGGCCGCCAGCTCCGGCGTGTCGCTGGGCGTCACGTACTTGCGGCCGAGGTAGGCCTTGACCGAATCGACGGTGACGTTCGACTCGCGCTGCTTGCCGCTGGGCAGCAGCACGCCGACGCCGGCGGACTTGCCACCCTGCACGGCGATGTAGTCGTTGACCAGGCCGAGCTCCATGTTGACGGCCTGGGCCAGCGCCTTCATCTGCGCGTCGCCGCTCAGGGTGCTGAGCTGCCCGAAGTTGGAGAATGCGTTCATTGCGTTGGCCTCAGGCGGCGAAGGAGTTGAAGGCGATCAGGCCGCTCACCGCGGCGCTCGAGCCCTTGGCCTCGAGCGCATAGCCGACCAGCGTGTTGCTGGTGGCCGTCTTGGTGAACACCTTGTTGGTGTTGTCCCAGTAGATCTTGTCGCCCACCGCCCAGGCGGCGCCGGTGTCGGTCGGAGCGGCGTCGATCTCGGAGTCGTACACGAACGCGTTGCGCTCGTCGGCGTCCGCCGTGTTGAGCGGGATGAAGACGTGCGCGTTGATCAGGATGGCCGTCAGCGCGACGGTGGCCGCGGTGTGGGCGAAGCCGATGTTCTTGACGCGGACGGAGGGCGAGACGATCTGCATGGCGGCGGCCTCAGGAAGCGATCAGGGGGTTGGTGAAGACGCCGTCGGCCGCACCCTTGGTGCCGCCGGGCGCGGTGGCGCCGTTCGGGTCGCCGCTGGCCGTGGCCGGCGCCGCCGGCGCGGCGGCCGGAGTCGCGTGCTTGGCCAGGCGCTCCAGCGCGCCGATCGGCATCGCGGCGTACTCGCTGCGCGCGGCGGAGACCGCGGCCTCGTCGTCGCCGAGCGCACCCTTGGTGCGGTCGTTGGCGATCAGCGTGGCGACCAGGCCGTCGCGGTGCGCCTTGCCGGCGGTGACCAGCGCGACCAGCTCGGTCGGGTTGTCGAGCAGCGCCGCGTTCGCTTCGCCGAGCGCGGTCTTCAGCGCCTCGTGCTTCGCGACGGTGGAGGCCGCCTTGGAGACTTCGCCTTCCAGCGTCTTGATGCGCTGCTGGTCGGCGGTCGGGGTCTTGTCGTTCGGGTCCATGTCGGAAGCCTCGTTGCGGGCGGATTTCACGGCGCGTGCGCCTGGCTGCGCCCCCAGCCAGACCAGCGACATTTCCAGGGCTTCGCCCGGCGCCTTCCAGCGCCAGACGTTGAGTTCGATGCCGGCCGCGTCGAGGACGCGCACCGGCGGGTTCTTGGCGGTGAAGCCGACCGAGACGTCGCCGACGATGCCGGCGGCGTGCTTGGCGAGGAACGCGCTGTTCTCGTCGGTGCGCACGTAGTACGCCGCGGCGAACATCACCTCGGCCTCGGTGCGGTCCGGCGGCAGCGTCAGGTTCGGCTCGCGCAGCAGGGTGCGCGCGGCGTCCAGCGACATGCGCTCGACGCGGGTCTCGTACACGCGGCCCTCGGCCGGGCCGCCGTCCGACGTCCAGCCGGTGGGGTGGGTGATGTAGACGCCCTTGCCCTGCAGCGTGGTGGCCAGCTGGGCGAGGAACGGCTCGTCGAAGCACTCGTTGTCGCGGTCGATGGCGTTGTGCGCCAGCGCGTACTCGCGCACCACGAGCTGCTCGGCGGGGATCTCGTCCAGCGTGTAGCGGCGGATGGCCGCCAGCTGGGCGGCGTCGGGGACACCCGACGCCTTGCCGACCGCACGGAACTGCTTGGTGCGCGACTCGGTCACTTCGTGACGACCTTCTCGACCGGCTTGAGGTGGGCGTTGCGCCACGCGGCCTGGTCGCCCGTCAGCGGGCCGTCGTAGTCGCGCGCCTGCCACGCCTTCTCGGACTTGTCGGCGGCGTTGTCGGCCTTGCTCGCCTTCGCCGCGGCCTTGGCGCCGGGCGCCGCCGGCGGGGCTTCCGCCGCCAGCTCGGCGGCACGGGCGTCGAGCGCGTCGAGGACGCCCTTGCGCGGCGAGCCATCGGCCTCTTCCAGCTTGCGGAGCGCGTCGAGGTCGGCCGCATCCTTGATGCCGCCGACGGCCTTGTGAACCTCGTCCACCGTGCCCGCCTGGATCGCCTTGAGCTCGTCCTGCTTCATCGCCAGCCTCCTGAAAAGTGCACTGCGTGGTGCCTTCGGAGGCTGCTGTTTACGCGACCACGCTGCCGACTGTCCTTAAACCCGCGCGGCAATCACTCGACGTGCGGGGTGATCGAGCACCGGCAGTTGGGATGACTGTCGACGACGGGGATCGGCGAGCCGGCGCCGCCGACCGGGTACGGTCCGCGCTCGGCCAGCTCCTGACAGATCTCGCTGACGCGGTCGTCTCCGGCGGTCGTGTAGTCGTACAGCTCCGTGCCGTTGGCCTTGAACTGCTCCTCCTTTCCGCGGCTCTGCGCGATCGCCATCTCGCTGCGGGTGAGGCGCTCCCAGTCGTAGTCGCCCGCGCCGAACTTGTCCTCCAGCAGCTTGGCGACGGCGGTGGGATTCATGCCGTCGTAGGCGCCGCTGGAGAGTTCGCCGATGACGCGATCGCGGTAGGCGCGGCCGGTGGCGCTGCGGATCAGTTCGCCGCCGCGGCTGCGCAGCTGGTCGCGCATCTGGGCGAACTGCTCGGCGATGGCGCCGTCCACGCTCAGGCCCAGCTCGGCCGCGGCGTTGACCAGCCCGCGGTCGAACGCATCGGCCACGGCGGCGGGAATCGGCGCGTCGTCGGCCAGGCTGCGGTTGACGAAGCGATCGCCGGCGGCGCCGAGCGCAGCGGTTTGGTTGTGGTCGAACGCCCAGGCGTCGGCGGCCGGGTCGCGCGGCTGCACGTGGCCGCGCACGACGCTGAAGCCGATCAGCTCCAGCGCATCGGCCGCCAGCTCACGCCACAGTGCCAGCTGGCCGCGGATGCCGGCACGCTCGATGCGCGACAGTGCGTCGCCGTCCTGCGCCCATGGTTCGCCTTCGTCGTCGTCCCCTGCGGCCTTGGCGCCTGACTTCCGGCGACCAGGCTCCCGCGGGTGGCGCAGGTTGTTGTCGATCCCCTTCGGCGCAGGGGTGTTGTTGCCCTGCCCGACCATGGCCGCCTGCGCGTTGAGGAAGTTCGCCTGGGCGATCTTCATCATGTCCTGCAGGCTCGGCAGCTCCTGCTCGAGTTCCCAGTCGCCCGGGCTCCACGTGCGGCCGCGCAGCCGCAGCACGGTGGCGACCAGGTGCGTCAGGCCGGGCTTGCGCAGTTCGAAGCGGGTGCGGCTGGCCTGCAGCACCATCTCCGATTGGCGCTCGGCCTGGCCGCCGGCGCCGCCGTCCAGCCCCAGCAGCCACCCGGGCATGCTGAACTTGGCGAGGATCTGATCGTTCACCAGCTTGGTCGGCGACTCCGGGTCCAGCGCGATGCCCAGCGCCCCGATGACACTGATCGCCAGCTCGTCGTTCATGCCGACAGCTGTGACGAAATCGGTGCTGTTGCCCTTTGCCTTGGCGCTCAGCACCGCCGCCAGCTCTGTGGCAAGGATGGCTTTGCGCCGATCCAGTTCGGTCTGCGAGACCTTGGGGTTCTTCGTCTTGTAGCTCAAGTGCAGCGGTGGATCGCCGTAGCGTTCCCACGTGCGGGCCATCGCGTTGACGATCTTCACCAGCACCTGCGCGTTGAACTCCAGCGAGCGCATCTTGCTGGTGCCGTAGGGGTTGTCGGCCTCAGGCTCGTTGACGGTGTAGACCTCGCGCTCCGGGTCCACCCGCACGTAGCCCTTCTCCAGCAGGCTGGTCGGCTGGACGTTGAACGTGCGGCGCAGCAGCGTCTCGACGGTGTCGGTGCCGTCGCCGCGCTGGCCGGAAGGCTTGCCGGGGGCGCGATACCAGGTCTGCAGGCCGTCATCCACGCGCGCAAACAGGACGCCCTTGCTGTCCGCCACGCGCAGCTGCGCGATGTCGCGGCCGTCGCTGCTGGGAACCCATTCGCCAATCGAAAACCCCTGCTCGTATTGCTCGTTGCCCTGGCCGACGTAGAACGCCTGAAGGCCGCGCTGCTTGTCGCCGACGCGGACTGTCTCCATCCACTCCCGGATTTCGTTCACCAGTTTCGCGTTCTTGCCCTTGACGCGCACGATGCCGTCCATGGTGACCAGCGTGGCGATGGCGCCGTCGATCATCGGCACGGCTTCGCGGATCGCCTCGTACAGCCAGGGGTTGACCTGCCGCGGCACGTAGCTGCCGAGCGCCGCCTGGAAGGGGCCGAGCGCCTCGCTCTCGCGCGTGGCGTTGAGGATGGCGCCGCCGGTGGCCTTCGCGACCGAGATACGGAGGGACTTGAATGCGGCGCGAAGCGGCTTGTACGGATTGAGGTTCATGCGGCGTTCCTGCTCATGGCGCCCGCGCTGAAGACGTCGGGCTCGGTGGCCTCGACGGACCGCAGTTTGCACAGCATCTGCTGGCGGCGGGCGTCGATGGTGTGGTCGTTGCTCTTGCCGTAGATCGGCCATTTCGCGCCCTGGCGCGCGGTATGGCTGGTGTAGTCGTTCAGCACGTCGCCGTCGTAGGCCATGCGGTAGCCGCGCTGTTGCAGGCGCGCGACGATGCACTGCGTGGCCCAGTGCTTTGCGGGGGCGCGCAAGATCTCGTCCTCGCCCTTCTCGTTGGCGACGACCAGCGACTCGCCATCCTCGCCGGTGCACTCCACCGCCTCCTGGAAGTGGAAGCCGACCAGGCGGTCCTCGAAGTGCGCGTCGTCGTAGCGGTCGAGGTTGTGCAGATCCTTGACCACGGCCGTGCCGGCGCTGCCGAGGTCGACGCCCCAGCCGGGGCGCTGGCCGAAGGCGCGGTCGATCTGGTAGATCAGCTCGGTCTGCGCGTGGTACGGCAGGCCGCTGGCCTTCACGCGCAGCACGTCGCGCAGCTCCCCGCCGACCTCTTCGCTCACGATGATCTCGGTGGGGTCGTTGCGCTCGCCCAGGTCGGCGCCGGCCCAGAACACGCCGCGCGGGTCGATGTGCGTAAGCCATGGCGCGAGCAGGTCCGCCCAGTGCGCGCGGCGGGCCTCGTCATCCTTGCCGATCAGCGGGGACAGGTCGACGGCGCTGTCGGTGAGCTGCACGGCGTGGCCGCTCTTGCGGCCTTCCGTGATCTCGAGCTGGATGCGGTTGACGCCGAACTCGAGCGCGTCGTGGTCGGGGTTCGCGACCAGGACGATGCGGCGGTAGTCGGGCAGTTCCACCACGTTGGGCAGCAGCTGGTCCCAGCGGAACACCGGGTCTTCGGCGTCGCCCCACAGGCCCAGCACGTTGCGCTGGTAGCCCGGCGTCGCGCGCCCGCCGTAGAGCTTGACGAAGTGCGCGTCGCGTTCCTCGCTCCAGAACGGCGCGGGCATGATCGTCTTCGGCCAGTGGAACTTGCGGAACCCGCGCTCCCCCTGGCGCAGGCCGACGCGCGCCTCCGCGCACAGCCGGTAGAACTCCGTGTTGCGATCACCGTCCGGTACGCTGTAGGCGCGCATGTGGCAGCCCGGCATCATGGCGCGGTAGAACTCCGTCCACTGCACCTTCGCCTTCATCTTCGCCGCCTCGTCCACCAGCGCGAGCGCGTTGACGTGGACGCCACGGAAGGCCTCGCCGTCGTGGCCCGCAGGCCGGAAGTCGACCGTGGCCAGCGTCGGCTTGTCTGGGTGGGCCGGGTTCAGGCAGCGGAAGCGCAGTTGCGTGTGCGGGGTGCGCCGCGGCTCCAGCCACGACTGCTTCAGCAGGCTCTCGCCTGGCAGCGACTTGAACACGCCGAGCTGGCGCTCGATCGCGTCGATGATCTCGTTGAGGAAGATCTGCTGCGGCGCCACCACCAGGCTGCTCGGGTTGGCGAACGTTCCGCCGAATCCGGTGATGTGGCCCCACAGCAGCAACGCGGCGATCTCGCGCGTCTTGCCGACCTCGGCGCCGTCCTCGTGCACCACGTCTTGATCCCAGCTGCGGATGCTCGGCTTCTGGTAGTCGAACAGCCGGTAGGGGTCGCCGTTGGCCTCGACCATGAACGTCTCGCAGAACCGCACCGGGTCTTCCACGGTGAACGCGAGCAGCGCCTCGTCGAGCGACACGTCGTAGGCGCCGCGCTCGAGCGCGCCCCACGACCAGCCGTTGCCGGCGAGCCAGGCATCGAACTCGTCCGGGGCGTACACGCCCCGGTCCAGCATCTGCCGCTCGATGTCGGGCGTTCGCTTCACTCTGCCTCCGACAACTCTGGCAGTTCCACGGTCTGGCCTGCGAGCGCATGCGTGCAATCACTCAGGAACTGGATGCGGCCGTCGGTGACGAAGCTGTGGCAGATGCCACAAGGCCATGCCCACGGTTCCTCGTCTGGATACCGCTCGCTGAAGTTGCACGCGCACCCGGCCGGGTCTGGGCCGTCCAGCCCTTTGGCGTAGTGCCCGCTTCGGTGCAGCACCGACGGCGTGAACGTGGGGCGATCCATGTCGCCGTTGAACCCCCAGATTGGACGCTCGGCGAGGTGCTCGGACCGCTCCATTCCCTCTGGCGTCCACTTCACCGGCAGCACGATCGCGCCACAGTGGCCACACGGGCAGTTGAAGCGGATGCCGTAGAACCTGCCAGTACCGTCGGTGGCGATCTTGGCCTTCATGGATCGTGCTCGATTGCAGGCCGTTGCTGCTTGGCTTTCTGCGTGCGGCCCATGATCCCGCCGAGCATCGACTGGAACGTGTCGGCCGCCTTCTCGCCCGTCTTCGCGCGGTTGACCGACTGCGGCGTGGCCAGCATCTCCGGCAGTGAAATGCCGAAGTCGCCGAGCAGCTTCACGTAGGCCGGGATCATCGGGTTGGGCTTGTAGTCGGCGATGACCGGAAGATCCATCTCGTCGCGGACGATGCGGCCGTCCTTCGTGACCATCGGCACCGGGACCATCAGGCCCTTGGTCGTGATCTCCGACATCAGCTCGTGCAGCAGCTGCATCACTTTCGCGCCCTCGGCGGCGAGCATGGCGTGCACGCCGCCCAGTTCGTTGTTTTCCATCGCATCGGTGAGCGCGGCGATCGCGGCGACGTAAACCGACTTGTCCAGGCAGTTGCTGCCGGCGCGGGTCAGCCCATCGAGCACCAGCGAGCACGGCGTCTCGACGTTCGGGTTGTCCGGGTGCATCGGGCACGTCTTCACGCATGGCTTGCCGAACACCTGCGCCATGGCCGCGGCGCCAGACTGCGCGAACGTCACGCGCGCCGCGGCGCTGTTCATGCCGTGTTTCCAGGCATTGCGGCTGCTGCGCGTCTTTCCCTCTTCGGTGCGCGGCCCAGTGCTCAGCGCCGCACGATCGCGGCGCTGCTGCAGCTCCGCCTCGGTGGGCGGCTTCTCGCTGAAGGGCGGCCGGCCGCGGCCTTTCCGCTTCGCGGGCTCGGCCGCTGCCGCCGGCGCGGGCAGGTTGTCGTCGGATTCACTCATCGCGGCATGGGTATCACCGGCGACGCCCGCGTGTCCTTAAAACGCGGCGGCGGGCTTTCAGGATCGAATCCGGCGAGAGGTGGTGCTTCACGGCCAGGCGATGGACCGGCACGCGGCGCTGCAGGTCCGCCACGATCTCCTGGTCCCGGCGCGGAATGTACAGCCGCCGCACGAAGCTCTGGCGCGTCGGCACCGACACGATCTCGCCGCCGATCCTGCCGAGCAGGCGGAACAGCGCGTCGGCGCCGATGTCCTTCCCGACCTCGAGCCAGACGTCGTCGATCCCGTCCTGCTCCATGATCAGCTCGACCTCGAAGTCGGTAGGCGGCTCGCTGCCCTGCCCGAAGCGCGGATCGCGTTGCTCGCGTCGTCCCCCGTTCACTTCCCCTCTCCCAGTACGGCGCGCATCCAGCGCGGTTGGCCTGTCGGCTTGGTCCCCAGCAACCCGTGTTGCACGTCTGCCCCAAGCCGGGTCTTGCGCATGCGCTCGCTCACGGAGATGTAGCGCCGCGTGGTTTCGATCGATTCGTGGCCCATCAGCAGGCGGATCTCTTCCAAGCCCACGCCGTCGTCGTACAGCAGCGTCGCGAACGTCACGCGGAAGCGATGCACGCCCCAGTCCCGCATCCCCGCCGCGCGCGCGTACATGCCGACCCGCCGCTCGATGCTGCGCGGCATCAGGCGGTGCCCGCGCCCGATGCCTGCCGTGCCGACGAACACCGCCTCCGGGTCGCATTCGAACGGCGCCGCCTGGCGCTGCAGCAGCCACTCGCGCATCGCCTCCACCGCGGGCCCTTCGAACGGAACCTCGCGTTCCTTCGCGCCCTTGCCGTGGATGCGCACCAGCCCGGTGCGTTGGCTAAGCTCGAGGTCGCGGATGTTGGTGTTGCTGACTTCCTCGCGGCGCGCGCCGGTGGCCAGCAGGAACAGCAGCATCGCCAGGTCGCGAAGCTGCAGCAGCGGCTGCGCGCCGGACGTGGCCGCCGCGAGCATCCCGCGCAGCTGGTGCTGGGTGTACTTCTTCGGCATGCCGATCGGCTCGCGCGGGCCACGCAGGTCGGCGGCCAGGTTGGCGCCGAGCCCGCGCGTTTCGCGCCAGCCGTAGAACCCGCGCACCGCCACGACCTGGCGCATCCGCCACCGCGCCCGATGCCGCAACTCCAGCGCGAGCCACTGCTGCCAGCTGTCGAAATCGGCAGGCTCCAGCGCGGTGAAGTCGCGTCCCGTGCGGACGGCCCACTCCAGCAGCCTCCCCACCGAGCGCACGTACTGCGCCACCGTCGACGACGACCGATAGCCGCGGACGTGTTGCAGGTACCCCGCCCAGATCCACAGCTCCGCGAGCTGGCGCGGCGTGCAGGCGCCGGCGGCGGCCGACGCCTCGGCGCGCCGCATCACCTGCGCCAGCGGGCCGCGCGCGGCGAA